>NZ_JAECVV010000004.1:0-304557 GCF_016055145.1 Thermoactinomyces sp. CICC 23799
TAAACTTGTGTCCAAGCTTCAAGAAAGACTTAAAGTTAAGGTTGACGGGTATTTTGGAGCCACAACGGAAGAAAGTGTGAAAATGTGGCAAGAACGACACGATGAAAATGGTAATGCCGTATCGATTGGAAAAGGATTAACAGCAGATGGAATTGTGGGTGAAAAGACTTGGAAAGCACTTTTTGGCGAGCTTCCGAAGATTGAATATGTAGAAGATTATCACGCTCCTTTTGAAATTGGTTCTAAAGGCGATGCCGTGAAAAAGATTCAGAATAGATTGAAAATAAATGCTGACGGCTACTATGGTGTTGCCACAGCCCGAGCCGTTCGCACATGGCAAGAAAGACACGATGCAGACGGTAATGCTGTTCCTGTTGGTAAGGGGCTTCCTGCAACAGGGATTGTTGATTTCACAACTTGGTACGCTTTGTTTCCGGAGGAGAAGCCGAAAGAACCAGCTTATGAAGTGGTAGTTGATGGGGAGCCTGTGGTTACTTCTGCGTATGACAAATACGTCCTTGAGGCTGTCCAAAACGCCATCAAAGACAATAAAGCAGAGAAAATCGAAATCCAAAGGATTGACTATAAATGATGCTTTTAATAGATGTGCTGAGGTTAGCTAATCAGTTAACCTCAGTTAAATAACTTCAAAAGGAAGGTGACACCCGTTGAAAAAGAGATGGGGCAAAATCCTAAATGTATTAAGAAACAAAGACGTATGGTTAGCGGCAGTTGCGCTAGTTATTGTCATTTTAGAAACCCTTGGCTTTAGCATAAGCGAAGAAATCATAAATGGCATAAAGCAAATAATTAACTTGCTGGTAACCATGGGGTTTTTCGCCTAAAAAAATAAAACCCGAGGAATAATCCTCGGGTTTTTTCTTTATGATTGATTTAACTTGTTCCGAATAGCGTCAAGGTCAATTGAACTCATTTTATCTTTTGCCTCATCTAATTTATCTTGATTAGCTAAATCTAAAGAGTCTTTTGCTGTGTCTCTGATGTTTATTATTTCCTTCTTAAATTCCTCATGGAGTTGTGCCTGTGAGTTGGCAGGGTTCAGATTATCCAGTTCCTTAACTTCGTTTTCCAACTCTTTTATGCCTTGGTTTACTTGACCTGAGGCATATTTTGAGTTCCACTGGTCATAACCCTGATTAATCAGGTCAATGGCGAATCCCACCCGATTAACCAAATGATTAGCATACTTAATATACTCTTCCTCTTGAGAAGGGGATTGGGACTCTTCTTTCTTAACTTCCTGAGTCTCCTGCTTGTTCACTGCCTGTACGGGTTCTTCCTCTGCAGGTACGAAGAATCCGCTAATACCAAACAAAACAACGCACACAATCAAAACTTTCCAAGCGTGTTTTCTTGTCTTCTTGAAGATTAATCCGACAAGGCTTAAAAATATTCCTATGAAACTTAGCACAAATATTGCTTGCATATAATCACCCCCAAAATACATATTTCGTGTTGCTGTTCAAATTTATGTCACAAAAAACATCTTATTCAGTTTTTTAGCACCATTTAAAGCCTTATTACATTTCTCAATGCCTAACTCATTCAAGTCTTTAGCACCATCGGGAAACTCGACTTTATACAGATTGAATTGAAAGCTCAATGCATCCTCAATCTGTTTTGCTAATTTAGCCCCAGCCTCGTCATTGTCGGAAGCAATGATGACATTTTTGACTTTTGTCTGCATCAAAGCGGATGTATGCTTAGGGTTAAATTGTGAACCTCCAACCGCAACCGCAGGGAAGCCAGCAGTCATTGCGGTCATCGCATCAATTTCAGCTTCTGTAACAACAACTGTATCTAGATAGTCTTTTTGGTGAAGGATGTGCACTCCATACAAAAGATTCCGGATAGGATATCCTCCTTTTGCATAGAAAAACCTTTTACTAGATGTTCTCCGATACTTAACAGCCGCTAGCTTACCGTTAGGTAAAAACCACGGGAAAGCAATGGCTTTTTTCTCTGCGTCATATCCAGTTTTTAATGCCCGTTGTACACCTTTTGATATTCCCCGTTTGGTTAGATAGGGGTGTTCTTGAAGTCCTTCAATCAAGCTTAAAGGAAGGGACTTCCGTGCATTCTCTTCTAAGTTCACATTTAACCTATTCAAGACAATATGACCGTCAATGTATGTTCCATACTTAGTCACCAAGTAATCCACAGTTTCTTCAGGCGATTCATTCCGTAAAAAAGAGAGGAGGGAAATAAACCCTCCTTTTTCAAACTCACCGGAACCTCCACTATCTCCCCACGAACCAGCCCGAGCTTGGGCTGTATCCACCAGCCATACGTAAAATGATGGTCGACTTTCGTCTCTAAAGGGAGAGCAGGCAATTAATTTTTCACCCGTCCACTTGGCTTGTTCCCAATCAAATCCCCTTAACTCAGCTTCCACATCAACAGGAACGTCCAATCCTTTTAATTTCACGCTTCACCACTCCAGTGATAATAGTTAGTAACCCCAACATCTTCACTAATAACATCAAAAATTAACGGTAAACTTTTCTTCTGCTTCTTCAGCGGAAGGCATTTCCTGCACAAGCCCGTAATTAGGGAGGAAGACAATATCAACTTTTTGGTCTTCTCCGCCGCTTCTTCCCTTGGCGGGCACAATAACTCCTTGACCGTCTTTAGTGTCAATACCAATTGTAAGCGAAGCATCTTCCATAAGTTGTTTACTTTTCTTTACTTCGTTCCGTTTTGGTGGTGTCAAAATACGTTCTCCATCCTCTGCATATTGGTCTTTGGTTTCTTCCGCTTGGGTGATGACATGTAAAACAACACCCAGATTACCAGCCATGATACGAAGCCTTTGACTTGTTGCCGCCATATCTCCTCCGGCTGTTCTGGAGCTATTGTATTCCATATCCATGTAATACGCAGGGTCAATTACTACCACATCAGCATTTGTTTGTCTAATCTCAAATTCCAATTCTCTTAAATCCCGTCGCATGAAATCTTCATCGTCAATGCACCGGAAAATAATTGTTCCTTTCATTTGCTGGTCGATGGTTTTTACAAAGTTCTTGAATCCGTTGTAAAAGGTAGGCGACATCTTAGCCATTAGTATATCTCTTTGGGGGAAACCTGCTTCATAGTCAACCCCGTCAATCTGTGCTGTGAAAATCCCTCTTCGTGCAGATAGGGAGGAATAAGCACGTGCATATAACTCATACTTTGGCATTTCTAGACCCCAGTAAAGCACGGTTGCTCCGTTAATTGCCGCGGTGATTGCCTCTTCAAGTACTATTATTGACTTTCCCCTTCCGGAGCGACCGAACCACGTATACATGTTCCCAGTTGAGAACCCGCCTCCTAAAATCTTGCTGAGCGAAGGGAAGCGAGAAGGGAATACTTTAAAGGTTTTTCCTTGTCTTCTCCGTTCATATTCATCCAAGAACCAATCATAATCAGCCTTAATGTCATGCCCAATTTTTTGAACCGTATTTGCTTTCTGCTTGATTTTGTCTACCTCATCGGCTAACCATTCGATAAGTGCATATCCATCCTTTTCGTTGATGAGGCTGGAGAGGTTGTCACGTTTTGCAAATTCGTCATCAGCCCCAACATTGCCCTGCACAAGACGTGCAAGACTCATCTGGATGAACTTGCCGTTTAATTCTTTCGCAAGAGTGTCAAATGAACATGCGACATTCGGGATGTAAACAAAGTCCTCAAACTTGGCTGATAATTCTTCCGGTGAGGGGAGTGTGCGATTTTCCCTGATGTAGTATTCAAGATATCTAAATACTTCCCGTTCTTCAGGAGTCGGGAATTTTTCAGCATCAATCCCATATTTACTAAACGCATCAACATTTTTGCTATCCAACATTTTGGAGATGAATTTAAAACCTGCAGACATCAGAATGCCTCCTTAACCATTTTTGATTTGGAATGCACGGGTGGGAATTGTATTGATGATTTTGGAAATCTTTTCAACCCGCCGAAGGTATTTTTTATTGGATGTAAATCTATACATATCTAAATACCAATCCTGCCAATGCTTGAGCTTTTCGATTTTCCCCCTGTTTTCAGCGAGTTCCTCCAAGACTTTCTTTTCTTCTTCTCTGATGCGTAGTTTTGGAGGTTTTAGGGAAACATTAGGTGGGTTAAACTCTCGCATATAAAAAAGCGGATTATATTCATACTCATCTATTTCTGCGTCAGTGGCAATACGCATGTCTTCCGGATACGCTACCAATTCATTTACATAATCTTCTAAAAGATATTGTCTAACGCGGTAACATTCTTCTTCTCCGTCTTCAAAGTATCCAACAACTCTGAACACACTTGAATATCCTTTGATTTTAACTAAATCCCCAATCTCAAACATTGACTCCATATAACCACCTCACACTTCAATCCCAATCTTTACGCACACCCCGAAAACTTTTTTCTTTGAATCCGATTATCTCGACTGTCTGGTCTCTGAGTCTGTCATATAAACGAGCGTCGTATTTATCCATCAACTCTTTAAGTGGAACATTTGAAGTATAAATAGTCGGTTTTCGGCAAACGACACGATAATTTATCAAATCGTGAACTACAGAACTAAAAGCCTCTGTTGGGGTTCTAATTCCAATGTCATCAACAATTAGCAATTCAGCATTTTTTGCGGCATCCCGATAGTAGAAAAACGCTTTTTCTGCTTTCTTTGCTGTCTCTTGGGAAATGCGTGGGTTGTTGAATTCGTTAAACTTGTTTTGCCAAGCATTGAAATCCAAGAAGAAAACAACCCTGTCTTTTGGGCGCTGTCCTCGCTTCCAGCTTCCAATGCAATGAATTAATAAATATTCATTGGCGATTGCACAAGCAGTAGATGTTTTTCCTGTTCCCGGAGATTCGGAATATAGGTAAAGTGAACGGATTCTTTCTCCATTGAACATTCTGGGAAAAGTTTTGACGTAGTTATCTATCTGTGTGTAAACAGTACTCTGACTTTGTCGCACAGGATTTTGTTTAACTGTCATTCTGGAGTAGTCGAGGGGGATATTTGATTCAAAGATTTTTCCTCCTTTCCCTGAAGCACCGTGAAGATGAATATAAAAGGGGCACAATTTATTGCACTTTTTGGTATCTTTGTCTCCGCAATACTGAGCCAAAATGCAGTTTTTAGAAAAACTCATGATTTCCACTCCTTTAATTTAAGTTGAATTAGTCAAAGAAGCTAACAAAGTCAATGGGAATCAAAACATATCAATCACATTCTGAATTTGCTCATATGTCACATTTTCGTTCTCAACCATCCTGTTTTTCCTTTCAATTTCTCTTTCTGCATCTTCCATGTATTTCTTTAGGTACGTATAAAAGTAGATGAAATTAGCCCCCTTATGACCATTTCGGGGTTTAAACCTGTGGAAGCAAAGCTCAATGAAACGCTTTGTGGCTTGCTTTCCGTGTTTTTGGTAAACCCTTTTAACCAAGCCATTGTGCATTACCATGTTCTTAACGGAGTACTTTGTCCCGTAAGTTTTCAAGTGCATGTACTTTAGATACTCGTAGAAGGTGATTGCATTCCAATCATTGATATCAAGTTCCCGCCAGTTTTTAGCTGGCGGGAGTTTTTTGCTTGCCATTCAAAACTCCTCCTTTTTAACCCTTTTCACCCAACCCTAAGGCGAGGGTTAGATACACGATTAGACATCCACCTGAAAAATTTTTTATTTATTTCTCAAAGCTTCCAGTTCCTCAGGGCTGAGCTTGTATGTTTTTACTTCTGTTCCCTGTGTGAATTCTTCGTATTTTTCCTTGCGTTCCTTATTCCGGTTGAATGCCTTCACGTCATAGAAATATGAATTTTCTGAGTTTTGCCTTTTCTTGGTTTTCGGCTTTTTCTTGTTTTCCGAAAGATATTTGAACTCCTCGTACTCCTCAATTTGTTCAACTATGACTCTCAACTTTTCAAGGGTTCTTGACAAAAACTTCAAATTTGTTCTGTAACTTGTGCCGAACTCCCGTTCCATGAGATACGCAATATCAGATTGGCTATACCCTTTTGGTAACAACTTAACAATGAACTTAACCTTTTCTTTATGATAGAAATTCCCTTTGGTTGCCAACTCCTCAGCCCAATCTTCCACAAGAATATCTCCGAGGGTGTCTTCCTCACATAACGGGTGGTAAATCTCTTCATTCAAAGAGTATTTTACTTCTTTGGGGAT
This sequence comes from Thermoactinomyces sp. CICC 23799, assembly GCF_016055145.1. Taxonomy (NCBI): domain Bacteria; kingdom Bacillati; phylum Bacillota; class Bacilli; order Caryophanales; family Thermoactinomycetaceae; genus Thermoactinomyces; species Thermoactinomyces sp. CICC 23799. The sequence goes on from NZ_JAECVV010000004.1 coordinate 6,183, forward strand.
GTTAGATTTCTTTGATTTTGATTTATACCTATGCAAATCATTCTTTTGTTTTGCCGCCAGCCGATGAGCAGTTTTGACACAAAGGGAATTGAAGTTTTTCACACTATCTTTGTCTTCCTGATTGCGGGCATTTTCCCGCAAACTTTCCTCAAAGTTGTAGTGCGGGTCATACGCTTCGATTGTATATTCAAAGTTTTTCCAAAGCTGGTCAGAGAAAATTGTTTCATCCCGGAAGATATGCCAAATTCTTTCGGTGTGAGTTTGGACAAAGTTCTTAGCCGGAACACCGTTACGGAATCCGCAAGGGCCGTAGAAAGGACGCAACAATTCGTAATATTCGTATGAATCATGGTAGTTCATGCCTTTTTCTTTCATTTCCTTTACTTTGAGTGCGTATTGGTTCATTTCTTTATGGGAGGGTTTTACATAATAAGTTCTTTCTTTGAAAGTCTGCTTATTAATCTTCGGCTCACCTTTGTAAAAATCGTCGTTAACACCGTTAACAAAGTCATTTGTGAAAATATTTTTGTCCATAATGAACAACCTCCTGAAAAATTTGATTTTCAGGAGTACCCCTTTCATGGACAGTTAGTACCACTTAGTCGGCTCCAATTGCCCGATCGAAGTGATGCGCAAAGTGACCGAAGAAATGGGGATCCGCGAAATCACCATTGCTTACGGCCAAACGGAGTCTTCGCCGGTCATCACCCAGACCCGGACGGATGATCCTTTGGACGTGCGTGTGGCCACCGTGGGAAGGCCCTTGCCGCATGTGGAAGTGAAAATCATTGACCCTGAAAGCAAAAAGCCGTTGCCGCCGGGAAAGCAAGGGGAGCTGTGCACCCGGGGTTACCATGTGATGAAAGGCTATTACAAAATGCCTGAAGCGACCCGGGAAGTGATTGATGAAGAAGGATGGCTTCACACCGGTGATTTGGCAGTGGAGAACGAAGACGGAACCTACCGGATTACCGGACGGTTGAAAGATATGATCATTCGCGGGGGCGAAAATATTTATCCGCGGGAGATCGAGGAATTTCTCTATATGCATCCCAAAGTTTTGGATGTTCAAATTGTGGGAGTGCCGGATGAAAAGTATGGTGAGGTTTCGGTGGCTTTCATCCGGAAGAAAGAGGGGGTTAATTGCACGGAAGAGGAAATCATTGAGTTTTGCAAAGGGAACATTGCCCGGTACAAAATCCCTTCCCAAGTCATTTTTGTGGACAAATATCCGATGACTGCCAGCGGAAAAATCCAAAAGTACAAATTGCGGGAAGCCTTTATCCGGAAGGACTTGTCCGCCTACCAACAAGCGGGCGGCCTAGCTTGACCCTTGTCTTTTTTTCGGCTTCCCGGTACATTTAGAATGAATATCACCGGTCTGTATGGATTACAGCAAGAAATGGAGAGTCAGAAATGGAGCGAATCCCTCCGATCTTGATGGATTTTCCGCATTCGTTCGAAACCGAGCGTTTATGGATTCGTTTGCCTTTGCCGGGAGACGGGGAAAAAGTGTATGAAGCCATGATGGAAACCGAGGAGCTTTTGCGCCAATGGATGCCATGGGCGCAAACTCCCCCTTCCAAAGAACAAGCCGAAATCAATGTCAGGCAGGCGCACAGCAAGTTTTTGGAGCGAACCGACTTGCGTTTCCATTTGTTTCACAAAGAGACCAAGGATTTTGTCGGGAGCAGCGGACTGCACCGGATCGATTGGAGCGTCCCGAAATTTGAAATTGGTTATTGGTGCCGCAAGTCTTACATGAGACAGGGGTACATCACCGAAGCGGTCCGGGGGTTGAGCGTATTTGCTTTCGAAATTTTAAAAGCCAACCGGGTGGAGATCCGCTGTGACCAACGCAATGTACGCAGCCGGAAAGTGGCGGAACGTTTGGGGTACCGGTTGGAAGGGATCCTGCGCAATTTTCAAGTATCCCCGGATCGCCAATTGGAAAACACGTGTGTATATGCAATGATTGCGGAAGACTTCTACAGCCTTTCATTACGGAAAAGCGGCGGTGCATCAATGTAGATGCTTGCGCTGTTTTTTTTTACATATTAATCTGTAAATGACAGATTATTTTTTAAAGGGGGAATATTCTTACATGAGCGATTTCTTCCCAATCCATGATGTAGACTATTTAGAGTATTACACAGGAAATGCGAGGCAGGCGGCATCTTATTTTTGCCAGACATTCGGGTTTCGTCCGGTTGCTTACAGCGGACTGGAAACCGGAAACCGCGAAACCGTTTCGTATCTGGTGGAACAAGGGAATGTGCGCTTTTTGATTACCGGGGCTTATTCGCCGGAGCATGAGATTTCCTCCTTTGTCAGGCAACACGGTGACGGAGTCAAAGATATCGCCCTTTTGGTGGACGATGTGGAAAACGCTTTCAAAGAGGCGATTTCCCGCGGGGGCATTGCCATCAAAGAACCGTATGAATCGAGGGATGAACAAGGAGTTTTGAAAAAAGCCGTCATCGGCACCTATGGGGACACCGTCCATACGCTTGTGGAGCGGAAACATTACAAAGGGTTGTTTGCGCCGGGCTTTGTCCCGTGTGAAATGAACCTTCCCGTGCGGGATGCCGGCATCACCGGTGTGGACCATGTGGTGGGCAATGTGGAAAAAATGGAGACATGGGTGGCTTATTATGAGAAAGTCATGGGATTTAAGCAGTTGATTCATTTTGATGACGAGGATATCAGCACGGAGTATTCTGCGTTGATGTCCAAAGTGATGCAAAATGGATCGGGAAGAATCAAGTTCCCCATCAACGAACCGGCGGAAGGGAAGAAAAAATCGCAAATCCAGGAGTTTTTGGAGTTTTACCATGGTGCGGGCGTTCAACATGTGGCGCTCCTTACCGATGACATTGTGAAAACCGTGGAAACGCTGCAGAAAAACGGCGTGGAGTTTTTGGACACCCCGGATACGTATTATGAAGATTTGTTTGAACGCGTCGGCGATATTGATGAAAAGCTGGATGATTTGAAACGGCTCCGGATTTTGGTGGACCGGGATGATGAAGGATATCTGTTGCAGATCTTCACCAAGCCGATCGTGGACCGTCCGACCTTGTTCTTTGAAATCATCCAGCGCAAAGGAGCCCGGGGATTCGGTGAAGGAAACTTTAAGGCTTTGTTTGAGGCGATTGAGCGGGAGCAGGCCCGGCGCGGAAACTTGTAAAGAGCGGAAAATAATGAGATCTTGAGCTGACAAGACGGCTTTTCTCTGTCATAAATCCTCAATCTTCAGGTCATCCTATGGAAGAATCCAATTGACCAAATTGAGGTGACACAGATGAAACGCCGTTTTTTTTCGCTCGTTCTCTCTTTGATTTTCGCCTCCTCGGTTTTGGCCGGAATGGCAACTCAAGTCAATGCAAGGGAAGGGGTCGCTTACGCCGACCGCCCTTTTTATCAGATGGATACAACGTTTCATCCGGAAAAGGATGAGTTGACGGGACATATGGTGGTCACTTTGCCGGAGAAACGAACCGAACCGCAAAATGAAGTGTATTTCCGGCTTTATCCCAATGCATTTCAAAATTGGAAGCACAAAGTCTCCAAGCCGGAAAAACCGGGTTACATCCGCGTTTTTCATGTGAAAGTGGATGGCAAAAGCGTTGAGCCCGATATCAAGGAAACGGTGATGAAAGTGCAGTTGCCCCGTCCCCTTCAAGACGGACAATCCGCCCGCATTGAGATGGATTTTTTATTGCATTTGCCCCGTGGCGGGATGCGGCTGAACACTTTCAAAAACACGGCCTTTTTGGCTCAGTGGTACCCGATGCTGGCCGTCAGGGATCAACACGGATGGCATACTGAACCGTACACCACGACCGGCGATCCGTTTTACTCGGTGATGTCTGATTTTGAAGTCACTTTCCGCCTCCCCGAAGGTTACCGGGTGATTTCCACGGGAAATAACAAGAATCAACCGGCCGGCTCCAAAATTACCATCAAACAGGATCAAGTCCGCGATTTTGCAGCGGTTTTAACCAAAGATTACCGGTCAGTAAGCGGAAAGTACAAAGACATTCAAGTCAACCTTTGGTATATGAACGGGATGGAGGATGTGGCCAAACCCTTGCTGGAAGCAGCAGTGTCCGGAATGAAATTTTACAGTGAAAAATTCGGGCCCTATCCTTATGACGAAGTCGATGTCGTGCTGGGGGAAACCGGTGAAGGAATCGCCGGGATGGAATATCCGGGCCTGGTGACCTCCATTCCAAAGATCGGGACCAAAAAAGGGATCCAACCGGCAGTCAATGTGGTTGTGCACGAGTTGGCACACCAGTGGTGGTACGGGGTGGTCGGCAACAACCAGGCCAAAGAACCTTGGCTGGATGAAGGGTTGACCACCTTCTCCGAGTTTTTGTATATGGAAGAGAAGATGAAAGAAGATGAACGGGAGCTGTTGGAGAGAGCATCGAAAAAAGCCGATGAAATTCATCAAACGGCGGGGATCAGTTCGGCCCAACCGCTTTATGATTATCCGGAACCGGTGTACGGTCTGATGGTGTACATTCGTCCGGCAGCCATGCTGTATGAACTGATGGACGAAATCGGAAAAGAGAAAGTCCTGGAGATTTTAAGAACCTATTATCACCGGTATCAATACAAAGTCGCCACCACCCGGGATTTTATCCGGACCGCCAATGAAGTGGCCGGCAAAGATTTGACTCCTTTTTTTCAAAAATGGTTGTACTTCAAGGAAGCTTAAATCCCGGAGGAAGGGAACCGGAAACAACCAGGCGAAGGAAGTGATGACCCGTCACTTCCTTTTTTGTTGTCCGGAGACGGCCGAACCAAACCGGTTGCTTTTTTGTTTGGAGGGTTCGTGCTATTATTCTAAGAGGCGTAAAGGTCTAAGTTTCAAGGGGAGGGAAGAGGTTGTCGGATGATCCAATTGTCCTGTCGGCGCGCCTTCAGAAATTGACGGAATGGATCCCGGTCGGGGCGCGGGTGGCAGACATCGGCGGAGATCATGCCTATTTGCTGATTCATCAGGCCAAAGCCGGTTGTTTGTCACATGGAATTGTGGGAGAGTTAAACAAGGGGCCGTTTGAAAATGCCTGCCGGACCATCCGGATGGCGAATGTGGAAAAGATGGTGGAAGCCCGCCTCGGAGACGGATTGTCGGTGTTAAAACCGGGTGAAGTCGATGTGATTGTGATCGCCGGAATGGGCGGGGCTTTGATTACTCAGATTTTAAAAGAGGGCAAAGAAAAGCTGCACGGAGTGAAACGGTTGATTTTGCAACCCAACATCGGCGGCCACAATGTCCGCAGATGGTTGAAAGAAAACGGATTTTGCCTGGTGGATGAATCATTGGTGGAAGATGCCGGCATCTTGTATGAGGCGCTGGAGGCAGAACCTGGTGAGGAAACGATTTATGACGAGATGGGCCGGGAGTTTTCGGAATCCACCTTAATGGAAGTGGGGCCGCTGCTTTTGAAGAAAAGGCATCCGCTCCTGAAAAGAAAAGTAATGCAGGAATGGGAATCGAAACAAAAGGTGTTTCGGTCATTGAAAAACGCGAAATCGGAGACAGCTGTCGCCAAAAGGGAACAGCTGGCGGAACAATTAAAAGAATGGGAGAAGGTGAAAACATGTCTGTTCGCGGAGTCGACCTGATCAAAGCGATGGAATCGTATGCCCCTTCCGCTTTGGCTGTCGAAAAAGACCGGATTGGTTTGCAGGTGGGGGATCCGCAAGCGGAAGTCCGGAAAGTGCTGGTCACCCTGGATGTGAATGAAGAAGTGGTGGATGAAGCGATTCGCATCGGGGCCAATTGGATTGTGGCTCATCATGCGGTGATTTTTCATCCGTTGAAAGAAATCCGGACCGATGAACCGGCCGGCAGAATGTTTGCCAAGTTGTTGGCGCACGGAATCCATGTTTACATCGCACACACCAATTTGGATGCGGCCGTGGGCGGAGTGAATGATGCCTTGGCCGACCGTCTCGGGCTCACTGACACCAGGGTTTTGATCGGCTATAAACAGGATGCATTGAAAAAACTGGTTGTCACCGTGCCGGTGGACCATCACGAAGCGGTGCTGAATGCCATCAGCGAAGCCGGGGCCGGATGGATCGGGAATTACAGCCATTGCACGTTTAATGTGGAAGGAACCGGAACCTTTTTGCCACGCGACGGAGCCAATCCGTTTATCGGTAAAACGGGGGAGCTGGAAAAGGTGAAAGAGATCCGTTTGGAAACCGTCATGCCGGCATCGATCGAAAAAAGGGTGCTTGAAGCCATGTTCAAAGCCCATCCATATGAGGAAGTGGCTTATGACATCTATCCGTTGGATTTGAAAGGCGAGCCGCTCGGGTTCGGGCGAATCGGATCCTTGCCGGAAACGATGAAATTGGATGAATTTGCCCGTTTCGTCAAAGACGCTTTTGAATGCGACGGGGTCCGGGTGGTGGGCAACCCGGATAAAGAAATTCGGAAAGTGGCGATTTTGGGAGGTTCCGGTGGCCGTTACCTCCGCGATGTCAAGCGGCAGGGGGCCGATGTGTACATCACGGGGGATGTGGATTACCACACGGCGCAAGAAGTCATCGATTTGGGGATTTCACTGGTGGATCCGGGACACCATGTGGAACATTGGGTGGTTCCGTATGTTTGCAAGGAGCTGGAAAAACGGTTGAACCGCCAGGTTCCGGTCGAACCGTCGAAAGTGAACACCAATCCCTTTCGGTTTTGTGTTTGAACAAGTGGAAAGAGGTTCCTGTTGATATGAACCTGCTTGATTGTTATAATTAAATTTACTGCACAAAGGAAAGTAAACAAGGCAATCGCCGGTGGTGTACCGCAAGGTCCCACGGGAGGAAAGTCCGGGCTCCACAGGGCAGGGTGCCGGCTAACGGCCGGTGGGGGCGACCCTAAGGCTAGTGCCACAGAAATGCAGACCGCCGATGGGGACGAATTTCGTCTCACAGGCAAGGGTGCAACGGTGCGGTAAGAGCGCACCAGCAGCATGGAGACATGCTGGCTAGGTAAACCCCACCCGGAGCAAGACCTGATAGGAGATCAGCATCTTTGGATGCAGCTGTGGCCCGCAGTGATCTCGGGTAGGTCGCTGAAGTTGTGTAGCAATACACAATGTAGATAGATGATTGCCACTCCAATGGGTGGGAGACGTTCAAGCCGTTGCTTGGACCACCCGGAGAACAGAACCCGGCTTATTGTTTGCTTTCCGACATAGCTTGAGAAAAGACGCGAACGCGTCTTTTTTTATTTTTACGGACTTTTGCGGACTTTGAATAGGAATGAACGGGAAGGCAATGATAAACATAAAATCTTTCAAAATGAGGTTGGTTCAGATGAACGGGGACTTTACATCATACGAGGCTTATTTGGAGCGTTATCAGACATTTTATGATGAAGAATGGAATGACCGCCCTCCCGTGTTGGATCGTGAGCAATTCACCCGCTTGTTTCAGTTGTTGAGAGAAAGTTACCAAACCTATGAAGAAATGCTGCGTATGGGAAAACAGGAGGAAGCGGGGCAGTATTACCGCAGTGTGATTAACGGGTTGGAAAATCAGTTGGCCATCAGTGATGCCTCTGACAATTTCCGCATTCAACTTCTTCATTCGATGTAACTGTCCGGGAAAAACGATGGCTTGGTTTCGGGCCATTGTTTTTTCTTTGGTGATAAATTATCTGGAAATTATTACATATAGAAAATGGTTTTGGCAGCAAAGCGCCGGTGATGTGAATTTTTGCCGCGAAACCGGCCGGACCGGGGTATAAATCGGAAAACGTTGCAAAACTTAACAAAAGATGAACATGAAGGAGGATATCTATGCAACTGTTGAAGGAACTTACCGAGGCCAACGGGGTCTCCGGGTTTGAAAAAGAAGTGCGCGAAATCATGAAACGGGAACTCAGCAAAGAAAACGTGGAAATTCAAACCGACGGGCTCGGAGGCATTTTCGGGATTAAAAAAGGGACCAGTGACGGGCCCCGCATTTTATTGGCCGGACACCTGGACGAAGTCGGTTTTATGGTGAATGAAATCACCAAAAGCGGTTACTTGCGCTTCACCCCACTCGGAGGATGGTGGAGTCAGGTTCTGTTGGCACAACGTGTTTTGATCATTACGGAAAAAAGAACTTTTACGGGTGTCATCGGTTCCCGGCCGCCTCATGTGCTGACACCCGAGGAAAAAGGAAAGTTGATTCCGATTCGCGAAATGTTTATTGATATCGGTGCCCACAGCGATGAGCAGGTGAAAGAATGGGGGATCCGCGTCGGGGATCCGGTTGTGCCGGTGTGTCCGTTTGAAATTTTGCCGGATCGCGACACCATTCTGGCCAAAGCGTTGGACAACCGTGTTGGTTGTTACCTGGCTTTGGAAGTGTTAAAACAATTAAGCATGGCAGATCATCCCAATACGGTGATTGCCGGGGCCACGGTGCAGGAAGAAGTGGGCCTCAGGGGAGCGACCACCGCCCCGCGCCTGCTGAAGCCGGACGTTGCGATTGCCCTTGATGTGGGGGTTGCGGAAGATTCCCCGGGCAATGAAGGACAAAACAAAGCCAAGCTGGGCAAAGGCCCGTTGATCACATTTTTGGATGCGACGATGATTCCCAATCTGGCCTTGCGCAATTATGTGGTGAACATGGCCGAAAAACACGGGATTCCTTTCCAAATCGACACGATGACCGGGGGTGGAACCGATGCCGGACAGTTCCATCTCTACGGCAAAGGCGTTCCGTCGATCGTGATTGGTGTGGCTGCCCGATACATCCACAGCCATGTTTCCATGATCAGCAAGAGTGACTTGGATCATGCCGTCCGTTTGCTGGTGGAAGTGGTCAAAGGCTTGAATCATGACCGATACAATGAATTCATCCAATATGTCTGACTTGTACCCTCCTGGGACGGTGACTCCATACCGTCCTCCTTTTATGCTATGATGGAGAAAGATCAAAAGGAATGGGGGAAAAGCAGCAAGACGGTAAGCGAAAGGATTCAGGCGGGATGGTTGATGTCACGGTACTTCCGCCGGGATGGACCGGCGCGGACAAAAAGCAGTATTTTTCAGCATCGGAATTCGTAAGATATGTTTAGAAGGAGACGTGTCCAAAAACGGGGTTGAGTTATGGAACAAGCATTGTATATCTTGCAGGAATACGGGTATATAGGAATTTTTCTGTTTTTGGTGTTGGGACTGATCGGGCTTCCGTTGCCCGATGAGATTATGTTGACTTTTCTTGGTTATTTGACGACCACCGGACAATTGAATTTTTACCTCACCATTCTTTGTGCGTTTCTCGGATCGGCGGGTGGAATCACCATCAGTTATTTGCTCGGCATTTGGTTGGGATATCCTTTTTTGAAAAAATACGGACCCAAGCTTTTCATTACCCGCCGGCGGTTGCGGATCACGCAGCTTTTGTTCCGTAAATATGGAAACTGGCTGTTGTTTGGCGGGTATTTCATTCCCGGCGTCCGCCATGTCTCGGCCTATTTGGCGGGGATCACCCGGATATCTTATTGGCGTTTTGCCATGCATGCCTATGCAGGCGCTGTTTGCTGGTGCATCGTGTTTATCGGTTTGGGACATCTTCTGGGAGCAAATTGGGAATGGGGCTTTTTTCTGTTGCACAAGTATGGAACACGGATTTTGTTCATCCTGTTGCCGGTTGCTCTGATTTTTGGCGGATGGTATTTTTGGAGTCAAAATAAATCGTTAAACACAAAATAGAAAGTGGCGGACGGTACCATCATCCCCAAAAGAAAGTTGGTGGTGGCTTTTTTATGGAATCCGGCGATTGCTTGTCAAAGGTGGAGGGTTAAAGATATAGTGGAAGAGGTTAAGGAGGGATGGGGATGACGATTCAAATTTTGTCGCTCATGGATGATAAACATCTGATCCAAATTTTATCCACACAACAAGCGGCATATCAGGTGGAAGCAGAGCGAATCCGGTCCTACAATATTCCCACACTGAAAGAAACCATTCAATCCATGCGAAAATCGAAAGAAACGTTTATAGGTATATATAAAAAAGATCAATTGGCCGGTTTTTTATCGTACATAAAAGAGAAAGACCGGATGACGATCTGCCGTCTGGCGGTTCATCCGGACTATTTTCGGCAGGGGATTGCCTCCCGGTTGTTGACGCAGGTTTTAAACCAACCCGGGATCAAAAGTTGGGTCGTGACCACGGGAAAAGAAAATGAGCCGGCCATTCGATGTTATGAGAAGCACGGATTTCAGAAGCAGGAAGAAATCATGACAAGAGAAGGGATTCCCATCGTGCGAATGTTTAAAAAAGTTGACGGGTAGATCATTCTATGTTTAGAATAAAGAAGAAAACATCATATTGAAATTATCCACTAGGGGTGCACGGATGTGCTGAGAGGAACATGGTTCCAACCCTTTGAACTTGAACTGGGTCATGCCAGCGAAAGGAAGTGGGGAAGGTTCGTTATGAAGTTGACTTGACGATGCATAAAAACCGGTATCCCCATGGATGCCGGTTTTTTTGATGGGGGATTTGTTCATGGAATTGCATGTGATATCCAGCCCTTGTCAAACCCTCGGAGATTTGATCGAACAATGGACCCGTTTGGTTTCTTATGCCGATGCTTTTCATCTGCGCTACAAAGATAAAAGCGAAAGGGAAATCCTGGAAATGGCCCGTCTGCTTCTGCAAGAAACCCCGATTCCGGCCAAATCGTTGATCATTAACCGGCATGCTGCTGTGGCGGAAGAATTGGGGGCAGGGGGGCTGCATCTGACCGAACAACAAGAGATTTCCCGGGAAATGCTGCAACGGATGCAACAGAAAATGCGGGTGGGACGTTCCGTTCACTCTGTCCGCCGCGCGGTTGAAGCCAAGCGGGAAGGAATGGATTATCTGATTGCAGGGCACATTTTTCCTTCCGCTTCCAAACCGGGATTGCCTCCCTTCGGGGTGGAATCGCTGCGGCGATTGGTACAAGCTTGTTCGCTGCCTGTCATTGCCATCGGCGGGATCGGGCCGGAAAATGTGAATCAAATCCGACAAACGGGTGCTACAGGAGTGGCTGTGATTTCAGCCGTCGCCCATCATCCTTCCCCGGAAGAAGTGGCAAAGGAAATGAAAAGAAGGTGGGTTGATGAAGCACAGTGATGTTTTAATTATTGGCGGAGGGATCATCGGCGGTTCCATTGCTTATCACTTGGCCAAATCGAAAGTAAACGTTGTTATTCTTGAACAAGACCGGGCGGGCGCTCATGCCTCAAGGGCGGCCGCGGGAATGTTGGGAGCCCAGGTGGAGATGCATCAGCCGGGCCCGTTGGCCGATGTTTGTTTAAAAAGCCGGTCCATGTTTCCGGAACTGGCGGAAGAATTGCGGGAACAAACCGGGCTGGATATTGAATTGAACCGTTCGGGATTGATCAAACCCGCCCGGTCAGAAGAGGAAGCGGCCGGTTTAAAAGAACGGATGAAATGGCAAAAAGCTGTCTGGCTGGATCGCAAAGAATGTCTGGAGAAAGAAAGAGGTCTGGGTGAAGAAGTGATCGGCGGCTTGTTTTTTCCTGAAGAATTTCAGGTCTCTGCCCCCCGGTTGACCCAGGCTTTGATCCGGGCTGCGCAACAGCAGGGGGCAGAATTAATCGAAGATTGCAAAGTGATTGATTTTTGCGTCGAAAACGGCCGCATTCGGAAAGTGGTCACCCCGCATGAAGAATGGGCGGCGGACACGGTGGTTCTGGCGACCGGTGCCTGGACGGGGATTGCTTCGCGGCGGCTGGGACTGAACCTGCCGGTTTATCCGGTCAAAGGGGAGTCTTTGGCCTTGAAGACCACCCGCCCGTCCCTGAATCACACGATATTCGGCAACGATGTGTACATTGTGCCAAAAGCAAACGGGGAATGGATAATTGGCGCCACCGAAAAAGTGCATCAGTGGGATCCCGGCGTGACAGCCGAAGCGGTTTACCGGCTCATCGCCGATGCCTCCCGTTACTTGCCCGCTGTCAAAGAATTGAACATCAGCCGGATGTGGGCAAGTGTCCGACCCGGTACGCCGGACAGGCTTCCCGTGATCGGCAGGCTGGAAACCGTCGATCATTGCATTGTGGCCACCGGTCATTTTCGAAATGGCATTTTGCTCAGCCCTTGGACCGGTCAAGTCGTGACCCGTCTCATTTTGGGAGAGACAGAAGAAGAATGTCTACCGTTCAGTCCCCGGAGGTTTACCGGATGAAAAGGAGGGTGTGCCGTGCAAATTCAGTTGAACGGGGAAAAGCAAACGGTCCCCCCTCATCTGAAAACAGTGGATGATCTCATCAAACACTTCAAATTAAACAGCAAAATTCTTGTGGTGGAACACAACCGCCATGTGCTGACCCGGGAAATGCATGCCACGACCCGGTTGTCGGATGGTGATTGCATTGAAATTGTTCATTTTGTCGGAGGGGGATAAGCCGGATGTTGAAAATCGGAAAACATACTTTTCAATCGCGTTTGTTTCTTGGCACAGGGAAATTTCCCGGTTTGGATGTACAAAAAAAAGCGGTGGATGTATCCGGAACCGAGGTGTTGACTTTTGCGGTCCGCAGAATGAATCTGTATGATCCGGAGCAACCCAACTTCTTGGAAATGCTTGATTTGAAGAAATACAAACTGTTGCCGAATACAGCGGGGGCCACGACCGCGGAAGAAGCCGTACGGATCGCCCGTTTGGCCCGGGCCTCCAACTTGTGCGACATGATTAAAGTGGAAGTGATCGGCGATTCCAAAACCTTGTTGCCCGATCCCGTTGAAACGTTAAAAGCCACCCGGATGTTGGTGGAAGAAGGATTTACCGTTCTGTCTTACACTTCGGATGATCCGGTTTTGGCCCGCAAATTATGGGAAGCCGGGGCTCATGCGATCATGCCCGGAGGGGCGCCGATTGGTTCGGGGCAAGGGTTGTTGAACCCCCTCTATCTGAAGTGGATCATTGAGGATTCGCCGGTGCCGGTAATTATTGATGCAGGAATCGGTTCGCCGAAAGATGTTGCGGAAGCCATGGAATTGGGAGCGGACGGGGTATTGCTCAACACGGCCGTATCTCAGGCGAAAGATCCGGTCAAGATGGCAGAAGCCATGAAATATGCCGTCATGGCGGGAAGAATGGGATATGAGGCCGGAAGGATCCCGAAACGGGAATATGCCAGTGCCAGCAGTCCCGCCGGGGGATTGCCGGCCAATTGAAAATCGCTTAACGAAAAAATCCCCTTGCCGGATGGATCCGGCCGGGGGATTTTTTTAACTATGTACCTGACGAATGGCAGGTGAAGAAAATTTCACTTTGCTTTTTACATTCCGGTAGCGGGAGATGTTCAGCAAAATGCCCAGCGACACCAACTTAAACACGAGTGCCGTTCCCCCGTAACTGATGAGAGGTAGCGGAACCCCGGTCACCGGAAGCAATGCCGTGACCACACCCAGATTGAAAATCGTTTCGATAGCAATCAAAGTGACGATTCCTGTGGCCATCAAGGTTCCGAACTGGTCCGGCGCCTGGATGGCAATCAAAATGCCGCGTACAATGAGCAAGGCAAACAAAGCGATGATGATGAATCCCCCGATAAACCCGAGTTCTTCGGCAATAATCGAGAAGATGAAATCGGTATGGGATTCCGGAAGGTAAGCCAGCTTTTGAATGCTTCTTCCAAGTCCCACCCCCGTCAATCCGCCGGGGCCGATAGCCATGAGGGATTGCATGATTTGATACCCGTCTCCGGTCGGATCACTTAACGGATTGAGCATCGATTGGATCCGGTCGACGCGGTAGTCTCCCAACAGCATGACGCCGATGAGCACGGGAAGGCCGGATAATGTCAATAAAAAAAGATGCTTCAGCCGGGCACCGGCGCAAAAAATGATGGTGAAACATATTCCCATGATAATCACCGTTGCGCTAAAATGAGGCTGTAACATTAAGAGTCCCAAGATCAGAAACAGGACGATCAGGGGAGGAAGCAGACCGCGCCGGAATTCATGCAAGACCGGTTGCTTTTTGACCATGATGGAAGACATGTAAATGATCATCCCCAGCTTGACAAATTCCGAGGGCTGAAAGGAGATGGCCCCGTAACCCAGCCAACGTTGCGCTCCGTTTCTGGCCAGACCGATCATCGGGACGAGGATTAAAAGAATGAGCGAAAGGAGCAAGATCGGGCCGACCCATTTGCGGTAGGTGTGATAGGGGATATTGGAAACCGTAAAAAATAAAATCAAGCCGATCAGGGCGAAGATGGATTGTTTTTTGAAAAAGTAATAGGAATCATGGATGCCCGGATCGATATATCCATTGAAATAACTGGCGCTAAAAACCATGACAAGTCCAATTCCCAACAGCAAAAAGGTGAGAAAAATCAACCAAAAGTCTGGTTTGCCACGCTTCATAGTGAAAATCTCCTTCTGCAAAAGGTTTTGATGTTTCATGCATTATGATAGGATGAAATCCGAGCAGAGAAAAGGAGAATGGAAATCGTGATGAACAAGAAGCATCAAATCCAACAAATTGATTTTGCCACCGTGTTGATCCTCATCCTGCTTGCGGCTATTAGCATTGTTGCCATATCGAGTGCGACTTACACCGGAAACCAGGATTTTTACGAAAAACAGATCATGTGGTACATAGTCGGGTTTCTCTGTATGTTCGGTGTTCTCCTGTTTGACTATAAAATTTTGTTACAAGGGAAACTCTTGTACATTTTATACGGGATCGGCATTTTCTTAAATCTGATCGTCATGATCCCGGGCATCGGCCAGGAAGTAAACGGTGCGCAATTGTGGATCCGGATTGGCGGGTTTTCCCTGCAGCCGTCGGAGATGATGAAAATCTTTGTTATCTTGATATTAGCAAAAATGATGTCCCGGAAAAAAGGGGAGATGTGGGAGGATTTTCATACGCTCGGAAAGGGTTTGCTGGCTGCAGGCGTTCCGTTTGTGATCATTTTGATCCAGCCCGATTTGGGAACGGCATTGATCTTGTTGGCCATCACCGCAAGCATTTTACTGGTGGGCGGCTTGCACTGGAAATGGTTGGTTGGCGGTCTGACGGCGATTGCAATCGTCGTCGGTTCGGTCATTTTTCTTTATCTGACGGATTCTCCTTTGCTCCACCTCTTGTTGGCGGATCATCAGATTGAACGGATCCAGATCTTTTTGGATCCGGCATCCGATCCGACGGGAGCCGGTTACCAGGCAACCCAGGCCAAAATCGCCATCGGTTCGGGAATGCTTTGGGGAAAAGGTTATCAACAGGGAACGCAAGCACAGGGCAACTGGATTCCGGAACCCCACAATGATTTCATCTTTGCGGTGATTGCCGAAGAGTTCGGCTTTTTGGGCGCCGGGTTCCTGCTCGCTTGTTACTTGATGTTGCTGTACCGCTTGATTCGCATTGCACTCAAGTCGGCCAACTTGTTCGGTACCTGCATCGTTTGCGGAATCGTTGGTATGTTTGCTTTCCAAATATACCAGAATATTGGAATGGCGATCGGTTTAATGCCGATTACCGGAATCCCGCTTCCGTTCATCAGTTACGGAGGCACTTCCATTGTCACGCAACTGGTGGCGATCGGTTTGGCATTGAATGTAGGAATGCGATCCAAGGCGGAACAATTGCAATTTACCATTCATTAGAGGAGGCGAATGCATGAAAATCACTTCTTTGTCCCTGGATATCCGGGAAAAGGATTTTGAACAGTATGAGGAGACGTTGATCCAAAGAGGCTGGAAAAAGGTGAAAGGCCAGCACATTTATCAAAAAAATTTCGGTGAGACCGAAGTGGAAATCCGGGAGCATATTGCCGCATTCAGTGCCGAAATCACATTGAAATTGTCGGCGCGAAACGAGCAGGGAATCAAACTGGACCGGATCATCCAATTGCTGCAAGAGTTGGACAAAGCCGATCATACCCCGGATCAAGAGTAAAAAAAGCCGCCTGTTTGAAGGCGGTTTTTATTGTACTTTTTTTGCCTTTTGTCCCATAAAATCATAAGGGGTTCAGGAGGAGGCAGATTTTTTCCCCGGCTTGGGCAAAAACACTTTTAAAAGCGGCGGAGTCACAACAGTGGTGATCAAAATCACCGCAACAATGACCGGAAACAGGGAGGCTGAAAACAGTTTGTTGTTTAATCCGATGCTTGCAATGATCAACCCGACTTCTCCCCGGGCCACCATGCCGGCGCCAACGGCGAAAGAATCGGTTGTCGGAAAACCACCCAATTTCGCCCCGATGGCACCGCCGACCAATTTGGTTAATACCGCAACGACGGAGAACACAAGGATCTGAATCAAAATGGATGCATTGACGGACTCAATCGTCGTCATCAAACCGATACTGACGAAAAAGACCGGCACAAAAAAGGAAAAAGAAACCGTTTCCAGTTTCGGGAACAGTTCGTCCTGAAATTTGCTGGTGCTGAGAATGAGACCGGCAAAGTATGCACCGACAATCCCGGCCAGTCCGAACATTTCGGCAAGAAATGCATAAACGAGCGCCACGATGATGCCGATGGTCAGGATGACTTCCGTCGTCATCATCCGGTTGGCCCATTGAAAGATTTTCGGAAGCGGCTTGCGGCTCAACCAGATGAATACGAAGAAGACAATGATTTTCACAATCAAAACCGGAAGCGATGAATTATCGTCCCCATTTTTTCCCACAAAACCAATGACAATGGATAAAGTGATGATTCCGAGAATGTCATCCAGGACGGCCGCACCCAAAATGGTGTTGCCCGCTTTCGAATTTAAACAGCCCAATTCGCGCAACGTCTGAACCGAAATGCTGACACTGGTCGCCACCAAAGCGGTTCCGATGAAGATGGATGTGGCAAAACGGTAGTCAAACCAGAGACCGCCGGCCAGTCCGCCGAGAAACGGCAAAATCACCCCGATCACCGCCACCAAGGTGGAGGCAAAAGCGGCTTTTTGGAATTCTTTTAAATTGGTTTCCAACCCGGCCAAAAACATCAGCAAAATGACACCGATTTCGGCCGCTTCTTCAATAAACGCATTCATATGGATCCAGTCGAGCACCATCGGGCCCAAAAGGATGCCGGCCAAAAGTTCCCCCAGCACGGAGGGCTGACCCCATTTTTTGCTCAGATGCCCCAAGATTTTGACAGCGAGCAGGATGATTCCCAGCTCATACAAGAATCGGAATTGTTCCAGTTTGCTGAAGTCGAAGAATTGGTCTGGTAACATGGTAACCCTCCCTGTTGTTAGGATGGATCTTTTTGGTTATAAAAATACATCCGTGTCCGTATTTTATCGTTTAGTTTTCATTTTGGTTTTTGTTAGAATAAGAATGGGTATAGATATTATGTGTATACAGGCTTGAGTTGAGGAGTGAAGGGTCATTGTTTGGAGTATTTCTGTTGCTGTCATTAGCCGGTTTGGTCTTGACCTTATGGGCACAGGCCAAAGTGAGGGGAAATTATTCTAAGTGGTCAAGGGTGCCTGCACGATCCGGATTGACCGGTGCAGAAGTGGCGCGGCGCATTTTGGATCAAAACGGATTGTACAATGTGGCGGTGGAACCGGTGCGCGGGATGTTGACGGATCATTATGATCCGGTGTCCAGAGTGGTCCGGTTGTCGGAAGGGGTTTACAGCTCCGGTTCCATTGCTGCCATTTCGGTGGCCGCGCATGAGTGCGGGCATGCCATTCAACATAAAGAAGCTTATGGCGCGTTGGTCCTGCGCCATCGGATGGTTCCTGTCTTAAACATCACTTCGGGATTGGCTCCTTTCTTGTTGATGGCCGGCATTTTCTTTAAAATGACGGGAATGCTTTTGCTCGGATTGATTTTCTTTTCCGTGGCTGTCTTGTTTCACTTGGTGACATTGCCGGTTGAATTCAACGCCAGTTCGCGGGCCAAGGCGATCATGGTCAGGGAAGGATTTATTAACGGAGCTTCGGAAGAAAGAGGCGTCCGCAAAGTCCTGGGAGCGGCGGCGCTGACCTATGTGGCCGGTGCGGTTGTCGCCTTGGTGGAACTGTTGCAATATGTTGCTTTATTTTTCATGCAACAGGACGATTGAAGGAAAAACCCTCTTCGGAGGGTTTTTTTGTGAACGGTTGATCATCCTTTCCTGTTTTTTCCTCTTTTGCCGTCTTTATGACAGAAACCGGGTACATAGTTTGATGGCCGGATAACAATAATAATGGCAAATCAAAAGCAAAAGGGGGGAAAACAAATGAACCGAATGGTCTTGTGGATGCGTGGCTTATTGAGCTTATGCCTGGTTTTTGTATTGAGTGCATGTGCCACTTCCCAAGAGCAAGGGGTGGACCGGGACACGCTGAGGGATGATGTGACGAGAATTGCCAATCGAAACAATATGAACGAACGTGCACAAAATTTTACCCGGACCAATGATACGGATGACAACAACTTGACGCGCGGTGTCCGGGTTTCGGATGAAGTGGCCGGCGAAGTGGCCGGTTTGCCGGAAGTAAACAGCGCCGCAGCCATTGTGATGGGCAACACGGCTTATGTGGCGGTGGTTTTAGAAGAAAAACGCGGAGACGGAAAGGTGACCGACAGATTAAAAGAAAAGATCACCAAACACGCCAGAGCCGTGGATCCGACGTTGCGGGATGTATATGTCTCCGCCAACCCGGATTTCGTCAAACAAATGAATAATTATGCCAATGACCTGCGGAACGGACGTCCGGTCAGCGGATTCATCAAAAATTTGAATGATATCATCCAAAGAACATTCCCGGAAGCCAAATAAGCCTTTTTTTACGGAGACAGACCTCTTTTGAGGTCTGTCTTTTTTATATATAATTAGGGCAAAGAAGGAAATTGAAGCAGGGAGTGTCGGTGTGTGAAAAGATTAACGCCCATGGAGATTTTCAACAAAGATTTCAAGCAATCGTTGCGGGGTTATGATATTGAAGAAGTGAATAAATTTTTGGATCAGGTGATTGCAAGTTACGAAGATGTGTTGCAGGAAAATGAATATTTGAAGGAAGAAATCAAGAAGTTGAAAAGCGGGGGGAAAAAGGTGTCCCAGGCAACGGGGCGCAATGCCGCCGTTAAAAACGATGACGTGATCAACGATATTCTCGCCCGGTTGGATCGTTTGGAGAAAATCGTCCTTCGTTAATACATAAAAACATGTGTGTAAAATGGCTGGCATCCGTATCAGATCAACATCAATCGGTTTCCTTCATTTTCGCCATGGAAGTATATTTTTATTAAAATTAATAATCAAACCCTCTTCCAAGGAGGTTTTTTGAATATTTTGCTGAATTAAAAAATAGTTTGAAGAAAAAAGGGGGGCATCGATTGAGAAAAATATTGACGATGGGGATGGCAGCCATTTTCCTTTTGGCTGTGATGTTGAGCGGTTGCAGTACAAAAGCGGATCAAGGCGACAAAATGCTCAATTTGAACATCACCGGTGAACCGACTTCCCTGGATCCGGCGCAAGCTTTTGATGAAGATTCCCTGGATATCACCCATAACCTGTTTGTCGGACTGATGCGCCTGGACGAAAATCATCAACCGCAGCCCGCCATTGCGGAGAAAGTGGAGACCAGTGAAGACGGACGGGTTTATACCTTTACGCTGAGAAAAACCAAATGGTCCGACGGAAGTCCGTTGACCGCCCATGACTTTGAATTTGCCTGGAAACGGGTGTTGAACCCGGAAACGGCTTCCAAAGCAGCTTTTCTGCTTTATTTTATTAAAGGAGCTGAAGCGTACAATCAAGGAAAAGCCGGTGTGGAAGAAGTCGGGGTTCAAGCGTTGGACGATAACACATTGCGGGTGGAGTTGGAAAAGCCGACGCCTTCCTTCCTCGAACTCACCGCCTATCCGGTTTATTCCCCGGTGAGCAAGCAGGCTTTTGAAAAAAATCCCGACATGTTCCAAAATGCCCAAAACTATGTGAGCAACGGCGCGTTCCGGTTGGCTGAATGGAAGCACAACAATTATGTGAAAATAACCAAAAACGAAAATTTTTACAAAGCAAATGAGGTCAAACTGGATGGAATTCATTTTTCGGTGATTACGGATAACCAGACCGTTTATCAGATGTTTCAAACCAAAAAATTGCATGTGGCGTCAAAGAGTTCCATCCCCGGGGAGCTGTTAACCCGTCTGATCGGGGAAGGGAAAGTGAAAACCATGGAAGGAAGCGGGCTTTCCTTTTTCCGGTTTAACGTGAAAGAGAAACCGTTTACCAACAAGAAGATCCGTCAAGCGTTTGCCCTGGCGGTCGACCGCAAACTGATCACGGAACAGATCGTGGGAAGCGGGGAAGAACCGGCTTACGCTTATGTCGCTCCTTCCGTGCCGGACAATTTCCGTAAGGAAGGGGGAAATCTGATTGCAGACGGCCAGTATGAAAAGGCACGGCAACTCTTGGCCGAAGGGATGAAAGAAGAAGGATGGGATCGGTTACCGCCGGTGACGCTCATGTACAGCAATGCCACAGATAAAAACAAAAAAGTGGTGGAAGCCGTTCAGGAAATGTATCGCAAACATCTGGGCGTGGAAATTCAATTGCAAGCCAAGGAGAAAAAAGTCTATTATGCCGATCAGGAAAACACCCGGTTTGTAATGAGCACCTCCAGTTTCCTGGCGGATTACAACGATGCTTATAATTACCTGGAAAGTTTCCAAACCGGGCATCCGATGAACCGAACCAATTGGAGCAATGAAAAATATGATGCGCTGCTCAAGCAGGCATCCGAAACGGCAGATCCTGAAACAAGAAAGAAACTGCTGCATGAAGCGGAGGCGATTTTGTTTGACGATATGCCGGTGTTCCCGCTTTACTATTACAACACGGCCTATATGGAACAGCCGGGAGTCAAAGGCATCATCCGCCATCCGGTCGGTCCGAAAGATTATACGTATGCCGAAGTGAATTAAGCCCTCTTTGGTCCGGAAGTTTCAAGTGGATTTTTTTTACAAAGTAATTTTGCTTGAAACACACATACTAAAGACAGATCCGGACCATTTGGAGGGTAATGATGGAAAATCGAGACAATCAATTTCAAAAGCAAGAAGAACGTCAGGAAGAACGTATGGAAAATCGCTCCTATCAGGAAAATAATCACAATCCTCAGCTGGATGAAGAGGTGGCACAAGAGGTTGCTCCCAATCCGGCTCTGATGCAGGACAGAAGGGAGAACCATAAAAGAAAGGAAGAGGCGGGAGGCTTCGGCATTGGTTTAACCGCCTTGATTCTGTCCGTTCTTTCATTTTTTGTCTGGCCGTTTGTTTTATCCATTGCCGGGATTATTGTAGGGATTTTTGCCGTTCGGAAAAAAAGTGCTTTGGGATGGTGGGCGATTGCTGTTGGGATCGTTGCCCTGATCGTCGCACTCTTTTTATTTCCGTTCCGACTACTTTTTTAATCACGTCCGGATCAGGTGAACAAGCCTTTCTTTTTCAGAAAGGCTTGTTCTTATGATAAAAATATGTTATAATTTAAAACGAAATTTGCGGATGTAGTTCAATGGTAGAACACTAGCTTCCCAAGCTAGGAATGCGGGTTCGATTCCCGTCATCCGCTCCAGTTTATTTTGTGAACGGACTGGAAGCGCTTTTAGGAAATGCACAATAAAGAGGGAATCATCCTGGAACCCCCTCCGAAATAAAAGCAAAGGCATTACTGTTTCAGTAGTGCCTTTTTTATTTGTTTTAAAAAAAGTAGCCAAGGGTGCATCCGATCGAATAAAATAATGAAAATGGTGTAAAAAGGAGGAGCTTCGATGCAGGAAAGGCAATATATCCGTGAGCAATTTACGCGTGAAGAAGATGAAGTGCTCAAGTCGATCGGCACCGGGCTTGAAAAACACGGATTCCCGCAAATTTCCGTGCCGCCGGAAGTCGGAAAAATGTTACATATGCTCGTGAAGATTTCCAATGCATCCAATGTTTTGGAAATCGGTGCTTTGGGGGGCTACAGCACAATTTGGATGGCCAGGGCGTTGCCGGAACACGGGAAGGTTATTTCGTTGGAATTAAAGGAGGAGCATGCGCAATTTGCCCGTAAGAATATTGCCAAAGCGGGGCTTGGTGACCGGGTCGAATTGATCGTCGGCGATGCCATGGAAAGTTTAAATCAATTGGAGAAAGAACAAAAACGGTTTGATTTCTTTTTTATTGATGCGGACAAGCTGAATTACCCAAACTATCTGGAGAAAGCCATCCGGCTGTCAAATCCCGGGGCCGTGATCACTGCGGACAATTTATTTCTTCGCGGCCGGGTGTTTGATGAGAACAATCAGGCACCTTCGCCGGTGACCATGCGCCGGTTCCATCAGCAGATGGCCACGGATGACCGCTTGGAGTCCCTGATTCTTCCGCTGGGTGACGGTTTGGCCGTTTGCCGGGTAAAGGAACCCCGTTAAAAAAAGGAACCCGAATTTTCCGGATTCCTCGGTTTCTGTCTGATTTTAATTTTTCTGTGTCGAGCCGGACTTCACAAGAAAACGAGCCATCCATTCATCGGATTTTCGGGCGATCTTCGGATAACGTTTCCGAAGTTTGAGAAGGATTCGTTCTGCCCAAGGAGTGGTTTTGGAAAGCAGGATCAATCCGATAAATGTAAATAAAAATCCTTGGAGAAATGGTGTGAAAAAACCAATGATTCCCAATATTAAAAAGGTCCATCCGAGAATGTTTGTCCAAAGTGTTTTCATGTCGATGTTCAAACCCCTTCAGCCCGTTTATCTTATATTTTTAGTATATCCCAGACTGCCTTGAATCAAAATGAAGTTTTTTTGGCAAATGTTGCAAAAATATGACCGTGACAAAGGGGGCAAAGCGATGAGTTGTTTGGAAGAAATTTTGTCATATAATGAGAAGTTTGTAAAAGATAAACAATATGAACAATTCGCCACGGACAAATATCCCGATAAACGGTTATTGATCGTCACTTGCATGGATACCCGGTTGACGGAGTTGTTGCCCAAAGCCCTGAACTTGAAAAACGGGGATGCCAAAATTCTCAAGACGGCCGGCGCCTTCATATCCGAGCCGTATGGAAGCCTGATGCGCAGCCTTTTGGTGGGCGTAACGCTTTTAAAAGTGGAAGAAGTGATGGTGATCGGCCATCACGATTGCGGGCTGGTCGGTTTAACGGGCGAGCGGGTGCTTGAAAAATTAAAAGAGAGAGGAATCACCGAAGAGAAAGCGGATGAAATAGAAAAACAAGGAGTGGATGCCGAAAAATGGTTGTCCGGCATTCAAAGTGTGGAAGAAGGCGTGATGGAGAGCGTCCGTTTGATCCAAAACCATCCCTTTTTCCCCCGGGATGTTCTGGTCCATGGCTTAACCATCGATCCCGAAACGGGAAAGTTGGAAGTGGTTTATGACGGAAGGAAAAAATAATCTTCTTCTTTTTCGCAAAAACTGATAAAATATGTGGTAATTAAAAGGAGGCACTGCTTATGGCACTGGCTACATTTGGAGCTGGATGTTTCTGGGGGGTTGAAGAAGTGTTCCGCCAAATTCCCGGTGTGAAAAACACCACCGTGGGCTATATGGGCGGAACCACGGAAAACCCGACGTATGAAGAGGTTTGCACGGATCAGACCGGCCATGCCGAAGTGGTTCAGGTCGAGTATGATCCGGAACAAGTCACTTATGAAGAATTGCTGGATGTATTCTGGAACAATCACAATCCGACGACACTGAACCGTCAGGGCCCTGATGTGGGAACCCAGTACCGTTCGGTGATTTTTTACCATACAGAGGAACAAAAACAGGCTGCGGAAGCGTCGAAAAAGCAATTGGATCAATCCGGCAAATGGAAAGATCCGATTGTGACACAGATTGAACCGGCCAGCACTTTTTGGCGTGCGGAAGAATATCATCAACGTTACTTGCAAAAACGCGGCTTAAATGCCTGCCATTTATAATCAGAGAAAAAGGCGCTGACATCGGGCGCCTTTTTCTGTAAGGAAGTGAATCGTGTGAAAGAAATGGTGGTCAAAGGCAAAGTCGTGGATGATATGACCCGTTGTATCCATTACCATTCGGAGTTGGATATCATAGCGGTTAAGTTTGCCTGTTGCGGGCAATACTATCCATGCTATTTTTGTCATCAGGAAGCGGAGAATCATCCGGTCGTCCGTTGGTCGGCCCGCCATCTGCATGAAAAAGCGGTCTTCTGCGGTGTGTGCCGGCATGAAATGACCCTGAAGGAGTATCTGCAGGGGACGGGAGCCTGTCCCTCTTGCCGCGCCAAGTTTAATCCGGGTTGCCGGAAACACTGGCATTATTATTTCGACCCGTCTTTGCTGTCTTGTATCCGATGAGAAATTTGAAACGGATCTTCCGGCACCTGAATGGATGGCAGGTGTTTTGTTTTGTGTTAGAATGATGGAGTTATGAAAACAGGCATTCTTGTACAGCAGAAAGGAGGGGGGATCGGTGGTTTATTTGGATAACAGTGCAACGACACAAACCGATCCGGCTGTGATCCAGGTCATGGGGGATGTCATGCGCGAAGTGTTCGGAAATCCCTCTTCATTGCACGGCATCGGAGTGAAAGCCGAGCGGTTGCTGCAGCAGGCGCGCAAAGTGATTGCCGATGCACTCGGAGGATCGCCGCAGGAAATCATTTTCACCTCGGGAGGCACTGAAGCCAATAACATGGTGATTCGCGGGGTTGCCGAATCTTACTGCAACCGGGGAAACCACATTATCACGAGCCAGGTTGAACATCCGTCCGTGTATGATGTTTTTCAGTACCTGAAACAAAAAGGATGGAAAGTCACTTTTCTGCCCGTGAATGAAAAGGGGCAAGTGAGGACCGAAGACGTCAAAGCCGCTTTGACCGATGAAACGGTTCTGGTTTCCATCATGCATGTCAATAATGAGACGGGAAGCATTCAACCGATCGGGGAAATCGGGCAATTATTAAAATCTTATCCCAAAGTGTTGTTTCATGTGGATGCGGTCCAATCTTTCGGAAAGATCCCGCTGAAACCGGCCGATGCCCATATCGACTTTTTAACCATGTCCGGCCACAAGATTCACGGGCCGAAAGGCATTGGTTGTTTATATAAACGGAAAAACCTGACCCTTCCGCCGCTTTTGATCGGAGGGGGACAAGAGCAGGGACTTCGCTCGGGAACGGAAAATGTCCCGGCTGTTGCCGGCCTGGCCAAAGCGGTGGTGATGGCTGGCCAATCGGAGAAAGATTTTATTCAAAAATGCCAACGATGGAAAGAAATGCTCTTGGAGCGCGTGAAAGAGTTAAACGGTGTGAAAGTGAACGGAGATACGTCTTCCCGCGGTGGAGCCCCGTATATTTTGAACTTGTCTTTCCCCGGATTGAAGTCCGAGGTGGTGGTCCATGCCTTGGAAAAAGAAAAGGTTTATGTTTCCAGCAAATCGGCCTGCTCCTCGAAAAAAGAAGAGCCTTCCAGAGTGTTGAAAGCGATGGGGCTGACCGATCAGGAAGCGATCGGCTCCATCCGGATCAGCATGGGGAGAATGAACACGGACGAAGACATCCGCCGATGCGGCGATGCACTGGTGCGTGTCATTCCGGAATTACAACAAGTCATGAAGGTGCATAAAGGATGAAAAAGAACTGTATATTGTTGCGATATGGAGAGCTTGCACTAAAAGGCAAGAATAAAAAAGAATTTGAGAATCAGTTGGTGAACAACATCCGCCAAAAAGTGAAACGGTTTCCGGGCACGGTGGTGACCAAAAGTCCGGGCCGGATTTATATTGATCTGAATGAAGAATACTTCGAGCCGGTCATTCAGGCCTGTTCGGAAATTTTCGGTCTGGTGGGAATCTGTCCCGCCATCCGCGTGGAAAAGGATTGGGAAAAAATCAAAGAGGCGGCATTGGCGCTGTTGAGTGAACGGAAGGAACGGGTGCAAACGTTTAAAATCAATGCGAAACGGGCCGATAAGCAATTCCCCATCCCTTCTCAGGAGATGAATCACCGGTTGGGCGGATTTTTGCTGGCCAAACTGCCTCATTTGAAAGTCGACGTCCACGACCCGGACCTGACGTTGTTTGTGGAAGTGCGGAAGGAACATGCTTATGTGTACGGCGAGGATCTTCCCGGTTTGGGCGGTTTGCCGGTTGGAGTCAGCGGGAGGGTTTTGTTGATGCTCTCCGGCGGGATCGACAGCCCGGTCGCCGGCTTTCTGGCACTGAAACGGGGCGTGGAGTTGCAGGCGATTCATTTCCACAGTTATCCGTATACCAGCGAACGGGCCAAACAAAAAGTGATCGACCTGGCCAAAATTTTAACCCGCTACGGGGGACACATCCGGTTGCATGTGGTTCCGTTCACCGAGATCCAAACGGAGATCAACAAGCATTGTTATGAATCGTACAGCATCACCATTATGCGCCGCTTTATGTTCCGCATCGCGGAGCAAATTGCCAAAAAACACAAAGCGTTGGCGTTGGTGACCGGAGAAAGCCTCGGCCAGGTGGCCAGCCAGACCCTGGAAAGCATGCAAACAATTAATGCCGTAACGACGATGCCCGTATTAAGGCCGCTGGTGGGAATGGATAAACAGGAAATTATGACCATCTCCAAGCGTATAGATACTTATGAAACTTCCATTTTGCCGTATGAAGATTGTTGTACGGTCTTTCTGCCGAAAGCGCCGAAAACCAAACCTCATCTGGATGTGGCCGAACGCCAGGAACGTTTGCTGGATGTGGAACGGTTGATCCAAGAAGCTGTGGAAAACACGGAAATCATCGACTTGCGTCCGGAAGACGAAGAAGAATTTTCCTACTTTTAAGGTTGCGTTTGGCATGCGGTTTTCGTTCCGCATGCCAAACGGTCAAAATGAACATGACCGAAACGGGGGTCCGGTGTATGATTCCATTTCAAGAAGAAGTATACCGATTGACAAAAAAATTGGTGGAACACCCCAGTATTGTCGGAACTTTCGGTGAACGGGACATGGCTTATCTGATTTATGAGATATTGCAAGAGACCCCTTATTTTCAAGAACATCCCGAGTATTTGCAGATGACGCCGACCCGGCAGGATGACCTGGAAAGATATAATGTACTCGCATTGCTGAAAGGCGGCAATGAGAATGAAAGCGAAACCGTGATATTGATGGGGCACATGGATACGGTGGGCGTGGAAGATTACGGGAAATGGATGAATCTCGCTTTTTCGCCGGAACCATTGTTGGAAGAGTGGAAAAAGAGCAAACTGCCGGAAGAAGTGAAAAAAGATCTTGACACCGGGGATTACATCGGCGGGCGCGGAGTGCTGGACATGAAAAGCGGGATTGCCATCCATTTGGCGATTGTCCGGTACTTTGCCCGGAACCGGCATTTATTGAAAGGGAATTTGCTGTTTGTTGCCGCTTGTGATGAAGAGCGGAATTCGCGCGGGATCCTGTCGGCCCTGACCGATATCTTGCAATGGGGAAGGGAAGAAAAGCTCACCTATATTGCGGCAATCAATTCGGATTACACGTCGCCCCGGTTTCCGGGGGATTGCGACCGCTATATTTATCTGGGGACGGTCGGTAAATTGTTGCCGGCTTTTTATATCGTGGGCAAGGAAACCCATGTGGGGCAGGCATTTGAAGGCTTTGATCCCAACCTGATTGCGTCGGAGTTGACGGCGCGAATCGATTACCAAACCAATTTGTGTGATGAAATGTTTGGCGAAATCACGTTGCCCCCGGTTTCATTGAAACAAACGGATCTGAAAAAACAATATGATGTGCAAACACCCAAAACTGCACTGGTTTACTATAATTTTTTCGTTCACAGTTGGTCACCGCGGGATGTGCTGGAAAAGTTGAAACAGGTGGCCATTGATGCCTTTGAATCGGCCGTCATGAAGTTTCGGGACCAGTCGCGCCGGTATCATGAATCGAGACGCCGTCCGTACCGGGATATCGACTGGAAGCCGCGGGTTTATACATATGAGGAGTTTTACCGGAAATGCCGTGAAAAACACGGGCAGGAATTCGAACGGGAAATCTTGCGATTGACCGGGAACATACTGAATCAGGAAAACATGGATGTTCGCGAGCACTCGCTGCGGATGGTGGAGGAGTTGTGGAAATGGGGCGGCGACGATGACCCGGCGGTGATTCTTTTTTATGCGGCCCCTTATATTCCCCGTGTGGTTTTAAATGAAAAAGATCCGCGTGATCTCCGCCTGATCCGGGCCGTAAAAAAATCGGTCGCGGAGATTGAGCCTTTGCAGGAGAAAAAGATCAAAGTGCGCAAATTTTTCCCGTATATTTCGGATATGAGCTTTGTGGCCATGAGCGATGATGAACGGGAAATTCAAACGTTCGAAAAAAACATGCCGGTGTGGGGGGCCAAATACCATATGGACATGGAAGCCATCTGGCAGCTGGATGTCCCGGTGGTCAACATCGGCCCATACGGAAAAGACGCCCATAAAAAATGGGAACGGTTGGAAATTTCCTATTCGATGCAATGGGTTCCCAACTTGACTGTGCGTGTGATCCGGCATCTTTTCAATTCTGTGGATGCTTTTTGACAATGTCTCACCGGATGCAAATTTGTGTTATCGTATAAAGGAGCAGATACAGAAAAGGAGAGTCGACATGGATACGAGTTGGATGGAGCCTGCCTTTTGGCTTGCTTTTTTTAATATTATCATCATCGATTTGATCTTGAGCGGGGATAACGCGGTAGTGATCGGGATGGCCGCACGCAAACTGCCACCGGCGCAAAGGAAAAAAGCGATCGTGTTCGGTGCGGGCGTTGCTGTGTTGTTACGGTCCACCCTGACGGTCGTGGCCGCTTATTTGTTGAACATTCCCCTGTTGAAGACCGTGGGCGGAATCTTGTTGATCGGCATTGCGGTGAAATTATTGGTGGAGGAAGATGACGGAGTGGATGTCCATGCCGGGGATACGTTGAAAAGTGCCATTAAAACCATCATCATCGCTGATGTGGTGATGAGTCTGGATAATGTATTGGCGGTTGCCGGCGCTTCCCACGGGAGTGTTTTTCTCGTATTGATAGGACTGGCTCTGAGCATTCCGTTTATCATGTGGGGCAGCAACATCATTGCCGGATTGCTGAACCGGTTTCCCTGGCTGCTCTATGTCGGGGCCGCCGTACTCGGGTACACGGGCGGACAATTGATTGTGGAAGACCCGTTCGTTCATCAATTGCTGACCGGGCTGGATGTCTTGAATCTGATCATCCCGGTGGCGCTGGCTGTGATTGTTGTCATCAGCGGCTATGCGTGGAAACATAAAACGAAAACGGTGTAAATCAAATCAAAAAGCCGGCTTGTCCGTTTGCGGATGAGCCGGCTTTTTCCGGTTAAAAGGAGACAATCTTTTTTGTTGGCTGGGGAAGCAGGATTCGAACCTGCGCATCACGGAGTCAAAGTCCGTTGCCTTACCACTTGGCTATTCCCCATTGCTTTCTTTCTTAGAATGGATCCATTCGCCACGTTTTATACATCGCACGCGGCATAAAGGAAAAAAAAGTCAAACCAACCCAAATCAAAAAAATGGCAAAATTCAGGAGGATCTTTCCTTTTAAAGGGGAAATTGTAAAAATATGTCGTTTGCATGGGAAAGGGGTATTCAGCATGGACATAGCTTCTTACATCAATCAATTGTTGCATCAGGCCGTGCAACTCAGGGCAAGTGATGTCCATATTGAACCGCAACCGGATGCATTGCGCATCCGTATGCGGGTGGACGGACAATTGACGGAGACCGGAAAGGCGGATCTCTTCCATGCAACAGCGATTGTCTCAAGAATCAAAGTGATGAGCCGGATGGATATCGGGGAAAAACGTCTTCCGCAGGACGGGGTTTTTGTTTTTCAGCGGGACAAACAACCGCTTGAGATCCGGGTGTCCACCCTGCCGACAATTCACGGGGAGAAAGTGGTGATGCGGATTCTTCGTCTCCGCGAGAATCCTTTCACCATGGAAGAGTTGGGGATGGAGAGCAAACAACAACAAAAGGTGAGGCGCCTGTTAAGCAAAAGCAGCGGCCTCATGGTTGTCACCGGCCCCACCGGCTCTGGCAAAACCACGACACTTTACACCTTGTTGCAGACATTGAATCAAAGCCGGACCAACATTGTTTCTTTGGAAGATCCGGTTGAATTGCAACTGGACGGGATCAATCAGGTGCAAATCCATCCGAAATCCGGCCTCACTTATGCCTGCGCATTGCGGGCGGTGATGAGGCAGGATCCGGATGTGATCATGATCGGGGAAATCCGGGATGAGGAAGTGGCAAAGATTGCCGTGAGTGCCGCGTTGACCGGTCATCTGGTTCTGACGACGTTACACACGCCCGATGCGGCGGGAGCCGTGATCCGTTTGCTGGATTTGAAAGTGGAACCGTACCGCTTGGCCGCATCGCTCATCGGGGTGATTGCGCAAAGGCTGGTGCGGCAAATTTGCACCGGCTGTGGCGGTGAGGGGTGCCATTATTGCCGGCACACCGGGTACCGGGGAAGAACCGGGGTTTTTGAAGTGCTGGAGATAAGTGATGACCTGGCCGGGCAGATTGCCCGTCATAATACAGGGGTGAAAATTCGCAAGGCGATGAAAGATTCGGGGATGATGACGCTGGAAGACAGGATGAAAGAGCATGTCAATAAAGGCGAAACGATGATGGAAGAACGGGTGAGGAAGGTCGATGGGGATGTTGTGGATAAAGAAACGGTGGAATGCGGAGCAGTACATGGTGTTTAGTCAGCAAATGGGCCATCTGTTGGAAAGCGGAATTCCATTAATGGCCTGTTTGGAATTGCTGGCCGCACAGCGTTTGATCGACGAACCGGTTTATCAACGGCTGAACGGGTTGCTGCAAAAAGGGCAATCGTTGTCCGCGGCTTTGAAAAAACTCAACTTTCCGCCGATTTACACCGCTTTTGTGCGGGCGGCGGAAGAACACGGGGATTACGTATCGGGGTTTAAGCGCTGTGCTTCTTACTATGCAACCAAAGCCAATTGGCAGCGGGAAGTCAAAAAAGCATGCACTTATCCGGCGATTGTGTTTCTCCTTGCCGTTTGCGCTTTTGTCTTTATGTTTACAGTGGTGATGCCGAGGTTTTCCCATCTGTATGCATCCATGAATATTTCCATGCCGCTGTTTACACGCCGTCTGTTTCAGGTTTATGATGCGTTGCCGCAGCTTTTGGCAGGGGGATTGCTTTTCATTCTTCTGGTGGTGACCGTGGGTTTCATCCTCCGGTTGAGCCCCTTCCCGGTCCGGGTTTGGTGGGGAGCCTGCTGGATCCGTTTGCCGTTGGTCCGGCAGATTTGCCGGTACCGGCACACTCATTTTTTGACCATTCAGCTGTCTTCCCTTTTAAAAGCCGGGGTTTCGTTGGTGGATGCCCTGCAGTTGATCCAAAAACACACACCATGGCCGGTGCTTGTCCATTACCTGAACCGGGTGAACCAAGAACTGTTGACGGGGAAATCTTTTTCCGGCGCCTTGAGCCAAAAGGGCAAACATTTCTTTTTGCCTTCTTTGCCCCGGTTGGTTGCCATTGCCGAGGAATCGGGGAAATTGGTGGAAACCTTGACCAATCTGGCGGACGGGACTGAAATGATGATCCGTTACAAATTGGAACGGGTGGCCAAAAGCATAGAGCCTTTTTGTATTTTTATGATCGGCCTGATGATCGCGGTCTCGGTGGTTGCTTTGTTTTTGCCGGTGTTAAAACTGGTGCAGGCGCTCTGAATAAACGAAAGGGGGAGGAACATGAATGTCCATCGTTCGCATGGAGAAAAAG
This sequence comes from Thermoactinomyces sp. CICC 23799, assembly GCF_016055145.1. Classification (NCBI taxonomy): domain Bacteria; kingdom Bacillati; phylum Bacillota; class Bacilli; order Caryophanales; family Thermoactinomycetaceae; genus Thermoactinomyces; species Thermoactinomyces sp. CICC 23799. Next base: position 37,957 of record NZ_JAECVV010000004.1, read on the forward strand.
GGTTTACTCTGATCGAGATGTTGGTTGTCCTGTTTATTATCGGTTTGATTTTGGCGATCGCCATTCCCAATTTGAAAGCGGCGGGAATGAAAGCACAGGAGAAAGCGGATCTCGCCAACCGGCAAATGATTGCGGCCCAAGCGGATCAGTATTTTTTGGAGTACGGGGAATATCCGACGGTTGAAGAATTGGTGAAAAGGGGTTATTTGCGTTCCGTCCCTCCATGTCCGTCCGGAAACGGAAAATATGTGATCCACCCGGAACCGAATCTTCCTTTTGACCGGAGAGTCACCTGTCATGCGAAATGACGGAAGGCCGGGCGGCCAAGCGGGATGGACGCTGATCGAAGTGATTTTTGCGTTGTTTTTGTTTGGCTTGTTGGCCACTTTGTGTGTCCCCGCCGTCATGTCGGTGGGGGAGCGGGTGGAAAGAAAGCTGTTGATTGAGGAGCTTGCGACCCAACTGCAACTGGCGCAAATGGAAGCCGTCACAAGACAAGCGGAAGTGACGGTGCAGTGGGAAGCGAAGGAAGTGAAAGTGATTGAAGACGGGGCGTTATTAAGGAAAATGGATATCCCTCCGCCATACCGGTTGGACAGCAACTATCCGGGGCAACGGCTCACTTTCCGGGAAACGGGACAGGTGCGCGGCGGCACGGTCACTTTTTATGTCAAAGACAAGCCCGTCGGACGCATTGTGATTCAAGTGGCTTCCGGACTGCCGGTGATCGAGGTGTTCGTCAATGCCGTCTGACCGTTTTAACATTAACAGCTCAAGCGGTTTTACGCTGGCCGAACTGGTCAGTGCCGGCTTTGTTCTGGGGGTGTTTGTGTTTTTTGCTTTACCCGTGTTGAAAGAAATGCGGATGCACTATGCTTCACAAGTGTTGCAGATGGAGATATCAGAGGCCATGCAGAGCAAGATGGAAGAACTTCAACACAGCGATCCCGGGCAATGCAAGGGGCAAGAAAAAGTAAAAAGCCGCCAGCCCGTGCAAAAAGAAATCCTGTTGCGCTGGGATTGCAAAAAGGTGCAACCTTTCTTATATCAATTGGAGTTGAAGGCCGAATGGGAAGGATTCGACGGAAAAACCGAAAGCCGGCGATGGTTCACCCACCGTTTTTTCCCGTAAAAACGGAAGCCGGGTTTACCTATATTGAATTTTGCATCGTTTTGTCCGCTTTGATCGTTTTTCTGCCGGCCTTGTTTTTTGTGTCTTCCACCACAGAAAAAGAAATTAAAGAAATGATCCATCACTCCCGGTTGGAGATGGATTACCTGTCTTTTTTGGTGTGGCTGGAAAAAGACGTCCAAAAAGGGGTTCATTTCCGGGAAACGGATGGCGTGTTGTACATTGAGCAGGATCAACAAGTGATGATCCGTTACATGCTGAAAGGACGGCGCTTGATCCGAAGCGTCAAAAAGCCGGAAGACAAGGGGTTCAGGGGTACGACCATTGTTCTGAACCATGTTTATTATGCGCAATTTTTACCGGATGAGAACGGAGTGAAGTCGGATGTCGGATTGCAAAATTGGTATGCCCACCAGGAATTTCAAACGTACTTTTCAAAACGGTCACAGGAGAAAGACCCATCCCGGTGAGTCCGGCATGGCTCTGCCGGTCACCCTCATGATTGTGACGTTTTTATTCACACTGATCATGCTGTCGGTTTCGCAAATGGTTCAAGTGAGAAGGATGCAAACGCTGTATCAGGAAAGAGTGAAAAGCCGGTATGTGGCTGAAAGCGGGATCGCCATTGTCCAGCAACAATTGCGGTTGAACGGGCAAAACCGGGCGGCTGCGGCGGATGAAACCATGATTCAGGTGGAGGACCGGTATGTCTTGGTCAATGTGGATGTCCAGCCGTCTCATGTACGGGTCCAAGCCACCACGTGGGGGGAACAGGGCGTGGTGCAAACCGTGGAAGCTTTTCTCCATCCAAAAACCTATGCCGTTTCGCGGTGGATCCGGTAAATCGTTTTTTTCCGGTTTAAAGTTTTTTGTGCCGGGCCATGCTAAAGGCTGAGGTGATTGGATGTCATTCAGGGATTGGTTTACCTATTTGTTGGAAAGATTCATCTGGTATCTCGAAACCCCCCGGACCGAACGGAAGAAACTAAAACAATCGCGAAAAGAACCTTGGAGTGTCCGCTGGTTTGGATTGATTCCATTCTCGATGAAAATGACCATTGACAAACAACGAAGCAGATTGCGAGGGAAGCAAAGTGGAAAATAATTACCGGTTGATGAATTTGCAACAGCAACCGAAGTTGTTGGAACAAATCCAAAAATGGGAACGGGAACTTCATAAACAGACCGGAAGCCATGTGGCCCTGATTGCTTACGAAGAAAAGCAAACGGAACAACTTCACAAAAAGGAGCGGGAGTGAAGCTCCTTTTCTTTTTGTTCTGTGTTATACTTTATAATTGAGTTTTGACCTTATTCTATCGATTATAGATTTACCTACATTTAAAAGGAGCGAATCCTTGATGGTACATCGTACAAAAACCCGACCGGTAAAAGTGGGAAATATCCAAATCGGGGGAAACGACCAAGTTGTGATACAAAGCATGACCACAACCAAAACCCATGACGTCAAAGCAACCGTTGAGCAGATTCGGAAGCTGGAAGAAGCCGGATGTCAGATTGTGCGCGTGGCTTGTCCCGATCAGCGTGCGGCAGAGGCGATTCCGTTGATTAAAAAAGAAGTGAATGTCCCCCTGGTTGCGGATATTCATTTTGATTATAAGTTGGCATTAAAGGCGATTGAAGGCGGGATTGACAAAATCCGCATCAATCCGGGAAACATCGGCCGCCGCGAAAAAGTGGAAGCAGTCGTCAAAGCTGCCAAGGAACGCGGGATTCCGATTCGGATTGGTGTAAATGCCGGATCTTTGGAAAAACGCATTTTGGAGAAATACGGCTATCCTACGGCACAAGGCATGATTGAGAGCGCATTGTACCATATCGGCATTTTGGAAGAGTTGGATTTTCATGATATTATCGTTTCGTTGAAAGCCTCGGATGTCCGGTTGGCGATCGATGCATATAAATTGGCGGCCGAAACCTTTGATTATCCTTTGCATTTGGGAATCACCGAATCGGGAACGTTGTTTTCCGGAACAGTAAAAAGTTCGGCTGGTTTGGGCGCACTTTTGGCGATGGGAATCGGAAACACCATCCGCATCAGCCTGAGTGCCGATCCGGTGGAGGAAGTGAAAGTGGCCCGCGAATTGCTGAAAGCGTTCGGATTGGCAGCCAATGCCGCCACGTTGATTTCTTGTCCCACTTGCGGCCGGATCGAGATTGATTTGATCTCCATTGCCAACGAGATTGAAGAATACATTGCAAACATTCAAGCGCCCATCAAAGTGTCTGTGTTGGGATGTGCCGTAAATGGTCCGGGGGAAGCCAAAGAAGCGGATATCGGAATTGCCGGGGCCCGTGGAGAAGGATTGCTTTTCCGTCACGGCAAGATTATCCGCAAAATTCCCGAAGAGAAAATGGTTGAGGAACTGAAAAAAGAGATCGACAAACTCGCGGAAGAGTATTACAAAAAACAAAATGAAGAAAAACAAAACGTTCTCAATGCTTAAAAGAAGAGCCATCCTTTTTTAAGGATGGCTTTTTACTCATTCCATGTATAAAGCCCGCTTTTTTTTGTGATACTATTGCTGATCCCAAGTTAAAGGAGGGATATCATGAGAAAAGTAGCTTTGGTTCTGGTGATTATTGGCGCGTTAAACTGGTTGCTGGTAGGACTTTTTCAATGGGATTTGGTATCGGCCATTTTCGGAGGCGAAGCTTTCAGGGAATCCTCCTTTCTCAGCCGCATCATTTATGCCTTGGTCGGGATTGCGGGGATTTATGCGATTCGCTTCCTCTTTGATGATCGTACAAAAGCCGAATACCAATAACATAAGCGAAACTCCGGGCAAATCCGTCTGGAGTTTTTTTGGGGGTAAAAAATTTGATTCTTTCGTAAAATCAGGATATAAGTTAAGATCAGAAAAGAAAGGGGGAGGCAAAAATGAAACCGCTCATCGGACTGACCATGTCTTTGGAAAACGAGACCAAACAATATCTGTCCAAAGCATACAGCGATGCGGTGTTTGAAGCTGGAGGGATCGCCCTGGTCATTCCCTATACCGTGGAGGATCATGTGATTCAACAACTGAGCTTGAAATTGGATGGATTGATTTTGACCGGGGGAGGGGATATCGATCCGACCTTGTTTGATGAAGAGCCGCATCCCGGATTGGGAGAAATCGTTCCGGACCGCGATGAGATGGAGATAGCGTTAATTGAACAGTTCATGGAGCAAAACAAGCCCATCCTGGGGATTTGTCGCGGATGCCAGATCTTAAACATTGCGCTCGGCGGAGACATGTACCAGGATCTCGCCGCCCAAAAGCAAACCCTTTTGCAGCATGCACAGCGGGCGCCAAGGTATCATGCTTCCCACACCATCACCATTGTGGAAGATACCTTGCTCCAATCGATTTATCAAAAAGGGCTGGCCAAGGTGAACAGCTTTCACCATCAAGCCGTCCGCAATGTCGTGGAACCTTTCCGGGTCTCGGCCATATCCAAAGACGGGGTTATTGAAGCGTTTGAAAGCAAAGAACATCCTTTTGTGATGGGGGTGCAATGGCATCCGGAGGACATGGTGAAAAGGGATGCCGATGCATACCGCCTCTTTTGTGCTTTTGTGGAGGCTTGCATCCAACGAAAAAGGGAGGACGTCTGAATTCGACAACCGCCGGTTCCTGTGTTAATATGCGGAATATGATGATGATATTATTGATTCTTGCTTGGATGATTTTAAACGGATTTGGTTTTTTGCTGATGGGATGGGATAAAGCCCAAGCCATGAAACGGAAATGGAGGGTCAGAGAAAGCGTCTTTTTTTTGCTGTCTTTTTTTGGAGGGGCCGTCGGGGTTTGGCTGGGGATGAAAGCTTTCCGGCATAAAACCCTGCACCGGTCTTTTCGCATCGGGGTTCCCGTGTTTGTGGCATGGAACCTGTTTTTTCTTTATGTTTTGTGGGAAATCATCTAGCCACTTTTTCATATCCGCCTCCTTTTTGATGCAAACTATGGATCAAGAAGGAGGTTTCATTTATGAAACGAACAAGACCGATTCTTTTCTTCGCCCTTTTTTTGTCCGGTTTGCTTTTTGTTCCGGAAGCGGCATGGTCTTTTCAGGAAAAAAAGGAGCCGGAAGTCCGGCTGATGGTAAGGTTCGGCGAAAAGGAGTGGAACCTGGATCTGCGGGAAATCGGTTTTGACGGAATTGATCCGACCACTTTGAATCAGGATGCGCTCATGAATCAAATCCATGAGACGATTGAAAAAGAAGTGAACCGCAAGCCCCGGTCAGCATATTACAAAGATCGCAAAGTGGTTCCTCATCAACTTGGAGTCAAAGTGGACCGCCAAAAAATCAAATTATGGTTTGATGAAATTCATGATTATATCAACCGCCCGGTTGATTTGCCCGTCCAATGGTCCATGCCGGCACTCACTACGAACGAACTTTTGCAATTAAAAGAAAAAGAGTTGGGCAGTTATACCACCTTTTTTAATCACAGGAACGTCAACCGCTCGCATAATATCTATTTATCCGCCAAAGCCATCGACCATCATGTGTTGATGCCCGGGGAAACCTTTTCCTTTAACAAAGTGGTGGGGATCCGTTCCAGAGCGCGGGGATACCGGATGGCGAAGGTCATCGTAAAAGGGGAATACAGCGAAGGAGTGGGCGGTGGCATTTGCCAAACTTCCTCCACCCTGTTTAATGCCGTTGACATGGCAGGGCTTGAGATTGTAGAACGGAACAGCCACAGCCGCCGGGTGGCTTACGTTCCCAAAAACCGGGATGCCACTGTATCTTGGGGCGGACCCGATTTCAGGTTTAAAAATTCGCTTTCCAAACCGATTCTGATTGCAGCCAATGTAAACAAAGGCGTGCTGACAATTCACATTTATGCTCCACGCGATGCCCGTCATTTTCCACGCGAAGTTCCTGATCCCCCGGGTGAAAAAGAATCCATTCGGGAGGAAGTGAAAGAAAAAAAGCGAACATTGGATAAGCGGGCGCCATATGATAAATAAAAATGGGTGATTATATGACAAAAGTTGGAGACTCGTAGATCATTCCGGGAACTTTTGCTATAATCAAGTCATTGTTTCAGGCTCACCGAAGGAGGTATTGGATGAACAAGACCCTTCTCAGCAGCCTTGCGATGATTTTTCTCCTGCTGGCAGGATGTTCCGGGTCTTCCCAACAAGTGGAGGTCACGTTCAGTGACCAATCCAAAATGATCAAGCTTGAATCAAGTGATCATACTTTGGCAGAGGCTTTGGAAGGGGCTGGTTTGAATGTGGCGGAGTTGAAGCGGAAGTATTCGCCGAGCATCCAATGGAACCAGCCTCTGAAAGGACATAACCGGGTTCAGTTGATCTGCAAATGTAAAGTGTCGCTTCAAGTCGGCGGTAAGGATATGGGAACGTTCGAGACTTCGAAGACGACCATTGGTGATGTCCTGGAAGACAAAAACATTCAAATTTCCGAGTGGGATGAAGTCAATCTGCCTCTGAATCAAAAAATCAAAGACGGCGTGAAAATCGTCGTGGATCGTTATGAACAGCGGATTCAGAAAAAAATAGAACTGGTGCCTTATAAAACCAAGGAAATTGAAGATAAAGAATTGGCCAAGGGCGAAAAAGAAGTGGAGCAAGAAGGGGAAAAAGGGAAAAAAATCTACGAAGTCGCCATGATGTATAAAAATGGGGAACCCATGGAGGAAAACGGGAAACAAGTGGTGAAGCAAAGATTGGTGGATACCGTTCAGCCTGTCGAGGAAATTGTAAAAATTGGCACGAATGAAGAATTGGCTGAAAAAGATGACACCCAATTGGCGTCTGCCGGCACTCTGACCGTTCAGGCCACTGGTTACACCCATACTGGCGGCAGAACCGCAACAGGTACATATCCGCATCGTGGAACCATTGCCGTGGATCCGGATGTGATTCCTTTGGGAACAAAACTGTATGTTCCGGGTTACGGATATGGAGTGGCGGAAGATACCGGAGGAGCAGTGCAAGGCCATATCATCGATTTGTTTTTTGAAACCAGAAGTGAAGCAATTCAATGGGGAAGAAGAACGGTTACGATCAAGATTTTAAAATAAAACAGAAAAAAATCGACCTGCAATTAAAAGAATTGCAGGTTTTTTTTATTGAATAGGGAATTATTTTTATAGCAGGGAGTTCTTCTTGGGTGAAGATACATCATATCCTTCGCAATGATCTCCAAACGCCCCGGATACACCCGCCTTCCATCAAGCACAAACCATCCGATCATGCCGTCACATTTTGGTTTAAATTTCCTCAGACAGAGGAATATTGTTACTGAGAATAAAGTGATGTATGGGGGAAATGCAAGCGGATATTTGGTATATTTTGTGATATTTTCTTTGTTTTCGGTAGCTGAATGAGCTATACTTGAAAACAAGGAATAATTCATCCGAGGTGTGACGATGGTAGGTCGGAATGAATCTTGCCCGTGCGGCAGTGGAAAAAAGTACAAAAAATGTTGTGAAAGGGTAGTGACTCTGTCTGTAGCCGAAAAAGCAAGAGAAGATCGGGAAAGTCAGCTGAAGAATGATTTACTGCATGAGTTTAATCAATGGTTCCATCGACACATGTCACCAGAAATGCAATTGGATTGGGTCGACCGTTTTAAGCAGTTGCTGAACATTCCGCCTGAAAAGCCGATTCCGCACAACATGTCCGCTTTCTTCCGGTTTTGGCTGTTGTTTGATGCACCCAGCCTGAACCAGAAACGTCCCGTAGAGATCTGGGCCTCCACACTTTTGAAAAAAAATCCCTACCAAAAACGACTTGCAAGAAGCTTTTGTCAATCCCGCTTTACTTGTTACGAGTTGTTGGATTTCGATGAACAAAAAGCGGTCTATCGGATGCTGACGGGCGGCGGGGAGATGACGGTGAAGCATCCGGCAGGAGAATATCCGCCGGCACCTTTGATTTTTGGGCGGTTTGTCCGAATCGGCAATCATTATGAACTGTTTGGCCCTTATACATCCTTCTTGCATGAGATGAGAGGGGAGATACTTTTGCAACTAGAGAAATACAACCACTTGGAAGAAAATAAGTACACAACTTGGGAGAACGGTTGGAGAGTTTTTGGTTGGTCCATTCAACGTGCAGAAGAAATGGAAAATTCAAAATCTGCTCAAACAGGGCCAAAAGTTTCGGAAGAAAAAACCTCCGGATGGCCTGTCTTGGAGGAGAAAAATGAAAAATTGCCTTTGTATGTCATGCAGCAATTTGAACAATTTTTCATCCAATACGTTTCGTCGTTTCAAAAAGGGACGCAAGCTTTGTACAGCCAGTCGATCGATAAATTGTACCAATACCTGTCCTCCCGGTTCGGAAGCCGGTTTCGGTGGGAGTATTTGGATGAAGAGACGTTTATTCACTTTCTCAGCAAATGGTATCTGGATCAAGGGAAATGCACACCTCAGGGTTCCCGCGTTTTCCTCAACACACTGAAATATTTTTTCCGCTGGTTGGAAAGTGAAAAGATGGCTCACGTTTATCCGGTGTTCCGGAAAGTCTACATTCATTTGATCCGTACCTTGCCGGTTGCGGTGGAAGTGCGCAAATGGCTTTTGGACCATGGCATTTGTGAGGCAGAAAGGAATCCGGAAACGGTTGAAGAGAAACAGGAAATGTCGATGTTTACTTTTTCGTCTTCCGGACCGGTGGTCTATCTGGAAGGAAAATGGAAACCCGTCCATCTGTCGGCGGTTCCCTCGTTTACAACAGAACAGCGTTTTTGGATCCGGGGAAAGCTGGCAAAAAATGAAACGGGTTGCCATTTTACGCAGATCGACGGGGTTTATCCGGTGGTGGTTTTTGACAATCCGGCACAACTGATGAGTCAGAAATGATAAAAAGAAGCCATTGCAAAGGGGTGGCTTCTTTTTTGTATGCAAAAGAACAAAAAAGAAAATAATAAGCATATCACTCAACCAAAAGGGGGATCTTCGAATGTTCCGCTTTCTCAACCAATTATTCGGACGGGAAAATGATCAAAAACAACAACGCAACAATCAACAAGGACAAAATAAAAACCAAGTCGAAGAACTGATGAATGAAGTGGGGCGTGAATTGGGTGTGAATGAAAAAACGCGTTCAACCAATCAGGACCCCAAGCAATTGGCGGAACGGATGAAAGAGGAGATCAAAAAACGGAAGTAAAAGGTGTTGAGTGAGGAGAGTACCCGGTCTGAAGCGGGTACTCTTTTTATGTTTAACAAAATCCAACGAACCCGGATTCCTTTGTCCGAATGAAAATCCGCCCAGCAGAAGGGGTTGAAATGCGTTGTTTGTGCCCGGACATGCCTCCATCGCGTTTGATTTTATTGCGGACTTCGTGTTTGATGTTACTGAGGGAGTGAATCCGGATGCATTCCAATTCCAACCATGAAATGATTCACTTTACGAGTTGGCGGAAGCAATGGCAGCGGCAAAAAGAAAAAGAGTTTCAAACCATGCTTCAAGAAGTGGAGAAGTGGTCCCGGCGGTTGATTTCCATCCGGGAAAAGATGCGGGCTCTTTATTGGTTTCAGCAATATACCGGTTACCAATGCACCAAAGAATCAACAGAGGACATTCTCCCCGAACAAATCTTTCAGCAGTGGTTGTTGTATGACTATTTCAATGTCAAACAAGAAAGGATGGTGGAATTCGTACTGAAAGAAGCCAAGCTTCATGATTATTGGGAATATGCTTCCAAGTTGATGGCGTCTTATTATTCGTTATATGAGATGCAACAAGAAGGCCAAACGGTGAAGCTTCGCTCTTTGCTGGAAGATGCCACCGAATGCCGTGTTGAGTGGTCCGGGACGGATGGACCGAAGGCAGGGTGCACATACTATGCCTTGTTGAGGCCGGTCAAGGTGGGAGTCCGGTGTTATCCGTTAAAGCCGGTTGTTCTTTTGACAAAAGAGCAAGCACAAAGGATACAGGCATGGGCTTTTGAAAGGCGGAAAAACCGGACGGTTCCGGTGCGGATCTGGATGAAAGGCGAAGGGATGGGGCTGTTTCGGTTTGTTTTTTGAATCAATGAATGGAGGGTTCAGCAATGGGGAAAGTGGATTTACATGTGCATACGACGGCTTCGGATGGCTTGTTTTCTCCGGCCGGTGTGGTGAAACTGGCGGAGGAAGCCGGGTTGAAAGGGATTGCCATCACGGACCATGATACCGTCGAAGGGATCGAAGAAGCCCGGGCGGAAGGAAAAAAACGGGGAATTGAGGTGGTGCCCGGAGTGGAAATCAGTACAATGTGGCAGGGGAAAGAAATTCACATGCTGGGATACCATATGGATGTGCATGACAGCCGTCTCCTCAAAATATTAAAGAAACAGCAAGAAGCCCGGTATCAACGCAATTTGAAAATCATCGACCGCTTAAACGAGTTGGGCATTCCGGTGACTTATGAGGAGGTCATCGCCAAAAAGAAAAGAAATGCCCGAAAAAATCCGGGGAGGCCGCATATTGCCGAAGTGTTGATCGATAAAGGCGTCGTCAAAACGATGGACGAAGCGTTTGATCAGTATCTGGGGAAAGACGGGAAAGCTTATGCGGTGGTTGAGCGGATTTCTCCGTTTGAAGCGATCGAATGCATCCATCAAAGCGGAGGAGCAGCCGTCATTGCTCATCCCGGTCTTTATGAGCAAGACGACTTGATCCCGCTCCTGGTGGAAAAAGGATTGGATGGCATAGAGATCAACCATCCGGATCATCCGGCCGGTCAAAAAAGACATTATGAGGAGTTGGCGGATCAACTGGGCGTGCTGAAAACAGCGGGCTCGGACTTTCACGGAGAGCGAAACGGTTCCATGTATCATGCGCCGCTGGGTACATGCACCACAGACATCTCCGTCATCGAGGACTTGAAAAAACAGCGCCTGTATCTTTAAAGATTTTTTTCCATCCGCATGTGTAAAATCCCGGCATCTTCAAACGGGGTGCCAAAAGCGGTATAACCCAACTTCTCGTAAAAGGGCAACGCGGACACTTGCGCATACAGCAAGATTTTTTTGGCTCCTTTTTGCCGGGCGAAGGTTTCCAATGCCTGCATTAATTTCGTGCCGGCACCGGTTTTCCGGTATTCTTTTAAAACGGCCACTCTTTCCGCTTTGCCCGTATCATGGTCAAGAAAACGGAGGCGGCAGGTTCCGACGGGAACATCTTCCAGCCAGGCGAGGAAATGGACGGATTTTTCTTCCCATTCGTCCATTTCCAAGTCTTTTGGCACTTGTTGTTCCTCGATGAACACCTTGGTCCGGATCGAATAGACAAGCTCCATCTCTTTGGAGCCGGTCGCTTGTTTTACGGTGGTGTCAGCCAATTGCAAACCTTCCTTTCTCAGTTCCTGGCCAGCAAGAAAGATTGATGAATGCTCCAAGAACCGTTTTCCAATTGGTACATCAAATGAAAACGGTCAATTTTTGATTCCATTTGCACATTTTTCATCCGCAAGCTTCCGTAAACATCATGCAACTCATCTTCCGCCATTTTTTGACCGATCGTGAGATGAGGGATGTATTTGTAGGGAGCCTCGACGCTTTCAAACACTTCACTGATTTTGTTGTGCAATTCAACCAAAGGCTCTCCGTTTTCAATGGCATAATAGATGGTGTTGCTGGTGGGATGAAAGTGGCTGATTTTATGGAATTTAATTTGAAAAGCTTTGACTTCTTTGGCGATCCTCTCCAGATCTTGAACCGCTTTTTCGAGTTTGTCGTCAGAAAGTTCGAATTTCTCTTTTAAAGTGATATGCGGGGGAATTAAGGAATAATGCGGATCATAGCGTTTTCGTAAAGCGTTTACTTTGTCTTGGACATGTTTCTGTGGAAAGGCAACAATGCCGTAGTACATCTGAATCCCTCCTCGAAATTGGTGACTCCTTTTATTATAACTTTTCTTGAAGCAGAACGCATCCTCGATCGCAAAGAATAAGACAGGCCGCAAAGATCCGGCCTGCCTGCTCAGAGGAGGGAATGTAGAGGTGTTGCCATGGTTGTTTTATTTTATGCGTATCACATTGAACGGTTATGAAACCAGGCGAAAATATGCGTTTATCCAGGCATGAAATGGAAGCGCCGCGGAAAAAATAGGCATACAAGGAGGGTGTGAAAAATGACAAAGTGGATTTATTGGGCCAAATTGTTTGACAGTTCGTTTCAAGCTCGCTGCCTGGCAACACGCATGCAGGAGGATTGGTGGCTGTACGGTTACGACAGTCCGGAGGAAGTGGAAGTGTTCCGCTCCAAAAAAGGGAAATACGGGGTGCGGTACATATGGAGAAAAAAATTTTAAAAAACCCCTTGCATGTTCCGGAGAATTATTGTATATTAGAAAATGTCGCTGATGACGAAACAACAAACGACGCGGGGTGGAGCAGTCAGGTAGCTCGTCGGGCTCATAACCCGAAGGTCGCAGGTTCAAATCCTGTCCCCGCAACCAAATATGGAGCTGTGGTGTAGAGGCCTAACATGCCTGCCTGTCACGCAGGAGATCGCGGGTTCGAATCCCGTCAGCTCCGCCATTTTTAATGGGCCTATAGCTCAGTTGGTAGAGCAGTCGGCTCATAACCGATCGGTCACAGGTTCGAGTCCTGTTGGGCCCACCAGATTATTCCTTTCAAAACTTGGGCAGTTAGCTCAGGGGGAGAGCGCTTCCTTGACACGGAAGAGGTCGTTGGTTCGATTCCAATACTGCCCACCAAACCGAGCCCCTTCTCTGCGAAGGGGTTTTTGCTTGATGAATAGATATGGTTGGTCAGATCCGTTTCAAAATTGACGCCGGCCGGAGCCCGCTTCTTATCATGGGGGAGTTCCATGAGGGAGGCGGGCTTTTTGTGTCTCCGTCCAATCCTAGTTGCCCGGACCGGACAAAAACCTTTGATTTCAATACGAATGAAATATCCGGAAACCAAAGCAAGGAGGGATTGGATGAAGCGATGGATTTTATGGGGGGCAACGCTTTTGTTCGCCGGGGGAATGTTGACGGGTTGTTCCGTGCAGGGACAAAAGGCGGAGCCAAAAGCGGAAAATCCCCCGACAGCCAGTGATGCCAAAGAGAAACAAGAACCAACCAAAGAGGAAAACGTATTTCAGACCGGGGAAACGGCGTCGGTTGACGGGCTGGAGATCACCGTCCAAAGCGCCGCTTTAAAAGACGGGAACAAATATATTCCGCCGGAGAAGGGAAAAGTGTTGGCGGTTCAATTTCAGTTGGCCAACCGGAGGGATGAACCGGTGCGTGTTGGGGTGGAAGCGTTTAATTTATATGATGAGGACGGAAATGCACTGCAAAGTTATTTCTCCTACGATGACGGGTTTATGGAGGCTGAATTGCAAAAAGGGGAGACGAAAAAAGGTGTCCTGTATTTTGATGTCCCCCAAAAAGAAAAATATGTACTCCTTTATAAGCCCGATCTTACCGGAGAAGAAGAAGTCAAATTTGAAGTGACTTTGCAACCATCATGATGACCAGATTTCAGGATCCGGGCAGGGAGAAACGGTAACTCCGCTTGCCCGCTTTTTTGTGGGGAAGCGATTTTACCAGAGTGTAGGAAAATGGTTTAATAGGAGTCAAGCGGGCTCAAACCCAAAAAACAGATAAAGTGGGGAATCGGATCGATGAATGGGAAAAATGCCATCCGCAGCCGGTTTGATCAGGTGAACCGGTTCAGCATTCATTGTTATACAGCCGGTCTGGATCAAAAAGGACCGCCGGTTGTCTTGTTGCACGGGGGAGGCATTGATTCCGCACACTTGTCTTGGGGAGGAGTGCTGGCGCCGTTGTCGGAAAATTTTCAGGTGTATGCGCCGGATCTTCCCGGTTATGGCAAAAGCGACAAGCCGGATATCACTTACTCCCTTGATTTTTACGTCGGTTTTTTGAAGGAGTGGATGGAGCATCTCGGTTTGAACCGGATCCGCTTGGTCGGATTGTCGCTGGGGGGAGGGATTGCCATCCGCTTTGCGGCCATGTATCCAGGCAAAGTGGACCGGTTGGTTCTGGCGGCTCCCTATGGTATATTCAACAAGTTGAAATTCCACCGGCTTTCTTACCTTTATGTCAAGACCTGCCTCAATGAACTTTCGTACAAATGGTTGCGAATCCGTCCGTTGGCCAGGTTGAGTTTATTATCCGGTCTGTTCTATGATGAGAAGAAACTGACCGGTGAACTGTTTGAGGAGATTTATCAGTGCGTTCTCGATGCATCAGCGGGAAAAGCATTTATTTCTTTTCAAAGAAGCGAACTGACTTTGCGGGGGATTCGTTCGGATTTGACCGAAGAGTTGGCCCGGATCCAAGCTCCTGCATTAATCATTCAGGGAAAAGAGGATCCCGCGGTGCCGACCGTTTATGCCCGGAAAGCCCACGAACGGATTCCTTGCTCCCGACTGGCGGTCTTTGAACAATGCAAGCATTGGCCGCAAAGGGAATTTCCGGACAAGTTCGTCCGGCTTGTCACGACGTTTTTTAATCAGGAATAACATTTTCAATCAGGTGATCGGATGAAATACCATTATGAAACCGAAAAAAAAGATTATCGTGATTTTGCCAGCGGGCGGGTGTTGTACAATGTCCCCGGTTCCGCGCCTTTTCCCGTCCGGTTGGCAAGCGAGATTTTTTACCGGGCACAATCTTTTTTAAATGAGGAAATAAACGGGTTCAAGCTCTATGATCCGTGTTGCGGGTCGGGATATTTGTTGACCGTGTTGGGTTTTTTGCACGCTTCCAAGATCCGCGAAATCGCGGCTTCGGATGCTGATGAAAAGATGGTGGCGTTTGCACGGAAAAATCTTTCCTTGCTTTCTTTTGAAGGGCTTCGCCGCAGGGAAGAAGAAATCCGGAAATACGTGGAGGAGTATGGGAAACCTTCGCATATGGAAGCGTTGGACAGTGTCCAGGTGTTAAAAACATATTTGAAGGAGGAACCCATCCCCATCACTTGTTTTCAGAGGGACATCACGAAGCCGGATAACCATCCGGTCCTTCAGGCCCAGGTCATCATCACCGATCTTCCATACGGGAACCTGGTTTCCTGGCGTGGAAATGATGACAATCCGGTCCGATCCCTGTTTAAAAATCTGCGGAAAGCGATGGACTTAAACAATTCCGTCGCCGTCATCATTGCCGGTCAGAAGATCAAACCGGAGCATGAGGGGTTCAACCGGGTTCATCATTTTAAAGCCGGCAAACGGCATGTTTCATTTTTTAAACCGGTTTCATCATGAATGATTTCAGCCTTTTGATCAAAAAAAGCTGTCTGTGATTTCACAGACAGCTTTCAATTTCTTATTGAGAGACGGATTTTGCGGCATTGACACGGCCGTGTGCCCAATATTGGCCGGTTCCGGAGATTTTGTCAGCCGTTCCTTCGATGGCTTGACGGATTTCACTGGCGCTTTTGCCTTGGGAGGCAAGCAAAGCTGCTTGACCGGCAACCAGCGGAGTGGCCATGGAAGTTCCGGAAGCCGTTTGGTATCCCCCGCCGGGAACCGTGGACAAAATGTTGACCCCCGGAGCGGCTACATCCACCCAGCTTCCATAGTTCGAGAAGGAAGCGATTCTATCGTTGGAGTCGGTTGCGGCCACCGCGATGGCTTTTTCATAATAAGCCGGATAGCTGGGAGCGCTGGTCGATTCGTTCCCGGCTGCCGCCACCACAACGGCTCCTTTGCTTGCGGCATAGTTTACGGCATCTTCCAAGGTGGAAGCGCCTTGGGGAGATCCCAAGCTCAAGCTGATCACGTCGGCACCTTGGTCAGCGGCATGGGTGATTCCTTGTGCAACGGAATCCAGGGTACCGGATCCGTTCGCATCCAAAACACGTTCTGCCAGAATTTTCACTTTCGGAGCCATACCGGCAATCCCGACGCCATTGTTGGTCAAAGCAGCCGCGATTCCGGCGCAGTGCGTTCCGTGCATATTTTCATCCATGGGGTCGTCATCGTTGTCAACGAAATCTTTTCCTTTCACCACTTTTCCTTGCAGGTCGGGATGGGTGTAGTCAACCCCGGTGTCCACGATGGCCACTGTCACATTGGAAGAACCTTGGGTGACATCCCAGGCTTCTTCAGCGCCGACGAGTTGGGGGGCATATTGCTCGCTGTATCTGGGATCATTCGGAGTGAAAAAGGCATGCACTTCATGGTTGGGTTCCACATATTCCACATTGGGGTTGGATTGGTATTGTTTCAGGACATCTTCAAGGTTTTGACCTTCGTTTACTTTCACCACTTGATACCCCAGTTGTTTATTGGTGGAGGTGATGGTGGCTTTTGCTTTGGCGTGCAAGGTGGAAACGGCAGAAGCGGTTGCGTTTTGTTTGAATTTTACGATGATTTCCTGAGGCTGTTTTTGAACCGTCTCCGCGTTGGCGTTGGATACGGTCGGAATGGACATAAACGTTCCCAATGCAAAGATGGCCGCCAGAGACAAGACACGTTTCAGCAATGGGCTCATCCTTTCTATACTAAAATATTTTCAGTAAGGATTCTATTTTCAATTTGTTACAAAAGTTTAACGAATTTTATTCATTATTGTAAAAATGAATTTATATTAAAAAATAATAAAACCAACCTTTCAAAAAATAAATATCCGGGTTCCCGCCGGGAAGTGCGGAAGGGTCTCCTTGTGACAGGCCGAAAGGCGGATTGCAATCTTCCACCCTTTTTTCCATCGTATGAAGGCCATGAGAGATGAGTTCAGGATTCTTTCCGTGCTATAATGGGCGTGACGAATCGATGACGGGTGAAAATATGGATCAAACAAAACTCAAGATGTTGATACAAGCAGCCAAAATGTATTATCAGGAGGATTACAATCAGCAGGAAATCGCCAACCGGTTGGGAGTTTCGCGACCGACCGTGTCGCGCCTGTTGCAGCAGGCCAAGGAAGAAGGCATTGTGCGGATTGAAATCGTGGATCCTTCGCTTCGTCTGAACCAACTTGCAGCTGCTTTAAAAGAAAGATACCGGATGAAAAAAGTGTTGATTGTACCGGTTCACAAGTACGACGAAAAAACGGTAAAAAAAATGCTGGGCAGGCAGGCGGCCTTGTACTTGGACCAAATCGTTGCTGACGGGGATTTGATCGGGGTTGCCTGGGGAACGACCTTGTACCAGGTTGCGCTTCATTTGAAGCACAAGCCGGTCAACCATGTGCATGTGGTGCAATTGAAAGGTGGTGTCAGTTATTCGGCGGAGCATACTTATGCTTCGGAAATTATGCAGAGGTTCGGGCAGGCTTACGGAACGATTCCGCATTATCTCCCGCTTCCCGCCATTGTCGACAAGGCGGTGGTGAAAGAAGCCATCGAGGCCGACAAGCACATTCAAAAACTGCTGGAAATGGGGAAACAGGCAAATATTGCGGTTTATACCGTCGGGGAAGCGTTGTCCGATTCCTTGCTGTTCCGGTTGGGCTATCTGAACGAGGAAGAGTTGAAACTGCTCTCCGCCAAAGCCGTCGGCGATATTTGTTCCCGGTTTTATGATGAAAACGGAAAAATTTGCGATGAACGTTTAAATCAACGAACCATCGGCATCGAATTGGACGAATTGAGAAAAAAGGAGCACTCTGTTCTGGTGGCGGGAGGATTGAATAAAGTGAAGGCGATCCGCGGGGCTTTGAAGGGACGGTATGCCAACGTGTTGATCACGGATCAGTACACGGCCCAATTGCTTCATGAACAAAGCGGCGGAGACGACGATTCGGGGCATTCGGATTGAATGCTCTTTTTTTTATTTTTCGTTTCGCCGATCATAATAAGAAGAAAGAGGAATTGGAACGCTGTTGGTTTTACATTTGTTAATATTTTAATTTACATATGTTCAACCCTTTGATATATTGGCTTTGAAGGCAAATGGAATGAGTCGGACGGGCTTGTGCGATAAAGAATGAAGGGAGTCGTTAAGAACATGCGGATGATCGATTTGATCGAAAAGAAAAGAGACCAAAAGGCATTGACCGAAGAAGAGATTCGGTTTTTGGTGCAAGGTTACACCCGGGGAGAAATTCCGGATTATCAAATGGCCTCCTTTTTGATGGCGGTTTATTTTCAAGGGATGACTCCCGAGGAAACCGCTCATTTTACCATGGAAATTGTCCGCTCGGGAGAGCAAATCGATTTGTCTTCCATCGAAGGGATCAAAGTGGATAAGCACAGTACCGGAGGTGTGGGAGACACCACCACATTGGTGCTGGCGCCGCTGGTGGGTTCGGTCGGCGTGCCGGTTGCCAAAATGTCCGGCCGCGGACTGGGGCATACCGGCGGAACAATTGATAAACTTGAATCCTTTCCCGGATTTCATGTCGAGGTGGACAATGAGGAATTCATCCGGCTGGTGAATCAAAATAAAGTCGCCGTCATCGGCCAGTCCGGAAAGCTGACGCCTGCCGATAAAAAGTTGTATGCCTTAAGGGATGTGACCGGAACCGTCAATTCCATTCCGCTGATTGCAAGCTCCATCATGAGCAAAAAAATTGCTTCCGGTTCGGATGCCATCGTATTGGATGTGAAAGTGGGAGCAGGGGCTTTCATGAAGAGCATGGAAGATGCGCGGAAACTTGCCCGGACCATGGTGGAAATCGGCGACAATGTGGGAAGGAAAACCATGGCGGTGATCTCGGATATGAGCCAGCCGCTCGGTTTTGCCGTCGGAAATGCCCTCGAAGTCAAAGAAGCCATCGACACGTTGAAAGGAAAAGGGCCGAAAGATCTGGAAGAGCTCTGTTTGACATTGGGCAGCCACATGGTTTGCCTGGCCGGCAAAGCCCAAACTCCGGAAGAAGTCGGATCGATGCTCAAAGAAGCCATGAACAACGGAAAAGCGCTGGAAACCATGAAGCAATTCATCCGGGCGCAAGGCGGGGATGACCGGTATGTCGATCATCCGGAGCAGTTGTTGACGGCAAAGTACACGTTGGAAGTGAAAGCAAAAGAGGACGGATATATCTCCGAAATCACTGCCAATGAAATCGGAACGGCCGCCATGATGCTGGGAGCCGGACGGGCGACCAAAGAATCCGAAATCGATTTGGCGGTGGGATTAGTGTTGAACAAAAAGATCGGTGATTCTGTCCGCAAAGGAGAGACACTCGTTACCATTTACAGCAACCGTTCGTCGGTGACGGACGTCATTGAAAAAGTGGAACAGGCTTATGCGATCAGCAAACAACCGGTTCAACCACCAGTTTTGATTCACGACATTGTTCAAGGATGACAGGAGGAAAACGAAATGGAAAAAAGTCAAATTGCCAAACTGATCGACCACACTTTGTTGAAACCGGATGCAACCAAGGAACAGATTGTCCGACTGGCGGAAGAGGCCAAAAAATATCATTTTGCGTCCGTATGCGTCAATCCGGTTTGGGTTCCGCAAGTCTATGAAATTTTAAAAGAGACCGATGTGAAGGTGTGCACGGTGATCGGATTCCCTCTCGGGGCAACCACACCGGAGACCAAAGCCTTTGAAACCCGCAACGCAATTGAAAACGGGGCGACGGAAGTGGATATGGTGATCAATATCGGTCTGCTGAAATGCGGCCGGGATGACGAGGTGGAAGAAGACATTCGCGCCGTGACCAAGGCGGCCGAAGGAAAAGCATTGACCAAAGTGATCATTGAAACCTGCTTGTTGACGGATGAAGAAAAAGTCCGGGCATGTGAAATCGCCGCCAGAGCCGGGGCCGATTTCGTCAAAACGTCCACCGGGTTTTCAACAGGAGGAGCCACCGTGGAAGATGTCGCACTGATGCGCAAAACGGTGGGAGACAATTTGGGAGTGAAAGCATCCGGAGGCGTCCGCAGCCTGGAAGATCTGATGAAAATGGTTGATGCCGGAGCCAACCGCATTGGAACCAGTTCCGGAGTCAAAATCATGGAAGAAAAATAAGCTTTGAAGCAGAAAGGTTGAGAGCCATGGACCGTGACCAACTGATTGAGGAAGCCAAAAAAGGGATGGAACGTGCCTATGTCCCTTATTCCAAATTTAAAGTCGGCGCCGCCCTGTTGACCAAAGAGGGGAAAGTGATCCGTGGGGCCAATATTGAAAACGCTTCTTACGGGCTGACCAATTGTGCCGAAAGGACCGCCGTCTTCAAGGCGGTTTCAGAAAACGAACGTTCTTTTTCCGCCATCGCGGTGGTGGCGGATACTGACGGGCCGGTTTCGCCTTGCGGGGCGTGCCGTCAGGTGCTCTCAGAGTTTTGCGATTCGGACATGCCGGTTTATCTGTCCAATTTGAAGGGGGATGTCATGGAGACGACCGTTGGGAAATTGCTTCCCTATTCGTTCTCCAAAAAAGATTTATAAATCCACGGTCTGGTGAGCCTTGCGAAGTCATTTCGCAAGGTATTTTTAATTAAAAGAAAATTAATTATTTTCTACATATATTTATTGACATAAAATAGTGTTTTTTCTAATATTAAGAGGAGCACCCCAAATGTCAGGTGTTCATGAATTTCATGATTCCACCGGTGTTTTGAGATCCTCAAGAAGACAGATAAAAAAGGGGGAAACAATTTGAGTATACTGATTTTTAACCGATTGCCCCATTATGACGTTCCTTATAACCAATGGTTGAAGGAACTGAATGAGGATCTGTATCTCATGACAAACACCACTTATGCCAAGGATTTTACTCAATATGCCCAAGTTTTTGCGTTTGAAAATTATGATTATAATTCTGCCATTGAATTTCAAGCTTTGCAATTGTACCGCGAACATCCGTATCACACCATCATTGCAACGGCCGAACGGGATATCCTGCGGGCAGCCAGGCTGAGGGAATATTTGGGGATCGAAGGGCAATCTTGGGAAAGTGCCATCGCGTTCCGCGACAAAGTCAAAATGAAATCCATTTTAAGCAAGGCCCATATCCGGGTCCCTCAATACGCCCGTTTGAACTCAGCCATTGATTTGTATGAGTTTATTCAGGATCATCATTATCCGGTGGTGGTGAAGCCGGTTGACGGAATGGGTTCCAGAAACACCACCATTCTGGAGAATGACCGCGACACCATCCGGTATCTGACGAAAGGCTTGGAGCATAATCTGGAAGTGGAACAATTTATTGAGGGAGAAATGTACCATATTGATGGTTTGATTCTTTACGGCGAAATCGTTTTGTGCTGGCCGTCCAAGTATTTGAACGATTGCCTGGCTTTTCACGAAGGCAAATATTTGGGAAGTTATTTGTTGTCGCCGCAAAATCCGTTGACGGCGCGGATGCAAGAATATGTTTGTTCCGTTTTGAAAGCGATGCCGACGCCTGAGCACACTTCTTTTCATGCCGAAGTGTTCCATACCCCGGATGATGAATTGGTTTTGTGCGAGGTGGCTTGCCGCACCGGGGGGTCCCGGATTTGCGAGGAGTATCGCCAAGCTTTCGGGGTTGATTTGACGAAATTTTCTGTACAAGCCCAGTGCGGGATTCCGGTTCAGCTGCCAAAACAGTTGCAGAAAGAGAAAAAGCCAAAAACCCAATTCGGTTTTGTCGGGATTCCCCCGAAATACGGCACGTTTGTAAAGGGGCCCCGGGCGGAAGAATTGCCGGAATGGGTCACGGAATACCGGTTGCTTGCCAAACCGGGGCAATCTTATGCCGGAGCCACCACGAGCGTCGATTACATCGTGACGATGGTGGTTACCGGACGGACGGAACAAGAAGTGCTCAGCCGGATTGAAGAGGCGGTCGAAATGGTGAACAGAAAAACGGAGTGGAAATAGATCGGCATGGTCTTGGATATTTTTATCCAAGACTTTTTTCTTTGAGTGTATGATGGAGATAGAAAAACAAAGCGTTTGAAAAGGAGGAATTGGATGAATCAAGACGCATGGATCACCAGCCCGTTGGGAGTGGGGGCCGTGATCACTTTACTGATTTGGTTTTCCTTTTGGCTGGATAAAAAATACCGCTTTTTCTCTTTTCTCGGAACCGCGATTCTGGTAATCACCGGCGGGGCGGTTTTGGTGAATTTGCATGTGATTCCTTCTTCTTTGGGGGAATCAAATCCCGTTTATCAATTTGCCGGGGATTACGGCGTGCCGCTGGCCATTGTCCTGTTACTGTTATCCACGGATTTTCGAAATTTGCGCCGATTGGGAAAACCGGCGTTCATCGCTTTTGGCCTGGCTGCCATCGGCACCATTTGCGGGACGGTGTTGGGAGGTTTTTTGACGGCCGGGCAGATCGGGGAAGAGAGTTGGAAAATCACCGCCCAATTTGCGGCCAGTTACATTGGCGGCGGGATTAATTATGCAGCGGTGGGAAAAGCGCTTGAAACATCGGAAACCATGTATGCGACCGGAGCTGCCGCCGACAACATCATGACCAACGTCTGGATGGTTGCGACCGCCGTGATTCCGGTGTTGCTCCGCGGCTTCTACCCTTCGCTTCAGGACAAGGAGTGGAAAGGGGAAAAAACCGGTGAAGATTTTTTTCAACCCAAAAAAGTGACGATCTTTGATCTGGCGGCGATGCTTGCGGTTGCGTTTTCCATTGTGGCGGTTTCCGAATGGGTCACGCCTTGGATTCAGCAAGCCACCGGCCTTGAAATCCCTAGTGTGATTTGGTATACCACATTGGCTCTGTTGATGGCCTGGTTTACGCCGGTCTCCCGGTTGCAAGGGGGAGAGGCGATCGGGAATTATTTGCTTCATCTGTTTTTTGCCTCCATGGGTGCCGGGACCCTCTTGAGTACATTGGTGGAAAAGGGGCCGGTGGTGTTTCTCTTTCTCGTTTTTGTCATCGCCACGCATGCACTGATTGTTTTTGGTGCGGGGAAATGGTTTAAACTGGAAGTGGAGATGTTGGCCGTGGCCAGCCAGGCGGCCATCGGAGGTCCGTCGACGGCCCTTGCACTGGCGTCGTCCAAAGGTTGGGCTTCATTAATGACTCCCGCCGTGTTAATGGGGATTTTCGGTTACGCGGTGGGCAATTATATCGGGATCGCGGTGGGGAACTTCATGAGAATGATCCTTTGAGCCATTGGGTTTCGCTCAAAGGATCCCCATCCTTGGGTAGCCGGTGCGGTCGTCCGTCTGTGTCTGCCCAAGGAAAAACCCGGTATGTGGATGAACCTTCCTGTTCCGGAGGATCCGGTTTCACCGCATGAGAAAACCCGTTTCCACGATCACTCTCCCGGACCCGTTTCTCCATCCGTTTCCGGACCGGCCGGAGTCGGGGGGATGCTTTTGGGTTGGGGCAGGTTTTCCACTTGGTTCAGTTTCTTTTTCATGGTTTCCGTTTGCCGGCTCGCCTGGCCGATGGTTTTTCCGGCTTCTTCAATTTTTCTTTGTGCTTTGGCCAGATAGTCCCCGAACCGGTACAAATCATTTTTTAAAATGCTGAGCCATTCCCAGGCTTCATGGGTGTGTTTTTCGATTGCCAAAGTGCGAAATCCCATTTGCAAACTGTTCAAAAAAGCGGACAATGTTGCCGGCCCGACAATGGAGACGCGGTATTGGCGCTGAATGCTTTCCCATAAACCCGGACGGCGCAAGACTTCGGCATACAAACCTTCCAAAGGCAAAAATAAAATGGCAAAGTCCGTTGTTTTCGGGGGCGATATATATTTTTCGCTGATCTTTTTGGCTTCTTGTTTGACCCGGTTTTCCAGATTTTTTCCGGCCTGGGTCATTTGATGGACGTCGCCGCTTTCCTGTGCTTCCAGAAGGCGCTGGTAATCTGCGAGGGGGAATTTGGAGTCGATCGGCAACAATACAAATTTCCCTTCTTCCTGTTTCGAAGGCAGTTTGATGCAAAATTCCACATTTTCCTTGCTGTTTTCTTTGACACGCACATTTTTTTCATACTGTTCTGAAGACAACATTTGTTCCAAAATGTTTTCCAATTGGATTTCGCCCAAAACCCCGCGGTTTTTGACATTTGATAATATTTTCCGCAGATGGTCCACACCGGTGGCCAGATTTTGCATTTCCCCCAAGCTTTTATGTACTTGTTCCAAGCGTTCGCTGACCAGTTGAAAGGATTCGCCGAGCCGTTTTTCCAAGGTATCGTGCAACTTTTCATCCACGGTTTTCCGCATTTCCTCCAGTTTTTTCTGGTTTTCGGTTTGGATGGCCGCCAGCTTTTCTTCCACTTGGGTCCGGAGATGATCAAATTTTTGTTCGTTCATCCGGGTCAGATCATTCAGTTGTTTGGAAAAGCTGTCCAGAAGATCTTTTTGTTGCGATGCCGATTCGCGGAGCGTGGATAATGTGGCTTTGGTCAACGTGGTGAAAGACTGCTGCAATTCTCTCCGGTTTTCCAGTGAAGACGTATTCCATTCCTGGCGGTTGTACCCCATTTCTTCCCGTACTCTTTTTTCCAATTTTTCTTGCTGGTCCTGGAGTGTTTGCAGCTGGTAAAAAAGATCGTTCCAGGGATTTTCTTTCGTTTCCGTGAGCGATTGCCGGTACAAAAGATAGAGAATCCCCCCGTTCAAAAGAAGAGAGAGGATGGCGATCAGTGTACTCACCCTGCATCCCACCTTTTTGTCTTTGGTTAAAAATTCCTTCTCTTATTATAGCGATCTTTTTTTCTTTCGTCTCCGGGAGCGGACGGTTACGGGCCGGATTTGTCATTTTTTTAGGTGTCGGAAAAAATTTAACAGTTTACCGGGCCAAAGCAGTGTTTTTCCCTAATTGTGACCAGATTGATCCATGTTGTTCAATAAATCTTTTAGAATACGGACCGTGGAATCTTGACCCTCTCCGTATTCCTTTTTAAAATGAAGACACAGGACGAAGCGTTTTAATATTAAGGAGTGAAAAATGAACAAAACGTCTTTTTTGACCATCGTAGCTTCTGTCATGACTCTGATCGTACTGATGCCACCCAGCAATAAAATATGGTTGAATCGTTGGGAAATGCTGCTTCAGTCGGGCGGAATCGAAAAAGGCGTTTCTGCTGAGAAAAATCCGGAAAATCAAACCACCCTGTGCTGTTACATAAAAGAACGGTCAGAAGGGTTGGCGACGGAATGATGGATATATCCTCTTTGGAAGAGTTGCACCATGGCAATCACCAATGCTGAATACGGGTGTTAATCTTCTCCAAGATTAACACCTTATTTACTTTTCTTTTTGCCCGTTTCTTTCTTCATCAGGGGTGCTGAGACGGAGGTGAGGACTGATGAAAAGTTTGACATCCTGGTTGTCCCGATCGGATCAATTTTTGATTCAACTGGTGAATTGCCATTTCAAGTGTCGTTTGTTGGATTGGATCATGCCCCGGGTGACCCATCTGGGAGGGGCCACGGCGACCATCGTTTTTTTGTTGGGCTGGATCCTTTTTATGCCCAAGCCGGTGAAAGGATGGGCGTTGGAGGCATTGATTGCGCTGGGGACAAGCCATTTGGCCGTCCGGTTTTTGAAAAAGTATAAGCCGAGAATCCGTCCTTATCTGAAATTAACGCATTTGCACACATTTCCAAATCCGCTGACGGATTATTCCTTTCCTTCCGGCCATACAACCGCCGCTTTTTCCATCGCCATGACATTTGCCCTTCATTCGTCCGTCATGATGATGATTTTGATTCCATATGCCATGATCATTGGATTCTCCCGCATGTATCTGGCTTTGCATTATCCGACCGATGTGTTGATCGGGACCTTCCTGGGAAGCAGTTTTGCTTTCATCGTGGTCAATCTGTTTGAGAGGATATAAAAGGGAGAGAATTTCCTTTTTTTGATTCATTCTTTTTTCTTTTCTAAAAAATATGGTAGAATAAGCGTATCTAAATATCTAATTACCCCATAAAATGTTGGGGTTTTTTCTTTCTTCAGGGGATGTTTGGCTTTCATGACATAAAAATTAGCTGAAAATTTTATATAGTGTTACATATGTGGCGAAATTTGATCAGGAGTCAGGGATGGTGAAGAACGTGGACTATATTCATCCAATTCAAATCGGGGAATTGCTCCGGAAAAAGAGAAAGGAATTGGGCCTGAGGCTGGAAGATCTGGCCGACGATTTCATCTCTCCTTCCACGATCAGCAATATCGAACGGGGAATCACTTATGTCAATGAAGAGAAAGTGCGGTACATTGCGGAAAAGTTAAATGTGAATCTGGACCGGGCCCATGATTTGCTGGCCAAAGAAAAACAAGAAGAAGAACAAATGGTTTTAAAGTTGACCGCCATCGAGAGCATGGTGGATTTAATGAATCCGGACAAGGGATTGGAACGTCTTCGCAAATTGGATGTGCCCGCCAATCATAAGCTGGCCGGCATGATTCATTTTTTGCGGGGGAAAATTTATTTAAAGAAGAAAAACTGGGTGAAGGCCAAAAATTACTTTCTGGAAGCGATCCGGATCATGGAACAACGGGAAGACCGCTCCATGTCCAACATCAAAGCAGCCAGTTACCATGAGTTAAGCCGCATTGCTTATGAAAACAAAGAATGGAATCAAGCATTGAGCTATATCGAGGAAGGAATCAGCCACTTCAAGGAAGAGGGACAACGGAACCATTACAAATATCTTTTGCAGGTTTCACGCATCATTTATCTGAATGAAGCCAACCGTCTGGAAGAAGCGTTGCGCCAAATCGAAAAATTCTGGAAAGAGATCGGCTGCATCGAGAGCATCGATACCGTGCTGGAATTATACATGGTCCGCATCAAGGTGTTGATGAAGTTGAAGCTGTATGACGAGGCCATCCGGTATGCGGTCCAAGGGATCGAACTGGCGAGGATCAACAAGAAAGTGGCAAAAGCGTGCGAATTGTGGCAATTGATGGGCAAGGTGTATTTGTTGATCAAAAAATGGGAAGAGGCCGAAGATTGTTTCCTGACGGTCTTGAGCCTGCAGGAAAAACTGAAAAACGATCTGTTAAAAATCCGGGGGCAAACGTACTTGGGCCTCAGCTATTTGGGGCAAAACCGGTGGAGCGAGGCGGAGGAAGTCTTGCAAGAAGCCGGTTCGGGCTGCGAACGATCCCAGCAGACGGAAGTGAGCCGGGAAACGTACATGGCTTTGGGCGATTGTTATCTGCAACAAGCCAGATATCAAGAAGCGATTTTGTATTATGAAAAAGCCCGGGAGTTGGCAGGAAAGGAAGGCGACCGGGAGGGGGAGCACAAAATCATTTTAAAACTGGCACAATGTTATGAACGGGTGGATTTTACCAAGTTTCAGGAGTATGTGACCGAGCTTTACAAAATCGAGATGGCCGTGGAACAAGGAAAAGAATTGTCCGTCCGTTGATTTTTCAAACCGTTTTCCTCCACCTGAACGGGACAAACAGGTGGAGGAATAAAATTATTTCCGGCTGTTGTAATACATGACCCGGCCGTTAAACAAGTGGAGTTCCCCCTTTAACTGTTTGGCAAAAAACTTGGAAAACTCATTTCCTTTGGCAAGGTCCCCGTGGGACGCATTGGAAGGAAGAACGATTTGGATATAATGGACGCCTGACGCTTCTTCCCGGCTTGTTCCGATGATTAAACCGTTGTATTTGTCCGGGCTTTTGCCTTTGAGGTGCAGATAAGAAATGCCGTCTTGCTCTTCTTGGCTTACCTCATAAGGGAAAGCCGCCGCTTCATAAGACCATCCCAATTGTTTTCCCGTCAGGCCGGTCATTTCGCAGTAGGTGTCGAGCAACTGTCTGACACCGTCCAAATCAATGGTTTCTTGGTTGGAACCGGGAACCAGTTTTATGTATGCGCTTTTACTCACGGCGATCGCTCCTTCATATCAATGCTTTTTTTGTTATATTAACATGTGTGTGAATATTTCATCAAATCATTCGATATTTTGTTGGCTTGATCAATAAATTTATGTTTGAGCATGATAAAATGCGGGTATATATTATTTATCTTCTGTATTTTAGGATTCGAGTTTAAAATGATATTCTTCTAAATTAAAGCGAGGAGGAGATAAGATGAGTCTTTATGAACGTTTGTATGACGAGGCAGAACAGGCCAAAGTGCGATTTGTCGGTTTTATTTCGGATAACGGCCGTTATGATTATGGCATCGTCTACACCAATATGTTCTTTGGAAAGCCGTTAGTGGTTTGTATGCAGACAGGACGCTCCTCGTTGCTTTCTTTAGAAGACGCCGAAAATTTAGATTATTTGCAAAGGATTTTTCATCTCCGATCCATGGATGAAGCGAGAGAAGTTTCGATCTTTTTGAAAAGCTGTCTCCCGGCGTTGGGGAACCAGGCAGAGCGGGAATATTGACCAGAAAGAGCAAGTCTCCGGATTTGCTCTTTTTTAATGGAAAAATGAAGAATATGCCGACCTGACCTCTCCTTTGACAAAATTAGTATATCATAATATACTATTAGTACATCATAATTGAATCGTTTTCACTCTTTATGTGATGTTATTGGAGGGGGTTCCTGTGTTGGAAGTCATCGTATGCCAAACCTGTGACAAAGTGATTGCTTATGTCGAATCAGAAAAAGCAGGCACCTTGTACGGTTCCTGCCGGGGTTGCGAAGACCATCCGTCCAAATCGTGCGAAAAACAAGCGGAAGGCGTGGCTTAAAGATAAAGAAGGACAAAGGTGGGTATAAAAAAAGCCGCTTCAAGCGGCCTTTTTTTATTCAATCACCCGGATCATTTTCACGTTCGGATCTTCCGTTCCTTTGACAGGCAATCCGGCTTGGATGTGCTTTTTGATATAGTCGATGTTTTCTTCCGTGATCCGTTCCCCCGGCGCAAAAACAGGGATCCCGGGCGGATAAATCATGATGAATTCGGCGCTGATTCTTCCGGCGGCTTCTTCCAACGGAACCGACACCGTCGGGCTGTAAAACGCTTCGCGCGGCGACAGAACCAGTTCCGGAATTTCCGGGGTTTGAATGGGAACATGATTGGAACGTCCGGGTTGATAAAAATGATCGGATAAATCCTGAAGGGCATCTATTAACGGAAGGATCGTTTCTTCGTTGTCACCGGGCGTGACCAGACACAAAATGTTGTATAAATCGCTCAACTCGACTTCAATGCGATGATGTTCCCGCAACCATTTTTCTGCATCATATCCGGTGATGCCCAAGTGTTTTAAATGGATGAGCAGTTTGGTTTCATCGATGTCATACAATGCATCACTTCCCAGCCATTCTCTCCCGATGCAATGCAGCCCGGGGATTTCATTGATCCGTTTTCTTGCCGTATCGGCCCAATACAGTGTTTGTTCAATGATCTCACTGCCGTTGACGGCCAGATAACGGCGGGCCGTATCAAGGGATGCCAAAAGCGGATAGGAAGTGGAGGTGGTCGTCAACATGCTGATAATGGCTTGCACCCGGTGGGGATTGACCAGTCCTTCCCGCAAGTTGAGCACTGAGCTTTGCGTGAGCGATCCGCCCAATTTGTGGACACTGGTTGCGGCCATGTCCGCACCGGCATCCATTGCCGACAAAGGCAACCGGTCATGAAAATGGGTGAGCACGCCGTGTGCTTCATCCACCAAAACGGGAATGCCGTGCCGGTGGACAACCTCGACAATTTCTCGCAGATTCCCGGCGATACCGTAATAAGTGGGATTGATGACCAGCACCGCTTTGGCATCCGGATGTTGGTTCAGCGCTTTTTGCACCTGACATGCGGTGATGCCGTGGGCGATTCCGAGCCGTTCATCCATTTCCGGGTGGACAAAAACCGGGTAAGCACCAGCCAGAATAATGGCTGTGATCACGGATTTGTGCACGTTTCTTGGCACAATGATTTTTTCTCCCGGACGGACGACGGACATCACCATGCTCATGATCGCTCCGCTGGTTCCCTGGACGGAAAAGAAGGTGTGGTCGGCCCCGAAGGCTTCGGCAGCCAGCTCCTGAGCTTCCTTGATCGCCCCTTTGGGAAGATGCAAATCATCCAATGGCTCTATGTTAATGAGGTCGATCGACAGGATGTTCGACCCGACAAACTGACGAAATTCCGGATCCATTCCCTGCCCTTTTTTATGGCCGGGGATGTGGAATTGCAGCGGTTTTTTTTGTGAGTGTTCAATCAGCTTGGAAAACAGTGGTGTTTGATATTGTCTTTGATTCATTGCTGTTGCCTGCCTTTACAAGTAAATCATGCACGACCGTTAGTATAACAAAAAGCATTCTTAAACAAAAGAAAAAAATCCATAAAAAAACCTGCAAAACCCTCAGGATTGCAGGCAAGAATCAAGTCAGGAAGAAACTGCCAACCGATACAAAGGATAAAGCGTTTGAAAAGCCGATTCACTGCGTTGGATGATTTCTTCGCCTTTTAAGGTAACCGCTTCTTCCCGGGGGATGAGAATTCCGCACAAAAACTCGGCTTTTTTCACCTTTTCCAGGCGGTCCAACCCTTTTTCCACATCCCAATCCTTTTTGGGAGTGGTTTTGGGAACGGTGTGATCTTCCGAAATGTGGAAGTGGTCAGGAATCGCCGGCCAGATTTCGTCCAATTGCGCACGAAGGCTGCGGGCAAAATCGGGTTTGCGGCCGCATTCATAAATCAAAGCAAACCAGATGAAAAGATGCGTGTCGCGGATTCCCAGTTGAAAGTGCGGATGGGCTTTATACCCGCGTTTGTTGGCGGCCCAGGCCATCCAGGTTTCATCCGGCGGATTCACGGTCCGGCGGGCATGTTTTGCAATGTGCAGATAAAAAGGTTCCCCGATCATTTGCTCAAGAAACGGGGTGATTTGTTCCCCGATGCTTTCAAATTTCGGCCGGATCCGTTTCTTTAACTCTTCCATGCGTTCTTCAAGGCCGTTTACCTGAAAGACGGCAAAATCTTCTTCCGTAAACGAAGGAATTGCCATCGATGTTCACCACCTTTTTTCCGTTTTGATCACTATCTTACCACAAGGCCATTTCATTCTGAAAATCATCCACATTGTCAAGTGTCGTTCCGTTTGCAAGTTTTTAAGCATAGATTATAGAAAATCAGGACCTCGGATTCCGCGGGGACAAAAACGTTTTTTCCGGGCAGGTTTATTTCTTGAAAAACAGGCAATGCTGTAGCCAAGCAACAAGATGGCAGGCATCCTAAGATACCCGATTAAAAAATAAGGGGTGTAGCGGAACCATGGAGGATTTGATGAAGGCTTACCGTTGTCGGGATGCGGAAGAAAGGATCCTGGTGTTGAGAATGGAGTTGGATTATGAGTTGTTGAACCTGTACGACGCTCTCAAAGAGAACCATCCCCATAAAATCGACCAATGCAAAGCGCGACTGGAGGAAATCAGAAAAGAGATGATGATGCTGGAAGCATTATGATTTGCATCCGGACCCGCTCACGTGGGTCTCTTATTTATGGCGGAAAATTATTTAAATATTATAAAAATTAAAAGGAATGAGAATTGTTGATCGTGCAAAGACCGGCAAAAGGCTCAACCTGCTGAAGATGTATATAAGCATATCTGTGGAATATATTCATATATCAATCCGCTTGATGCTTAGTTGTGTCTGTTATAAAACAATTTCGTCTATTTATCCAAGACAGGAAACGGGTCTGATTTTGTCGAAACTGTTACATGCAAGAATTTTTACAGAGATAATGCACTTTTAATTTAAGACATCCAGAATCCGATTTGAGGAGGCGTTGGAATGGAATGGAAATTGACGAGAGAACCGCTTGCTTCATTGTCTGCGGATGCGATTGTGGTTTTTCATTTTCAAAAGCGCGAATCCTTGTTGGGCGTCACCCGGGAAATCGATGAAGCACTCGGTTTTCGAATTTCCAATCTCATTTCGCTGGGGGAAATCACCGGAAAGTTCGGCGAGATTACGACTCTTCACAATTGGGGGAAAATTCCGTCCGGTCGTGTCTTTGTCGTCGGGTTGGGCAAAGAGGACAAACTGGATTTGCCGGCGTTTAAAGATGCCGTGGCGGCCGTGGCCCGCACCGCCAAAAAGAAAGGCATTGACAGTTTGGGAATCGGTTGTCCCTCCTTGGTCATTGAAAGATACAATCCGGTTGATGTCGTACAATCGGTTGTTGAAGGCATGGAATTGGGCACTTATGAGCATCACACCTATAAACAAGAGCAATCGAAAAAGGAAATCAACGCGGTTTGGATTTCTGACGCAACGCTCCGGGAACCGGCGTTTGAAGCCGGAAAACAACGCGGCCAAATCTTTTCCAAGGCCACCAATTACGCCCGTTATCTGGTGCATGAACCGAGCAACCGCATGACTCCGGACCAATTGGCCGACGAAGCAAGAAAAATCGCCGAAAAACGCAATTTGAAAGCCGAGATCATCACCAACGGCCGGTTGGAGGAGCTGGGGATGAGCGGGTTATTGAGTGTGGCGCAAGCCGGAGCCCATGATCCGTACATGCTTGTGCTGACGTATCAAGGTGAGCCGGACAGCCAGGAAATGCTGGGGCTGATTGGAAAAGGAATCACGTTCGACTCCGGAGGATTGCAAATTAAACCGGCACGCGGGATGGAGGAAATGAAAGACGACATGGCCGGGGCGGCGGCGGTCCTGGCGGCGATGGATGCCATCGGGGAATTGCAGCCGCACTGTAATGTATGCGCTGTCATTCCGGTGTGCGAAAACGGAGTGGGCACGAAAGCATACCGTCCCGGCGATGTGATTTCCACCTTCAGCGGCAAGACGGTTGAAATCCAACACACCGATGCGGAAGGCAGAGTGGTGTTGGCCGATGCGATCGCTTATGCAAAACGGCTGGGAGTGACCCGGATCGTTGACGTTGCAACGTTAACCGGGGCGATTCAAGTGGCGTTGGGTTATGAAGTGACCGGTTTGATGAGCAATGATGAAGAGTGGGCGGAGAAAGTGAAAGCAGCCGCACGCATCGCGGGGGAACGGGTATGGGAGCTTCCGTTGTACGAAGAATATGATGAATATCTGAAGAGCGATATTGCCGACTTGAAAAATGAAGGAGGTTTTCCGGCCGGAGCCATCCAGGGGGGCATGTTTTTAAAAGCTTTTGCCGGAGACACCCCGTTTGTCCATTTGGATATCGGCGGAACGGTGCAGGCCCCCAAAGAAAAAGGGATTTTCGTCAAAGGGGCAACCGGCGTGATGGCGCGCACGTTGATCCAACTTGCCATCCGGTTGGGATGAGGGGATCTTTTTTTCCGGAGTGACAAGGAATGCCGAGGCAGCGTGTGGAAATCAACAGGAAAGAACGAAAGCATTGTGGGTGGAATCGGTGAGTTTGACCAAAGTGTTTGCCCACCGGGGCTTTTCGGGGGCGGCTCCGGAAAATACGTTGTCTGCCTTTGAAAAAGCCGTGGAAGCCAAGTCGGACGGCGTGGAGTTGGATGTGCATTTAAGCCGCGACGGGCATGTGATTGTGATGCATGATGAAACAGTGGACCGTACCACCGACGGAACCGGATGGATCAAAGACATGACGCTGGCAGAGCTGAAACAACTGGATAGCGGAAGTTGGTTTCATCCGTCCTTTCAAAACGAGCCTGTCCCCACATTGGGTGAAGTGCTGGAAAGGCTTGAGGGGGCTTTCGTTGAGATCAACATTGAGCTGAAAAACGGCATCATCCGGTATCCCGGATT
This sequence comes from Thermoactinomyces sp. CICC 23799, assembly GCF_016055145.1. Lineage (NCBI taxonomy): Bacteria > Bacillati > Bacillota > Bacilli > Caryophanales > Thermoactinomycetaceae > Thermoactinomyces > Thermoactinomyces sp. CICC 23799. Next base: position 71,576 of record NZ_JAECVV010000004.1, read on the forward strand.
GGAACAAAAAGTGATTGCAGAAGTGGAACGGTTTCAAGTGCAAGACCGGGTCATTCTCTCTTCCTTCCGGCATGATTCGCTGTTGGCTGTGAAACAAGCCCGTCCCGACATGCAAACCGGAGCGCTTTATGTCTGCGGGATGGTCGATCCTTGGGTGTATGCAAAGTATTTGGGGGTGGATGCGGTTCATCCGTACCATCGGGCTGTCACCGCTGAGATGATAGACGGTTGCCACCGGCATGGAATCCGGGTCCGCCCGTATACGGTGAATGAGGAAGAAGAGATGAAACGGTTGGTGGAGGCCGGGGCGGATGCAGTGATCACCAACGATCCGGACCGGATGAGAAAGTTGCTATCGTCAAAGAAAAAGTGATAAAATATGGACGTGAACGGCGCCTTTACCTCAGGCGCTTTTTGTCTTTACAGGAGGAGAAGTCCATGAAAATCGGTTGTCACATCAGCGTTGCCAAAGGATTTTACAAAGCTGCGCAAAAAGCCCGCGAATTGGGAGCGGATTCGTTTCAGGTGTTCACGAAAAATCCGCGTGGCTTACGCCCCAAAAAATTAAATCACACGGATGCCGAACGGGGAAGGCAATTTTGCGAAGAGCACGGCATTTCGTTGGTTTGCCATACACCTTATATCACCAATTTGTCCACCCCCAAACCGGACCTTCATGAAGTGACCATTCGTTCCATCAAAGAAGATTTGATGATTGCCGAAGCATACGGTGCCGTCGGAGCGGTGGTCCATTGCGGAAAACATGTGGGGGAAGGGGAAGCGTACGGCCGTGAAAGAATGGTGGAGACGCTGAACAAAATTTTGGCGGATTATGAAGGAAACACCAAGTTGCTGCTGGAAAACACCGCCGGGCAAGGCAGCGAATTGGGTCTGACGATTCAGGAGCTTGTCGACATTCGGGAAGCCACCGATGCGCCGGAGAAAATCGGGTTCTGTTTTGACACATGTCACGGGTTTGCCGCCGGGATCTGGATGGAAGAAACTTTTTCAGACCTTGTGAACGAAATGGAAAAGACGAAGTATCTTGAAAATTTGGTGGCGATTCATTTTAATGACAGCAAAGCCCCGGCCGGAAGCCGGAAGGACCGGCATGAAAAAATAGGAAAAGGGGAAATCGGGGAAAAAGCCTTGTCCCTGTTTCTGAAAGAACCCCGTTTTGAAGGATTGCCCGTGGTTCTGGAAACGCCGGTGGAGGATGAACAAGAATACAGTGAAGAGATGAAATATCTCCATCAATTGAAAGGATAAAAGGGGTGTAAGATGTTGGCATGGCTCAATAACTGGTTGAATTCTTTACCGATTTCAGGTATTTATCTCGTGATTTTGGTGTTAACGGCCATGATTTACAAAACGGCGTTTGCGGTCCGGCTGCCCGTGTTGAAAACGGTGCTGGTTTACATCACCTTGGCTGTCGGCTGTTGGCTGCTCGCCCTTTTTCATCTGATGGGACTGCCCATCGTTCCCGCACTGCTGGTCACGGTGGTGTTGATTGCAGTGACGCGGTTGCGGCTTTACCTGGTGCGAAAGAAAGAACAAGACGAAAAAATGGCGTGAACTCAGGGAGAGATGACCATGCAACTCAAAGATGCTCTGTTTAACTGGTTGCAAATCCAAGTGGTTCAGGATGCAAGGCCCAGTGATCGTTCTGCACGGGACACCGTGCAGTTTTTTGAAGAAATGCTGCGGGAAGATCACCGCGTGGAACATTTGGAAAAGAGAAAAGAAAAAGACCGGTATGTTGTTTGTTATCAGGTGGATGGAGAAGAAAAAGAGGAGATTTTTTCCAAAGACACGGCGGAACAATTGCTCCGTGACATCATGGCGGAACCAAAGTACAATCAAGTCTTTGAGGATTGATTTTTTTTCGTTCCGTCACTTGTTTGGTGATTCGTTCGTGGCATTGCGGACAAATTTGAATCCGGTGCGGATGCTTTTTGATTTTTTTCTCCGTGAGCGGGTCCGGACGGAAAACCTGGTCACACAAAATGCAAATCACTTTCATGAGGCATCTTCCTTTAACAGATCAAATGGGCTATTTTCTAGTATACTACATTTATGAAAGCGGAAGGCAAGCAAGTTTGATCAATTGATTAATAAAAGAAAAAGAAGAAAAGCAAACATGGGAAAATCCCGATGTTTGCTTTTTTATTTCAGCCGCTGTTGATCTGCCTTCGAGGGGGGTTGTTCGTTTTTCTCGGTTTCCCTGGAAGGTTGCGGAACGATGCGGGCTGCGATTTCGGCCAGTTCTTCCATCACTCCTTGAACCGGACGGCCGTTTTGAAGATCTTCATTCAATTCCCGGATCCGTTGTGTGATGTCGGGGTCTGCGGTGACCAGCGCATTGGCTCCTTGCGGATCTTCTTTCAGGGCTTGGGCCACCGTATATTTGATGGTGCCGGTTCTTCCCCGGTCCAGGGTCGGATCCAAATCCACCCCGACAATGGTGTATTTACCAAGAACGATGGCGGAGGCCCCTTTGACGTTCGGGACGTTTTGAGCAATGGTTACCAGGCGGTTTGCAACGGCCTGGGATGACTGATCTTTCTTTTCGTTCGGAGCGGTCTGCCGGACTTTCACGGTTTGCGGGGGCTGATTGGGCGAAGGCGATGCATTGTCCGCCGGCGGTTCATTTTTTTGCGAGCAAGCCGAAAGAATCAAGGCGATGCCGGCAAGACCGCTGATGGTTTTCAGAAGTGTGTTCATCCGATCCCACTTCCCTTCCGTATATTTGTGTTTATTTTGTCCGAAAACGGAACTTCCATGTACCGTTTTGCTGAAAAGCGCGTTTTCAGTGTAGAATGAGCATAAATGCGATGAATGAGATGGGGTGAGAAGATGAAGGTGGAATCTTTCGTTTTGGGGCCGGTGATGGTCAACACTTGGTTGCTTTATCTGCCGGATGAAAAACGCGGTGTGGTGATTGATCCGGGCATGGAGCCGGCACCGTTGGTTGAACGGATTCAGGAATTGGAACTCAAGATTGAAGCAGTGCTGTTGACGCACGCTCATTTTGACCATATTGGCGGGCTGGAAGAGGTTCGTTCATTGACCGGGGCTCCGGTTTATGTCCATGAGGCGGAAGCGGAGTGGCTGACCAATCCGGATTTAAACGGCTCTGCGTTTTTCGGGTTGCCGAAAGTGCAGGCCAAACCGGCGGATCATTTGCTGAAAGGCAAAGAGGTCCTGACTTTGCTCGGAAAATCATGGGAAGTGCTACATACACCGGGACATTCGCCAGGCAGCGTGACTTATGTGGTCGATTCCCTTTTATTGAGCGGTGATGTCTTGTTTCAAGACTCCATCGGGCGGACGGATTTGCCGGGAGGGGATCACGAGACCCTGATGCGCACCATTCATGACATCATCATGGAGTTTCCCGAAGAAACCCGTGTTTTGTGCGGACACGGCCCGGAAACCACGATCGGAAGGGAACAGATGCATAATCCGTTTGTAACCGGAATGCTGTGAAAAAGGTTTAAAGAGTCCGGCCGTTGACATATACTTTGGACAACGAAGCAATGAGTCCATCATCAAAGGGGGTTTGCAATGAACAAGCGACAAGCCGTCATTGTTGCGGTTTTGGCTGCCGCGGTGGCAGGGGCCGTCTTCATGACTGTTGACAAACCAAAAGAAAATCCGGCTTCCGCGATGAACCGGGCGGTGTGCCAGGGAGAACCCAAACCGGCGCAAGGTTTTTGCGCGCCCAATTTTAAGCTGCCCACCTTATCCGGGGAAGAAGTGGAGTTGTATCAAAACGAGGGAAAACCGACCGTCGTGAATTTCTGGGCGACCTGGTGCCCTCCTTGCAAGGAGGAGATGCCCTATTTCCAAAAACTGCATGAAACATACGGCGAGAAGATCAATGTGATCATGGTGAATGAAACTGCGATGGAGCGTGATGAAAGCGATGTCAAACCTTATCTTGACAACCACCGGTACACGTTTCCGGTCGCCCTGGACCGGGGCCGGAACGGGACGGTGGTCGGTGTGGACCAATACCAATTGTTCAATATTCCCGCCACGTTTATCATCAATGAAAACGGCAAAATCACCCGGCACTTTATGGGAGGCGTTTCCGAAAAGCAGCTTTTCTCTGCGGTGCAAGAACTGATGCAATGAAATAGGGAGGGAAGAAATCATGGTTGAGCAAGTCAGCTGGTGGTTGGCTTTTGGAGCGGGGGTGCTTTCCTTTGTCTCTCCGTGCTCATTGCCGCTGTATCCGTCCTATCTTTCCTACATCACGGGAATTTCCGTCAACCAGCTGAAGGAAAAACGCCGGATGCGGGAGGTCATGTTGCATACCGTTTTTTTCCTCATTGGTTTTTCCATGATTTTTTATGCCATCGGATTCAGCGCGAGCTGGTTTGGTGCTTATTTTAAAGAATATCAAGATCTGATGCGGATGCTGGGGGCCGTTCTCATTGTGGCGATGGGTTTGTTTATGCTGGGGATTTTCCGACCCGCTTTTTTAATGCGTGAGTATAAATGGCAGGTGTCCAAAAAAAATGTCAGCTATTTGGGCTCGCTGGCCGTGGGGATCGGTTTTTCCGCCGGATGGACCCCCTGCATCGGCCCGATTTTTGCCGCCATCATTACGTTTACGACTTTGAATCCGGAAATGAGATTTGTCTATGTGACTGCTTATATTTTGGGATTTTCGATTCCATTTTTGCTGATGGCATTTTTCATGGGAAAAACCCGTTGGATTTTGCGGTATTCGGAAAAATTGATGAAGGCCGGAGGGGCCTTGATGATTTTGCTGGGGGTTTTGTTATATACTGATCAGATGACGGTTTTCACCGCCTGGCTGGCAAAAGTCACAGGTTTTCAAGGATTTTGATTTGAGGTACATTGAATTAGAAAGTCGGGTGAGGCCATGGACAAAAAAACGAGGTACTGGGTGCGGCGCATCTTGTTTCTTGTGATGGTGGTTTTAATTGGTTATGCTTTATATCAGGCCGTGACCCAGGATTCAAAAAGCGGATTGCAGGAAGGAGAACCGGCACCCAACTTTACCCTGACGACATTGGACGGGAAAACGGTGCAGCTGAGCGATTACAGGGGAAAAGCCGTTTTACTCAATTTCTGGGGGACATGGTGCGAACCCTGCCGCACGGAAATGCCCGCGCTGCAAAATGCTTATGAACAGTACAAAGACCAGGGGTTTGAGGTGTTGGCCGTCAATATTGCGGAAACCGATGTGGCTGTTTCTTCTTTTGTGGAGCAATATCAATTGAAATTTCCGGTTTTGTTGGACCGGAATCGTGAAGTCACTGAGCTTTACGGCATTGTTCCGATTCCGAGCTCTTTTTTCATTGACCAGGATGGAAAGATCCGCAAGATCGTGGAAGGGCCTTTGAACCTGGATCAACTTCGCATTCATATTTTACCCATTTTACCAAAGGAGTGACCGGTGTGAGAAAATATCAGGATATTGAAGCCAAAGAATTAAGCAAGGCTTTTGATCCGGAGCAATATGTGGTGGTAGATGTGCGCACGGATGAGGAATATCAGGAAGGGCATATCCCCGGGGCTGCCCATATTCCGTATGATGAAATGGAAAACCGTTTTCATGAATTGGAACATGCCAAAGACAAGCCGGTCTTGCTGGTTTGCCGGAGCGGACGGCGGAGTGTGATCGCGGCAGAGGTTTTGGCCCAAAAAGGATTTGAACAATTGTTTAATTTAAAAGGTGGAATGTTGGAATGGAACGGACCCGTCAGCAAAGAGTAAGCGTTGCGGAAAATATTTTGGAATTGGTGGGCCGGACCCCGCTGGTCAAATTGAACCGTCTGGTTCAACCGGACTGGGCGGATGTGTATGTGAAGCTGGAAAAATTTAATCCCGGCGGAAGTGTCAAAGACCGTACGGCGTTGAACTTGATCCTGGATGCGGAAAAACGGGGAGTATTAAAACCGGGGGCAACCATTATTGAGCCCACCAGCGGCAACACCGGGATTGGATTGGCACTGGTCGGTGCCGCGCGCAACTATGAAACCATTTTGGTCATGCCGGACAATATGAGCGAGGAACGGATTAAACTCTTAAAAGGCTACGGAGCCAAAGTGGTGTTGACACCGGGCAGGGAAAGAATGCCCGGGGCGATTAAGAAAGCGGAAGAACTGGCCAAAGAAATCCCGAATTCCTTTATGCCTTATCAGTTCCAAAACGAAGCCAATCCGGAAGTTCACCGCAACACGACCGGACCGGAAATTTTGGAGCAGATGGAAGGAAAGATCGATGCATTTGTGGCAACGGCCGGTACGGGAGGAACCATTACAGGAACCGGAGAATATTTAAAATCTCATTTGCCGGATTTATTTATTGCGGTGGTCGAACCCAAAAACTCCCCCGTTCTGGCGGGCGGCAAACCAGGACCGCACCAAATTCCGGGGACAAGCCCCGGGTTTATCCCGCCGGTTTTGAATCAGTCCATTTATGATGAAATTTTCCATGTCAGTGATGAAGACGCCATTGAAACCACCCGCAAGTTGGCCTGCCAAGAAGCCCTGCTGGTCGGCCCTTCATCAGGCGCGTCGGTGTGGACGGCTCTTCAAGTGGCGAAACGGTTGGGAAAAGGCAAGAGAGTGGTTTGCATGGCCCCGGATACCGGCGAACGGTACCTGAGCACCAATGTGTTTGATTTCTCATGAAGGGAGCTTGTCATGAGCGATACTCTTTTGGCCGGGTTGATTCAGGAAATTGAATCGACACGCCGTCGTGCCATCTCTTTTCCCCGGTTTATGGAACAGGCGTTGTATCATCCGGTATGGGGTTATTATGCAAAGGAACAGACCAAATTGGGGAAAAAGGGTGATTTTTTCACCAATGCGCACGTGGGTGACTTGTTTGGCAAGGTGCTCAGCCGGTTTTTTGCGGACTGGCTGAAAAGAAACCAAATCCGGTCCCGTTGGACGATTGTCGAATGGGGAGCCGGCGACGGCCGGATTGCCGGACAGTTTGCGCAAGGGTTGATGGAGCAGGGGTTTTCCCCGGAAGAGATTTCTTTTTACTTAATCGAAACCAGCCCGTATCATTGCCGTTTGCTGGAAGAACGCTTTTCTTCTTCCCCGGTCGGTTTTCAGATTGTCAGCCGCTTGAGCGACATTCCTGCACGGCCTTTCTCATTTATTTACAGCAACGAGCTGGTTGACGCTTTTCCGGTTCATCGGATAAAAAAAGAGCAGGGCGGATGGACCGAGGCGTTTGTGACCACCATGCACCGGAAGCCTTATTTGAAGGAAGAGTGGCTTCCTTTGTCGGAAGACAGTCCCGTCCGTCAACAAATGGAAAGTTGGCTGAGGAAATTAAAAGAAGGCCAAGAAACGGAAATTTGTTTGGCGGCGCGTGACTGGCTGCGGGAAATTGCAGGCTGGATGGAGCAAGGAGTGCTGGTCACCATTGACTATGGCGGGACCGGTGAACAATTGCTGCAAAAGGGAAAAACCATCCGCGCCTATCAAGCGCATCGGATTTGCCACGATTTATATTCGGATCCGGGGGAAAAGGATCTTACATATGACGTGAATTTTTCCCATTTGATCGAATGGGGCCGGGAGGCCGGGTTTACGGGGGAGCAGTTATGGTCCCAGTCCCGGTTTTTGATTCAGGCAGGCGTGTTCGACTGGCTGCCTGAAGTCCCCGGAAGGGATCCGTTTGGCAAGGATGCAAAGCGGGTTCGGGCCATCAAGCAGCTGATTCATCCCGAAACCATGGGCGAAGCATTCCAAGTGCTCATCCAGACCAAATCCACTGGCTGAAAAAAATGAAAATGAAAGAGGATGAAAGATGATCATTAAACCGAAATTTCGCGGCTTTATCTGCACAACGGCCCATCCGGTTGGTTGTGCGAAGCAAGTGCAAAACCAGATTGATTATGTCCAAAGCCGGCCCAAAATTGACGGGCCGAAAAAAGTGCTGGTCATCGGTTCTTCAACCGGTTACGGACTGGCTTCCAGAATTGTGGCGGCTTTTGGTTGCGGAGCCGACACCATCGGGGTGTTTTTTGAAAAACCCAGTGTGAAAAACCGGACGGCCACGGCAGGTTGGTACAACACGGCGGCTTTTGAGAAAGAAGCCCGTAAAGCCGGATTGGTGGCGGAAAGCATTAACGGGGATGCATTCAGCAAAGAGATCAAAGAACATACGATCAAAAAGATCAAAAACCGTTTGGGGGGCAAAGTGGACATGGTGGTTTACAGCCTGGCGGCTCCCCGGCGGGTTCATCCGGAAACGGGAGAGACTTTCCATTCCGTTTTGAAACCGATCGGAAAACCCTTTACCAACAAAGCGGTGGATTTTCACAGCGGTCACGTTTCCGAAATGACGATTGAACCGGCCACCGAAAAAGAGATTTATGACACCATTCAGGTCATGGGCGGGGAAGATTGGCAGATGTGGATGGATGCTTTGAAAGAAGCGGATGTGTTGGCAGAAGGCGTCACCACCATTGCCTATTCCTATATCGGTCCGGAACTGACTTTCCCCATTTACCGGGAAGGGACCGTCGGAAAAGCCAAAGACCATTTGGAAAAAACCGCTCATGAACTGGATGCAAAACTGAAAGACTTGGGCGGACGGGCGTTTGTGTCTGTCAACAAAGCCCTGGTGACGCAATCGAGTGCCGCGATTCCGATTGTTCCGCTTTACATTTCCATCTTGTACAAAGTGATGAAAGAAAAAGGGTTGCACGAAGACTGCATCATGCAAATGTACCGCCTCTTTTCGGAAAGACTTTACCGGAGCGGGGAAGTGCCCGTGGATGAAAAAGGGCGCATCCGGATTGATGATTTGGAAATGCAGCCGGAAGTGCAGCAAGCAGTGATGGAGCAGTGGAAGTTGATCGACAGCACCACGTTGGAAGAAATTTCGGATATTGAAGGGTATCGACACGATTTCTTCCAGCTGTTTGGTTTTGAAACAGAGGGCGTCGATTATGATCAGGAAGTCGATCCGGCCGTGAACATTCCGAGTATCGATGAAGCATGAAAAAGAGCCGTCAAAACAAGACGGCTCTTTTCTTTTGCTTTCCCACAAAGAAAAGAGCCGCCGGGATGAGGTTTTTTTAAAGTGAAAACGCTTTGCAATCTTTTCGTAAATATTACATCATGAAAGTGGCATACCCAACCATACCGATAAAGGAAATAAACATATAACCACCAAACAGATACATATATGTTTTTTCCGTGAAACGCATGTAACCCAATACCGTGAAGAGGATGGTTTGTGCGATGAAAAGGAAGGCCGGGATGTACATTTGTCCAGCCAGGAACATGAGGGCGATCGCAAAAGCCCAGAACCCGAGAACACGAAACATGCGGTCCATGGTCCCACTCCTTTCTATGTACCCTGATACGTTGAGATCTCAGAAGACGATGACAGATTTATTATACCCTCAGTGTCATGCGGCTATCAAGCAAAGAAGAAAGGATGTTCCATGATGGAGACAATGCAAGTGAAAAAAACGGGGAAAACCGGATGGATCCGTTTTCACCGGCCGGAAGTCCGGAATGCAGTGAATCTGAAGATGATGGAAGAGTTGGAGTCCGTATGGAATGAATGGGAAAAGGATGAACAATTGCAGGCGGTTGTGTTTTACGGTGATGAGAAAGCCTTTTTGTCCGGTGGCGATGTGGGGGAATTTCACCAAATGACCAAAACGGAAGAAATCCGGCCTGTCATGTTGCGGATGGGAAAATTATTGGAACGGATTTATCAGTCGCGTTTGCTTTCGATTGCGGCAGTGGAGGGTCCTGCCGTGGGAGGCGGGTGTGAGTTTGCCGCCAGTTGTGACCTTTGTGTGGCTTCGGATTCGGCCCGGTTCGGGATGATCCAGGTGAATTTGCATATTACTTCCGGGTGGGGAGGCGCCAGCCGGTTGATGAAAAAAATCGGACCGGGACGGGCCTTGCCGGTTTTACTGTCCGGAAAAGTGATGGGGGCAATAGATGCTTTGGAGACGGGACTGGCCGATCAGGTATGGGAGCGTGACCGGTTTTGGGATGAAGTCAAGCGGTTTGTGGGTTCCCTGGTAAAAAGTTCCCCGGAAGTCACTGCCCGTTATAAATTGCTTGCCAAAGCGGTCCGGGAAGGTAAAGACACGGCCGAGCTTTTGCATCAAGAGGCGGAAAATTGTGCCGCTTTGTGGGAAAGCGAGAGTCACCATCAGGCGGTTTCCGCGTTTTTAAAGCGCACCCGCACGAAATGAGCAAGAGAAAACCGTACCTTGGATTTCTTTGATTTTCGCCAGCACGGGGGTATACTTCTACATCCGGATGGTAATAAAAATTAGTAGATCCATATACTATGATTTATATCAATTGCATATAGTAAGGATAAGGAAGTTGACCTTGTGTGAGAGGGGCTTAAGAGGGATAGGAGGTACGGTTTATGGCAGTGAAACGCCAGGATGCTTGGACTCCTGATGATGACATGATTTTGGCGGAAGTGACTTTAAGGCATATCCGGGAAGGAGGAACACAATTATCCGCATTTGAAGAAGTGGCCGAGAAGTTGGGCAGAACCCCGGCTGCCTGCGGATTCCGCTGGAACAGCACGGTGCGCAAAAAGTACGAATCCGCCATTCAAATCGCCAAGCAACAGCGGCAAAAGAAATTGCAGGAACGGGGCAAAACCGGTTACCGTTTCCGGCCGGATTCTTTGTCTTCCGAAAACATGGTCCAGTCCATTGATAAGATCATCCGCTTTTTGCGTCAATATAAAACAGAAGTGAGTGAACTGCAAAGGCAACAGCAACAATTGGAAAAGGAATTGAAGGAACGGGAAAACCAGATCCGGAAGTTGGAAAAAGAAAACCAAGAGATGAAAGAACAACTGAATGATGTAAAGAGCGATTACCGTCTTGTCAATGACGATTACCGCACCCTGGTTCAAATCATGGAGAGAGCCCGCAAGCTGGCGATCCAAGAGGAAGGGAATTTGCAAGACAAGAGCCGGTTGGGGGAAGAATCCCTGGAGCAAATCGACAAGTAAAAAAAAGACCCGCATATTGAAACATGTGGGTCTTTCCGTTTATGGGTGTGAAAATTCCCTCATTCTTTTAAAGCGACCCCTTCCGGCAACCAAACATAGGGGCTTTCGCCGCGGTCGCGTTCCGGAAGGTATTTGACAGGTGTGAAGCCCATTTTTTTCCAAAACTCATCCGTCCGGCAACGGGCATTGGTTTTGACCGGCAATCCCAAACTTTTGGCGTAAGAGACCAGCGCTTTTCCCATGCCTTGCCCGCGAAACGGGGGCAACACTTCCAACTTCCAAATCTCATAATAATCCTGGGCGGGTGAAAAATAGCGGTCATATTTGGCGTCCACCCGGTATAAGCTGATTCTGGCCGCCAGCTTTCCATCTTGGTATATGCCGTAAAAAGGGGATTGGCTGTTGTTTTCCACCATATTTTCTTGCAGATCTTCCAACATGGATAATTCCGGAAGTCCGAACTCATGAAATTGTTGGAATTCCTCAAATGTTTTATAATTAATTTTTAATCTTTCGACTTTTAAAGCATTCATGGTTCCTGCCCCCTGAATTTTTAAGATTTTTATCCTTGTTTCCCCTATTTTACCACAAAACTTTGATTCATTTGAGAAGGAGTAAAAAACGTTTTTGTAGAACAATTTAAAATATAACCATTATTAATGATTATATTTATTTTAGAAAAAAGAGGTGAATTATGTCGATAAAAAAGGTGCTTATTGCAAACCGGGGAGAAATTGCCTGTCGCATCATCCGGACGTGCCGGGAAAAAGGGTTAAAAACCGTGGCGGTCTATTCCGAAGCCGATCAGGAAATGCCGTTTGTTAAGATGGCGGATGAAGCCGTCTGCATCGGCCCGCCCCCGGTTCCCAAAAGTTATCTGAATATGGAAGCGCTTTTGGATGCCGCTTTTGAAACCAAGGCGGATGCGATTCATCCGGGTTACGGTTTTTTATCGGAAAATGCGGTGTTTGCCGAAAAAGTGCAAGCCAACGGGCTGATTTGGATCGGATCGGATCCTTCCGTCATTTCGCGGATGGGCGATAAAGTCGTGGCCAGACAAACCATGAAAAAAGCGGGGATTCCGGTCATTCCGGGATCCGACGGTTTGTCCCGGCCGGAAGATGCCGTCGCCGTGGCCGGGGAAATGGGTTATCCGGTTCTGGTCAAAGCAAGCGCCGGCGGGGGCGGAATCGGGATGCAGGTTTGTTTGAACGAGGATGAGCTGAAAAAGCATTTTCAGCCGCTGAAAAACCGGGCCAAGGCTTATTTTGGCCATGACGGTTTGTTTATCGAGAAAGTGATCTCTCCTGCCAGGCACGTCGAAGTCCAAATTGCCGCAGATCAACACGGGAACGTGGTTCATTTGTTTGAAAGAGAGTGCTCGGTGCAAAGACGGAATCAAAAGGTGATTGAAGAGGGATTATCGCCGTCCATTTATGAATCCACCCGGGAAAAATTGAGAAAAGCGGCGGTGGAGGCAGCCAAAGCGGCACAATTTACCGGAGTGGGCACGGTTGAATTTTTGGTGGATGCAACCGAACAATTTTATTTTTTGGAAATGAACACGCGCTTGCAGGTGGAACATCCCGTCACGGAAGCCATCACCGGCGTTGATTTGGTGGACTGGCAAATCTGTCTGGCGGAAGGAAAGCCCTTGCCGCTGAAGCAGGAGGAAATTTCGGGCCGGGGCCATGCCATGGAGTTTCGCATCTATGCTGAGGATCCGGAGCGTTTTTTGCCTTCGCCCGGAAAAGTGACCCGACTCTCTTTTCCCGAAGGAGAAGGCGTGCGTGTGGATACGGGGATTCAGGAAGGAAATGTGGTTTCGCCCTTTTATGATCCCATGATTGCCAAGTTGATTGTAAGCGGTTGCAACCGGGCGGAAGTGTTGAAAAAAGCCGGAGAAGCCTTGCAAAAGTGCAAGGTGGAGGGGATCAAAACCAATCTTCCGCTCTTAAAAAGTGTGTTGGAGAGCGAACCGTTTCAGCAAGGGAGTTATGATACGAAATTAATCCAAAACATTTTAAAATGAGGTGAGACAAATGGCCAAAGTGGAAGCGACCATGGCCGGAACTGTCATGCAAGTGTTGGTGGCTGTGGGGGACAAAGTGGATGCCGGACAGGATGTGGTGATTTTGGAATCAATGAAAATGGAAGTGCCGGTACAGTCGGAATATTCAGGCGTCGTCAAAGAAATCAAGGTGGAAACCGGTTCGTTTGTCAGTGACGGAGATGTTTTGATCGAGCTTTCATAAAACTCTGATCCGAGGTGGCGTAATCCAAGTGGATGTCAAAATTGTGGAAGTCGGATTGAGGGACGGGTTGCAAAACGAGCCCGTCACGTTGGCGACCGAAGTGAAGAAAGAGCTTATCGAGCGCTTGTTTCAATCGGGGATCAAGCATCTGGAAGTGACTTCGTTTGTCCATCCCAAATGGATTCCCCAATTGTCCGATGCCGATCGGTTGGCTGCCGGTCTTCCCCGTTTGCCGGTGACCTATCGAGCGCTCGTTCCGAATCTGCGGGGGTTGAAGCGGGCCCTTGACACCCGCATCGATGAGTATGCCGTGTTTTTGTCCGCGAGCGAAAGCCATAATCGGAAAAATATCAACAAAAGCATCCGGGATACGATTCCGGTTTTAAGGGAAGTGGTTCAACTCGCACACCAACACGGAAAGAGGGTGCGGGGGTATGTTTCCACCGTCTTCGGTTGTCCGTATGAAGGGAATGTCCCGGTCCAAAACGTGGTCCGCATTTGTGAGCAACTTCTGGATATGGGGGTTTATGAAATTTCATTAGGCGATACGATCGGGGTTGCCGCGCCGCTTGAAGTGAAACATCGTCTGAAAGACATTATGTCAGCAGTTCCCGCATCAAAACTGGCCGGTCACTTCCATGACACCCGCGGGACCGGATTGGCCAATGCCTATGTTTGTCTGGAAGCAGGCATTTATACCCTGGATACTTCCTTCGGCGGCTTGGGCGGTTGTCCGTACGCACCGGGGGCGGCGGGGAATCTGGCCACTGAAGACCTGGTTTACATGCTGAACCGGCAAGGCATCGACACGGGAATCGATCTGGACCGGCTGTGCGAAACCAGCCTGTATGTGCAAAAACATTTGGGAAAACCGTTGCCTTCCAAAATGTTGCAAAGTTATGCGGCCAAGAAAAAAGAATGCGGGGGAGGGAATGAAGATGGCACCGGTGGTCACTGAGTGGAAAGAGCATACGGCCATTGTCACGATCAACCGACCTGAAGTCCACAATGCCCTGAATTTGCCGGCGCTTCAGGCATTGCAGTCGGCGATGGAAGCGTTGACCGATGATCCGAAGGCCCTGGCCGTGATCATTACCGGAGCCGGGGAGAAAGCTTTTTGCGCGGGAGCCGATCTCAAAGAGCGCCGCACGATGGATGACAGTCAGGTTCGCCGTTTTATCCGGTTGATTCGGGATACTTTCACCCGCATCGAGCAAATGCCGCAGCCCGTCATTGCCGCCATCAACGGGTTCGCTTTCGGGGGTGGGACGGAACTGGCTTTGGCCTGTGATATCCGGATTGCCGAACAACATGCGGTGATGGGGCTGACGGAAACGTCGCTCGGGATCATTCCGGGAGCAGGGGGGACACAGCGCCTCCCCCGGTTGATCGGTAAAGCGAAGGCAAAGGAATGGATTTTCACGGCACAAAAAATCACTGCATCCGAAGCGGAAAAATGGGGGCTGGTCAATGAGGTGACGGAGACAGGAAGAGCGTTGGAGACGGCTTGCCGGTTGGCCGGACGGATCGGGGAAAATGCACCACTTGCAGTCCGTCAGGCCAAGTTGGCCATCGATCGCGGGTTGGAGACCGATCTCATGACCGGGCTGGCACTGGAAACTTCGGCTTATGAAACGCTGATTCCGACAAAAGACCGGCAGGAAGGGCTCAAAGCATTCGCAGAAAAAAGAAAACCCCGCTATACCGGGGAATAAACCGGGAGGGATGGTTGTGAAAGAATCCGTTGTCGATCAATTGCGCAAAAACAAAGAAACCGTGCAAAAAGGGGGCGCCCCCAAATATCATGAGAAGTTGAGGAAACAAAACAAGCTTTTCGTGCGGGAACGATTGAAACGGTTGTTTGATGACGAATTTCAATTGGAAGACGGGTTGTTTGCCAACTTCATGGCCGGTGATCTTCCGGCGGACGGTGTGGTGACGGCGATTGGAAAGGTCAACGGCCAAACGGTTTGCGTCATGGCCAATGACTCCACCGTGAAAGCCGGTTCCTGGGGAGCACGGACCGTGGAAAAAATCATACGCATCCAGGAAACGGCCATGAAATTGAAAGTTCCCATGATTTACCTGGTGGATTCGGCCGGCGCCCGGATTACGGACCAAATTGAAATGTTTCCCGGCCGGAGGGGAGCGGGCCGCATCTTTTATAACCAGGTAAAAATGTCCGGAATGGTTCCGCAAGTTTGTCTTTTGTTCGGGCCTTCAGCGGCCGGCGGAGCTTATATCCCCGCTTTTTGCGATATTGTGATCATGGTGGACAAAAACGCGAGCATGTACCTCGGTTCCCCGCGCATGGCGGAAATGGTGATCGGGGAGAAAGTGACCCTGGAAGAAATGGGCGGAGCGCGTATGCACTGTACCGTCAGCGGATGCGGCGATGTATTGGCGTCGTCGGAAGAAGAGGCGATTCAATCCGCACGGAAGTATTTAAGTTATTTCCCGGCCAACTACCAGACAAGCCCGGAGCCTGTTGAAGCCAAGGCACCTTCCCCGAAGGCGCGTCCTGTTTCGGAAATTATCCCGGATCACCAAAACACGCCTTTTGACATGATGGAAGTGATTGAAAGCCTTGTGGATGAAGGGTCATTCTTTGAGATCAAGAGCTTGTTTGCCAAAGAACTGATCACCGGATTGTCGCGGATTGGCGGGCGGGTTGTCGGGATTGTGGCAAACCAGTCGAAGGTCAAAGGCGGGGTGTTGTTTGTGGACTCGGCGGACAAAGCAGCCCGTTTCATCAACTTGTGTGATGCTTTCCACATTCCGCTGTTGTTTTTGGCGGACGTCCCCGGTTTCATGGTCGGGACGCAAGTGGAACGGGCCGGGATTATCCGCCATGGAGCGAAGATGATTTCTGCCGTCTCGGAAGCGAGTGTGCCCAAAATTTCCGTCATTGTCCGGAAAGCATATGGCGCCGGATTGTATGCCATGGCCGGTCCGGCCTTTGAACCGGATTGTTGCCTGGCCCTCCCGACGGCACAAATTGCCGTGATGGGCCCGGAAGCGGCTGTCAACGCGGTATACAGCAACAAAATCCGGGAGTTGGAAGAGCCGGAGAGAACCCGTTTTGTCATGCAAAAGCGGGAAGAATACAAACAAGACATCGATATTTACCGGCTGGCCGGCGAAATGGTGATTGACGGCATTGTGGAGCCCGATGAATTGCGGACGGAATTAAGCCGCCGCTTTGAGGCTTATGCAAGCAAACAGCTGCAATTCAGCCAACGGAAACATCCCGTTTACCCTGTATGAGAAAAAGGTTATGATAGAAACGAAGACATTTACGAGCCATGATCCCAATGGCTCTCTTTTTTTAGCCAAAGTGAGGGATGAAACGGTGAGAATAGCAGTATGGGGAGGCGGAGCGCTGGGATTGTTATGGTCTGCACGCCTTGCCCCCCGGACCGGTCCGTTTTTGTTGGTCACCCGTACCGAAGGTCAGGCCCGGCAAGTGAACCGGACGGGAATCACCTTGACAACGTTGGCGGGCGACCGGCGGAACATCCGGGTAAAGGCGCGGCCGGCCGGTTCGATCAAGGAAGAACCCCCCTTCGATGTCATCTTGGTGATGGTGAAACAACACCATTTGCCATCGGTCATTCCCCTGTTGAAAAATGTGATACATCCGGAAACACAGGTGTTGTTTTTTCAAAACGGATGGGGCCACCAACAGTGGTTGGAACAGTTGTCTTCTTGTTGCGAAACTTATTTGGCGGTAACGACGGAAGGCGCATTGAAAAACGGCAATCATGTGAGGCATACGGGAAAAGGGGAGAGCTGGATCGGCTCTTATCCCGATGCGGGTAAAAAAACGTCTCCGGCACTCAAGGCTTTGCTGGAAGCAGCGGGAAAAGACCTCCTTCAATACGATGAAGACATCCGGCAAAGGCTGTGGGGGAAGTTGGCCGTCAATTGTGTGATCAATCCGATGACCGCCTGGTATGAAATCCGAAACGGTGCGTTGTTAAACCCCAAATATGATGCGGAAAAAGAGGAGATTTTAACGGAAGTGGCGGAAGTGGCGTCTCTGGAAGGGATTTCGCTTCCGTACCGGCAGATGTGGGAACAAATTCATGAGGTTTGCCGGCGCACTTCCGCCAATCTTTCTTCCATGCTGCAGGATGTGAAACACCACCGGCCGACGGAAATCGATTATTTAAACGGGGCGATTGTCCGGTTGGGGGCAAAACACCACAAAAAGTTGCCCGTCAATCAACTGTGGACCGGCCGGATTCGGGAGAAAGAAAAGTTCATGCTATAATGTGAAGACTGAAGACGATCATGGATCAGGAGTACTGTGGGGGGATTGGTTTGTCTCGTCCCAAATTGTTGTCATTTGATACGTATATCATCAACTTGGTTTTCAGCATGTTCGATTTGTTGACGGTGGTGCCCGTTTTATCTTTGATCATCCGGGAGTACCATTTGTCGATGAATTGGGCGGTGTGGGCCGTTTCACTCCATTTGGCTTTTTTTGCTTTTTCTTTGCCCATGATGGATAACTGGGCGGCTTCCAAAGGGAAAATGGAAGTATTGTGGACGGCTCTCACTTTCTTTGTGCTGGGAACCTTTCTCGCCGGATTGGCCGTGGAGTGGGTGTGGTTCATGTGCGGCCGTGTCATTCAGGCCATCGGAACCGGCGGCATGGTGCCGTTTGTCTCCTCGCAATGCCGGCGCAAACTCGGCAAAATGCCCAAAGGCCAACGCTATTTGATCATGCTGGCCTTTGCAGCCGCATGGTGTCTGGTTCCCCTGGCATCCGCCGGGCTGGCTGACGCCTTGGGCTGGAAATCGGTTTTTATTTTGCATATTTTGTTTGCTTTTTTGGTGCTGTTGATTTCCCAAACGTGGAAAATCGTTGATCAGCCGAACCGCAAAGGAGTCGGCGGCGAATCCATCGTTTTTTTCGGGCTGATCGTCTTGTTTTTGATGATGGCCGTCACCAGCACCGATTTTTCCGGAGGGATCTCCGCGGTCTTGCACAAAGAAGTATTGCCGCTTTGGATTGTGGCCATCGGAATGGTGGTTCCTCTGTTGATGGTTGAACGCCAGGGGAGCTATCCGTTTTTCGAACCGCATCTGTTTGCCAATTGGCGTCTGTGGATTTTATATATACAGGTCACTTTGCAAGGGTTTTTGTGGACGATTCTGACCTTGCTTCCTTTTTGGTTTGCCCGGCAGTATGATACCGGGACATACGGCTCGGCGGTCTGTTTGAGTTTCATTGTGATTGGTGCAATGATGGCGCTGCCCGTCATCGGGTTTTTGTCCAATCCGGTGTATGTGCACCGTCTGGCTTACACGGCTTTTTTGCTTTCGGCCGTCACGAGTGCGGGCATGATCTGGATCCCGGACAGCCGGTGGATGCTTCTGGCGGTTTGTCTTTTGGGATGGTGCCTGAGCTTTGCAGTGGCCGATCCCGTTCACCGGTATATGTTCAAATGGGTGTCGCCCCGCCGGATCCGTTCGGGATTGATGGCGGCAGGCATGTTCAGGGCGGCCGGGGGAGCGCTGGGATTTGTGACCGCGGCCCGCTTGTTTGAACCCGGTGTGCTCATCAGTGCAGAGGTGCGCATCTTTTTGTTTGTTGCAGGAGTTTCTTTTCTGGGATTTTTGTTTAGCCTGTTTTTGGGGACAAAAAAAGTTAGCCACTATAATAATTGAAGTGATATACTTTGTAACGGTGGAGCATCAGACTTTTCTTTTAAAGAGGAGTTATATATGAGGTTACAAAAGATAGCAATGACCAAGAAATCCAGTATATTTGATGAATTTCTTCACGACCGGGAATTTGCCGGTTCGTTTTATCAGTATCATCCTTGGCGGGAAGAAAGCATTTACGAACGTGCCCGCGATTTGAAAATATCGAAACCGGCCGTTTCGCGCCAGGAATTGGTCAGGGTGCTCCGGTCTTACCATCAGCCGGATTTGGTGCATCACGAAGTGGAGCGAAATTTGAACCGGTTGGCCGAAGAGGACAGCATGGTTGTGATTGGCGGCCAACAGGCCGGTTTATTGGGCGGACCGTTATATACTTTTTATAAAGCCATCACCATTGTCCGGTTGGCAAAACAAGCAGAGAAACAACTGGGAAAACCGGTGATTCCCGTTTTTTGGATTGCCGGTGAGGACCATGATTTGGAAGAAGTGAACCATGTATGGGTGCAAAACGGTGACAAAGAACCGGTGAAACACCGGCTTGAAGTGAAAGACCAGCGGAAAATCCCCATTTCCCGACGCAGGCTGGATGAAAAACAGTACCGGGACTGGCTGGATCAATTGGCCGGGATTCTGCCGGACCGTCCTTACAAAGAAGAATGGCTGGCACAGTGCAAAAAGTGGGGAATGGGCACACGGTCATGGACCCGCTTGTTTGCCAAAGTGTTGAATCACTTTTTTGGCCCGTACGGATTGTTGTTGGTGGATTCCCATGACGAAAATTTGCGCCGGCTGGAGGTGCCGGTTCTTAAACGCATGATCCGGCAAAGCCGGGCGATTGCCCGGGCGGTGCAGAACGCTTCCGGCCGGCTGATTGGCAGGGGACTGGAAGTTCCGGTCGATTTAAAAGAAGATCAGGGGAATTTGTTCATCCAAATCGATGGCGAGCGGCAGCTCCTGTTTCAAAAAGGGGGGCAGTGGACCACCAAAGACGGCCTGAAAAAGTGGTCGGAAGATGAATTGTTGTCATTGGTCGAACAAGAACCCGCTTTGTTCAGCAATAATGTGATCACCCGTCCCCTCATGCAGGAAGCCTTGTTCCCCACCCTTTACTTCGTGGCCGGCCCGGGTGAAATCGCGTATTGGTCCCTGTTGAAAGAGGCGTTTTACGAACTCGGCCTGAAAATGCCGGTTGTAATTCCGCGCATGTTTGTCACGCTGATGGACAAGGCATTGGAAAAACGGATGGATGAGTTTGCTTTGGGGCTTGAGGAACTGGAACACTTGAAACAGAAAAAAATGAAGTGGATCGACGAGCAACAACCTCCCGATCTGACCGACCGGTTTCAGGAAGCGGTGGATGTCATTCTCGGGCATCACGGGCAGCTGGTTGGTTATTTGCACCAAACCATCGGCATGAATATGAAAGAAATCGGGAAAAAAAATGAAGAAAAAATCAAAGCGCAAATCGATTACTTGCACCGGTTTGCCAAAAAAAGCCTGGAAGAGAAACATCGCGCATCGTTACGGAAATGGGACGAACTGATTCACGGAATTTATCCGAACGACAAACCCCAGGAAAGGGTTTACAATATGATATGGGCATGGAATGAACACGGGATGGATTGGGTTGACTTTTTGCTGCGGGCGCCTTCTTCGGAAGTGCGGCTGGATGGTTCCGTCCATGTCTTGTTGATTTAGTCTTTTTCCTTTTGGAAGATAATCGTGTATAATAACCACGATTATCGGATTTACATATAGGAATAGGGGGATTTATATGTCAGCAGAAAACAGCATTGTCCGTGATATGAACCTGGCTCCGCAAGGCCGCCTGAAAATGGATTGGGCCTGGGATCATATGCCGGTGCTGAGCCGGTTGCGGGAACGGTTGAGCGCGGAAAAGCCGCTTGCCGGAAAAAAAGTGGCGATTTCCCTGCATTTGGAGGCAAAAACGGCTTGCCTGGCTGAATTGATCCGGGATGCCGGAGCGGAAGTGGCCATTACCGGAAGCAACCCGCTTTCCACCCAGGATGACATTGCCGCTGCGCTGGCTGCTTCGGGCGTGACGGTGTTTGCCAAATACAACCCGTCTCCGGAAGAATATAAAGACCATTTGATCAAAACGCTTGAAACGAAACCGGATTTGATCATTGATGACGGCGGGGACCTGGTCAGCATTTTGCACTCCGAACGTCCGGATCTGATGGAAAATGTCCTGGGCGGATGCGAAGAAACCACCACCGGGATTTTGCGTTTGCGCTCGCTGGAAAAAGAGGGGACATTAAAATTCCCGATGGTGGCGGTCAATGATGCGCATTCCAAATACTTGTTTGACAACCGGTACGGAACCGGTCAATCTGTTTGGGACGGAATCAACCGCACAACCAACCTGGTCGTCGCCGGGAAAACCGTGGTTGTTGTCGGCTATGGATGGTGCGGACGGGGGGTTGCCATGCGCGCCAAAGGTTTGGGGGCGAAAGTGATCGTCACCGAAGTGGATGCCATCAAAGCAACGGAAGCATACATGGACGGCTTTGAAGTGATGCCGATCAAGGAAGCGGCCCGGTACGGCGACTTCTTCATCACCACCACCGGGAATAAAGGAGTCATTGCGGGTGAGCATTTCGAAGTGATGAAAAACGGAGCCATCATGGCCAATGCCGGACACTTCAACGTCGAAATCGACGTGGAACAGCTGGAAAAAGCAGCCGTGAAACAACGCGTGGTGAGAAAAGACATCGCGGAGTATGAGATGGCTGACGGACGGAAACTTTACCTGTTGGCCGAAGGGCGTCTGGTGAATCTGGCTGCGGGAGACGGGCATCCGGCTGAAATCATGGATATGACTTTTGCCCTGCAGGCGCTCTCCCTGCTGTTTGTGCATGAACATCATGGCGAATTGGGCCCGAAAGTGTTGGATGTGCCTTATCAAATCGATGAGCAAGTGGCCCGTTATTTCCTGGAAGCCAATGGGGTGGCGATCGACCGCTTGACGGAAGAACAGGAAAAATACTTGGCAAGCTGGCAGCTGGATTGATTTGAGATGAAAGGAAATATACGGTTGAATCCTGCACATTGAGTGCAGGATTTTTTATATTCCGTGTGGTATAATTACCAGTGTGGTGGAGAGTGGTGAAAAGTGGTGAGGAAGGGAGGCCAGGGGGGAGGAAAGCGGTATGTTCATGGGTGAATTCAGGCATAATATCGATGATAAAGGGAGATTGATCATCCCTGCGAAGTTTAGGGAATCATTGGGATCTTCTTTTGTGATCACCCGTGGCTTGGACCGCTGTTTGTTTGCATATCCTCCTTCTGAATGGACGCAACTGGAACAAAAATTAAAAGCTCTTCCTTTTACCAAAGCGGATGCACGTAAATTTACGCGCTTCTTTTTTTCTGGAGCAAGCGAAGTGGAATTTGACAAACAAGGCAGAATCCATATTGCTCCCCATTTACGGGAATATGCTCGTTTGAAAAAAGAGTGTGTGATCATCGGTGTCTCCACCCGTGTTGAGATTTGGTGCAAAGAACAATGGGAAGAGTATTACTGTAACTCCGAAGAATCTTTTAATGAAATTGCAGAAAGCTTGATTGATCTGGATTTGTAGCAAAGGATGAATGAAAGTGTTTAAACATGAAACGGTATTAAGAGAAGAAGCAGTCCATGGACTTTGTATCAAATCGGATGGCATCTATGTGGATTGTACGCTGGGCGGAGGGGGACACAGTCAGTTGATCGCCGAGCAACTGTCTCCATCAGGAACCCTTATCGGATTAGACCAGGACAAGCAAGCATTGGATCATGCCAAAAATAAATTAAAAGAACACTCATGCAACTTGCATTTGATAAACACCAACTTTCGACATGTCAGGGAAGTTGTGAATGAACTAGGTTATGAAAAGGTCGACGGCTTGTTGTTTGATCTGGGTGTTTCATCCCCCCAGCTCGATCAGGGTGAACGGGGCTTCAGTTATCACCAGGAAGCTCCGCTCGACATGCGGATGAATCAGTCACAGGAGTTAAGCGCCTTTCATGTTGTGAATGAATGGCCGGAGGAAGAATTGTCGCGAATCTTGTTTGAATATGGCGAAGAAAAATTTTCCCGGCGAATTGCCAGAGAAATTGTCCAAACGAGAAAGAAAGCGCCGATTCGAACCACGTTGGAGCTGGTGGACGTGATCAAGCGGGCGATTCCCGCGCCTGCACGCAGAAAGGGTCCTCATCCGGCACGTCGTTCGTTTCAGGCGATCCGGATTGCCGTCAATGATGAATTAAACGCTTTTCAAGAGGCGCTGAAAGAAAGTGTGAAATTGCTCCGCCCTGAAGGGCGCATCAGTGTGATCACTTTTCATTCTCTGGAAGACCGGATTTGCAAACAGTTTTTCAAGGAACAATCCCGGGGATGCATTTGTCCTCCTGATTTTCCGGTCTGCACGTGCGGCAGAAAACCGGAATTGAAGATGATTACCAAAAAACCCGTCCTGCCGGGTCCGGAAGAGATAGAGAGAAACCAGCGGGCCCGGTCCGCAAAATTGAGGGTCGCGGAAAAAATATAAACATGAAAGAAGCAGGTAGTGTAAGGAGGATTTATATATGAGAGCGGATCGTTTTCATGGTTCGGCTGCAAAACAGCTCCATAAACCTTACAGAGGGGAGCGGAAGCAAAAAAAGCCGGCCCCTTTCAAAGCGTTTCCGACCGGTGAAAGACTGCTTTACCTGTTCAGCGTTGTTTTGTGCGTTGCTTTGGCTGTTCTGGTTTTGTCGCGTTATGCCAAAGTGTCGGAGTTAAATGTGGCGATTCAAAATACGGAATTGGAAATCGAAAAGGTGGAAAAAGAGAATCTCCAATTGGAAACAGAAGCCAACAAATTAAGAAGTGTGGAGCGTATTCGCAAATTTGCTGAACAGAAAGGGTTAGAGCTGACAGCACCAAAATACTTACCTTCAACCAGCCCCTGATGCCGAAATAAACACGATATTTGTCAGAGAGATGGGAGAGGCTTGATATGGGTTCGATGTTTAAGAAGAGCAAACGGCGTTCTCTTCTGATCGGGCTCGTTTGGATCGTGGGATTCATCATTGTGATTGGAAGATTGTTTTGGCTGCAAGCGGTGGACCATAACAAATTGCTCGCGGCGGCCAAAGAAACATGGATCAAAGAAGATGCTCTTCGTCCCAAACGAGGCACTGTTTATGACCGGACCAAGCAGCAGCAATTGGCATGGGAAGTGGACGCTTATTACTTTGTCGCAGACACCCGGCAGGTGAAAGATCCTGAAAAAACTGCAAAGTATCTGGCACCGGTGTTGAAAATAAAAGAAGACGAGCTGGTCAAACTGCTGTCGAAGGATTCAGACTCTGTGGAACTCCGATACAATGGGAAATACAAGTATCCAAAAGAGACACTCAATCAGGTGGAATCCTTAAAAAAGGACGGGCTTATCCAAGGCATTTATGCTTTTCCCACTTTCATGAGGCAGTATAACGGAACCATGGCCGCCCATGTTTTGGGATTTTTGCGGTATGATGACACAGCCGTTGGCGGCATCGAAGAATATTACGATCCATGGCTCAGGGGAAAAGAAGGTTACATCAAATACCTGAAAGCCAGAAATGGTGTGATGGTCACGGATCAGCCGGAAAAAAACCAGCCTCCGCAGCACGGGAAAGATCTTGTCCTGACCATTGATTCGCGTATCCAACATCAAGTGGAACTGGAGTTGGATGAAGCGATCAAAACCCATGAGGCCAAAGGGGGAACGGCGATTGTCGCCGATCCCAAAACCGGGGAAATTCTGGCCATGGCATCCCGCCCGACTTTTGACCCGAACCGGTATGCCGAGACCCTGAGTGACGAAAACAGCATCAACCGGGCCGTGCAAAGCCAGTTTGAACCGGGCTCCACCTTTAAGATTGTGACTTTGGCCGCGGCGATTGAAGAAGGCATTTTCAATCCGGATCAAACGTATCCGTCGGGTTCGATCCGGGTGGATGACCGGGTGATTCATGACTGGAACGGAAGCGGATGGGGAAACATCACGTTTCGGGACGGAATCAAACTGTCCAGCAATGTCGCTTTTGTCATTTTGGGGCAAAAGTTGGGGGCGCAAAAATTAACGGATTATATCAACCGGTTTGGCTTTGGAAATATTACGGAGCAATACGGCAAAAAAACCGGAATCGATCTGCCGGCAGAGGGAAGGGGATACTTTTTCGGACGGAACCTGTATGCCACGGAATTGGCCACCACCTCATTCGGACAAGGGATTTCGGTCACGCCGATCCAGCAAGTTGCAGCCGTGAGCGCCATTGCCAACGGCGGTGTCTGGAAGACCCCCCATATCATGAAATCGATATGGGAACCGGGGTTGAAAAAAGAAGTGAAATCTTTTCAACCCGAAAGCCGTCGGATCGTGAAAGAATCCACGGCAAAACAAGTCCGGGAGTTATTGCGTGGGGTGGTACAAAACGGAACCGGTGTCGAAGCCGATTTACCGGGCTATGGCGTGGCCGGAAAAACGGGGACGGCACAAAAACCGGATCCGGACGGAGGATACATGGAGGACCAATATATTGTTTCCTTTGTCGGTTTTGCCCCGTATGACAAACCGGAAGTGGTCGTCTATGTCGCCATTGATGAGCCGTCATCGTCCCAAAATGCCACCGGGGGAACGGTGGCCGCTCCGATCGCCAGGGAGATCATGAAAAAATCGCTGCAAATCAGACAAGTGCAACCGAATGACAAATTCGCCGAGACGATTAAATAAAGGGATGGAAAGCCCCACTTTTAAAAGCGGGGCTTTTTTTATGGAAGAAGACAGGCCGTGTCATTTTTTTTCCGCGGATTTCATAGTTTTAGAGTAAGAGACGGGAAGGAGAGGAAGGGGAAGATGCACGGCCAACAAATCACCGTTCGCAAACGATTGTTTTCTTTGTTTTTGATTTCCATATTTGTATTTATGGTTTTGATTGCACGGCTTGCTTACGTCCAATTGATTGCCGGCGGGGAACTGGCGGAAAAAGCCAAAGACCTGTGGAGCCGGAATATCCCTTTTGAACCGAAACGGGGAAAAATATTGGACCGGAATCAAAAAAAACTGGCATACAACATCAGCTCCCCTTCCGTCATGGCGATTCCGGCCCAAATCAAAGATCCGGCCAAAACAGCCAAGCAATTGGCCCGCATTCTCCAGGCCCCCGAAGAGAAAATCTATGAAAAAATCACCCAGCGGCAATTGATTGTCAAACTTCATCCGTGGGGGAGAAAAATTTCGGAAGAAAAAGCACGGCAAATTCAAGGGCTCAGGCTCCCGGGGATTGCCATTGCAGAGGACAGTAAACGGTATTATCCCCATGGCAGTTTCGCCGCCCATCTTTTGGGATTTACCGGGGTCGACAATCAGGGGCTGGCCGGGTTGGAATTGATCTATGATGAAAAATTGAAAGGTAAAAAGGGATATGTTTCGTTCAGTGCCACCGCCAGCGGGGATAAATTGCCGGGAGGGGTGGACCGGTTTATACCTCCACAGGATGGTCTGGACTTGATGCTGACCCTTGATTACCAGATTCAAACCATCATCGAACGGGAATTGGATCAGGCGATGGCCCAGTATCAACCGGAAAACGCTTTGGCCATAGCCATGAACCCCAATACCGGTGAAATTCTGGGGATGAGCAGCCGCCCCACTTTCCACCCGGATCAATACAAGGTGACCGACCCGTTGATTTATAACCGGAATTTGCCGATTTGGAAAACGTATGAACCTGGATCGACGTTCAAAATTATCACGTTGGCCGCGGCACTGGAAGAAAAGAAAATGAATTTACAGGATCACTTTCATGACCCTGGTTACATCAAAGTGGGCGGTGCCCGGTTGCGTTGTTGGAAATCGGGGGGCCATGGACATCAGACATTTTTGGAAGTGGTGGAAAACTCCTGCAACCCGGGATTTGTCACGTTGGGACAGCGGCTGGGAAAAGAGAAATTGTTTTCCTATATCCGTAAGTTCGGGTTTGGGGAGAAAACCGGGATTGACTTGAATGGCGAAGCACTCGGAATTTTATTTGAGGAAAGTCAGGTGGGGCCGGTGGAATTGGCAACCACGGCATTCGGACAAGGGGTTTCGGTGACCCCGATTCAACAGGTGGCTGCCGTTTCGGCCGCGATCAATGGCGGGAAGCTGATGGTTCCCCACGTCGCCAAAGCATGGGTGGATCCGGAAACCGGAAAAGTGGTGGAAGAAATCAAACCCAAAATGAAACGGCAAGTCATTTCCGAAGCGACTTCCGCCCAAGTCCGGCAAACCTTGGAGAGTGTCGTGGCGAAGGGGACGGGAAGGAAAGCGTTTGTGGATGGATACCGTGTGGGAGGAAAGACCGGAACCGCGCAAAAAGTGGGACCGGATGGCAGATACATGCAAAATAACCACATTGTCTCGTTCATCGGCTTTGCGCCGGCGGATGATCCGCAATTGGTGGTTTATGTGGCGGTGGACAATCCCAAGGGAATTCAATTCGGCGGAGTGGTTGCCGCCCCCATTGTCGGCAACATTTTGGATGACAGCCTGCGGTATTTAAAAATCCCGAAACGAACCAAACAAATTCCGCCGGAAAACGGGCCGGCAGAGATCCCGATTGTCCCGGCGCCCAATCTGGTCAATCAGGACATCGATGAAATTCGTTCCAGTTTGTATTCCTTTCCGCTGCAAGTTTATGGAAAAGGACAAAAGGTGATTGATCAAATGCCCAAGCCCGGGCAACGTGTCAAAAAAGGAACGACCATCAAAATCTACCTGGGGGATTCATAGAAAAACACCGGATCGGATTGCCAAGCGGCGCTTCTTTGTTACTTAAATGCAAACAATTTGCAAACAAAATGCAAACATTTCTGTGGGGATTCTGTGGCTTGATTTTGCTCACTCCTTGAATTCTCGGGGGTTTATCCGATGAATTGAGGAAAGTGCGCACTTGCCAAGGAAAGTGACAAATGATAGAAAGGAGATTAAAATAGGGTATGTGAATAGACCATGCCAGGAATACCCCTGGCATTTTCTGTTGTCTTTCTGTTGTCGAAAAGGAGGAAGAAGATGCGAATATGTGAGTTAATCCGGCCGTTAATGTTGCACAAAACGACAGGGGATCTGATGACCGAAATTCATGGCATCCAAATCGATTCCCGTCAGGTTCAGCCGGGAGACTTGTTTATTGCTCTGAGAGGGACGCAGGTGGATGCCCACCGTTTCGTCGAGCAGGCGGTGGCCAACGGCGCCGCGGCGGTCATGGTGGAAAAGCCGGTTGATTTGCCGGGCATTCCCGTGATTCAAGTGCCTGACACACGCAGAGCGATGGCCGTGGTGGCTGCGAAATTCTACCACTATCCGACGAAAGAATTGAAGCTGATTGGAGTGACGGGAACAAACGGAAAGACAACCACGACTTATCTGATTGAACAGCTTCTCAGACATAAA
Source organism: Thermoactinomyces sp. CICC 23799 (assembly GCF_016055145.1). Lineage (NCBI taxonomy): Bacteria > Bacillati > Bacillota > Bacilli > Caryophanales > Thermoactinomycetaceae > Thermoactinomyces > Thermoactinomyces sp. CICC 23799. Next base: position 99,985 of record NZ_JAECVV010000004.1, read on the forward strand.
GGTTCTTTAACCGGCGTGATCGGAACCATTCAGACGAAAATCGGAAAGAAAAAGTTTGCAACCAAAAACACAACGCCCGAAGTGACGGATTTGCAAAAGACGTTTCGAATGATGAAAGATGAGGGTTGTGAGTATTCTGTCATTGAAGTTTCATCACATGCATTGGACATGGGAAGAACCAGAGGTTGTCAATTTCGGATCGCTGTTTTCACGAATTTGACGCAAGATCATTTGGATTACCATGAGACGATGGAAAACTACCGCGAAGCGAAAAGTTTGCTGTTCAGTCAATTGGGTAATGCTTATGCGGAAGATTTAGAAGATAATACGTTTGCCGTATTAAACGCGGATGACAAAGCTTCCGGTTATTTCATGCAACGGACGCCGGCCCAGGTGATTACCTACGGCATCGGGCAGCCGGCCGACGTCACGGCGGAAAATATCCGGTTTTCTTCTTCGGGAACAACCTTCACGTTAAAAACCTTTCGCGGGGAAGTTCCCATTCAGACAAGACTGGTCGGCAAATTTAATGTATATAATGTATTAGCGGCCGTTTCCGTCGCGCTGATTGAAGGCATGGACCTTAAACTGATTCAGACGGCATTGGCTGAAGTGGAAGGAATCAGCGGGCGGTTTGAACCGGTGGATTTGGGACAGCCTTATTCGGTTCTTGTGGATTACGCCCACACACCAGACAGTCTGGAAAATGCGTTGACCACCATTCGCGAATTTGCCAAGGGGCGGGTGATTTGCGTTGTGGGTTGCGGCGGGGACCGCGATCGCAGCAAACGTCCGCTGATGGCGGAGATTGCGGTGAAAAACAGTGATTTGGCCATTTTCACCTCGGATAACCCTCGTACGGAAAATCCCGTCACGATTTTGGATGATATGTTGGTCGGGGTGGACCAGTATCCCGAAGACCGTTATTTGGTGATTGAAAACCGCAAGGAAGCGATTTATGAAGCGGTGGCCAAAGCCAAACCGGAAGATGTGATTTTAATTGCCGGAAAAGGCCATGAAACCTATCAGGAAATCAACGGCGTACGCCATCATTTTGATGACCGGGAAGTCGCCGCCGATGCGATTTCATCCATGCGGGCAAAGTGAGGAATGATGAAATGCAACGTACATGTCAATGGATTTTGGAAACAACCGGCGGAAGCTGGAAGGGAAGTCCCGCCGATCTTCACCGGCTGGTGCGCGGGGTGTCCACGGATACGCGGAACATCCGGGCCAATCAGCTTTATGTGCCTCTGGTCGGTGAACGTTTTGACGGGCATCAGTTTGTAAAGGATGCCGGGGAAAAGGGAGCGGCAGCTGTCTTGTGGCAGCAGGACCGGCCGTTGCCGGAGCTTCACCTCCCTGTCATTCTGGTGGAAGACACGTTGAAAGCATTGCAACAACTGGCTGCCGGATACCGCGCGGAATGTCAGGCCAAAGTCGTTGCAGTGACAGGAAGCAATGGAAAAACCACCACCAAGGATCTCATCGCATCTTTGTTGGCAGAAAAATATGCGGTGCATAAAACGAAAGGAAATCTCAACAACCATATCGGAGTGCCGTTAACCTTGCTATCGATGCCGGAGGAAACGGAAATTGCGGTGATCGAGATGGGAATGAACCACCGCGGGGAGATTTCCGTCCTTTCGAAGATTGCCCGTCCGGACGTCGCGGTGATCACCAACATCGGCGAGTCCCATATCGAACATTTGGGGAGCCGGGAAGGAATTGCAAGGGCAAAATTGGAAATTAAAGATGGACTGTCCCCGGCAGGGACTTTGGTGATCGACGGAGATGAACCGTTGCTTCGGAACTTGTTGAAAGAGGAATCCAGAAAGTTGATCAAAGCCGGATGGGAAACGGATTCCGACGAATCTCCGGAACAAATTGAGGTCAGGGGTACCGAGGGTGTTTCTTTTCAATCCCGGAAAACCGGCACCCGTTTCACCTTGCCGTTATTGGGAAGGCACAATGTCAAAAACGCAATGCTTGCCATCGAGGTGGCCCGGTATTTTCAGCTTCGGGAAGAGGAGATCGTCCGCGGCCTGGCAAATGTGACCCTGACCGGAATGCGTTTGGAGACGAAACCGGCAATAAATGGAATGTTGTTGATCGATGATGCCTACAATGCCAGTCCCACATCCATGAAAGCGGCATTGGACTTGTTGGCAGAGATTGAGCCGGAAAAAGAGAAATGGGCTCTTCTGGGAGATATGCTTGAAATCGGGGAACAAGAGGAGCATTATCATAGAGAGTTGGGGGTGTATGCCATGGAAAAAGGCATTCACCGCTTATATACGATTGGCGAACGGGGCCGGTGGATTCATGAAGGAGCCATGAAAGCAAAAGCTGATGACAATCAAGCCCTCGTTCATTTCCATACGCCGGATGAAGCTGTCGAAACATTGCTCCGGGAAGGACATCCAGAGACCATCCTCTTAGTCAAAGCTTCACGTGCAGCGAGGCTCGATCAGATTGTCAAAAATATGACTGAAGGAGCGTAGGGGAAGAACTATGGGGAATCTAGAATTTCGATTTATTTTAATTCCACTTGCAGTTGCTTTTGGTATTGCCGTCATCCTGGGACCGATGATTATTCCGGTGTTAAAACGGTTGAAATTCGGTCAGAGCATCCGTGAGGAAGGGCCGCAAGCCCATTTGAAGAAAGCGGGAACCCCGACGATGGGCGGAGTGATTATCCTCACCGCGATCGTGTTGACGGCCGTTCCGCTCAGCAGTTTGACGTTGCTGAACAACAACGATGCCATTATTAACGCGGACTTGTTCTTTTTGGTGTTTGCGACATTGGGTTACGGAATTCTCGGCTTTTTGGATGATTACATTAAAGTGGTAATGAAACGGAATCTCGGACTGACCGCCAACCAGAAATTACTCGGTCAGCTGTTTATCGGTTTGGTGCTTTTCTGGGTGCTGCTGGAAGTACGGACAGGCGGTCCCAACAACTATATTTTCAGTTTGGACATTCCTTTTACCGATTTGACCATTCATCTGAATTGGTTGTATCTGCCTCTTCTCTTGTTGATGATGATCGGTGCTTCCAATGCCGTGAACCTGACGGACGGTTTGGATGGCTTGTTGGCCGGAACGGCAGTGAGTGCGTACGGTGCTTATGCCGTGATCGGGATTTTGCAAAGCAACCCGACGGTGACGATTTTTTCCGTGGCCGTGGTCGGGGCGCTTCTGGGATTCTTGGTGTTTAATGCCAATCCGGCAAAAGTGTTTATGGGAGATACCGGTTCATTGGCTCTCGGCGGCGGCATTGCAGCGTTGGCCGTGATTACGAAAACGGAATTATTGTTACCCATTATCGGTGGAATTTTTGTAATTGAAACATTGTCTGTGATGATTCAGGTGACTTCATTTAAATTCCGTGGCAAACGGGTGTTTCGCATGAGCCCGTTACACCACCACTTTGAATTGTGCGGCTGGTCCGAGTGGCGGGTGGTGACCACCTTCTGGTTCTTCGGTCTGGTTCTCGCCGGTTTGGGTGTCTTTTTGGAGATGTGGTTGTGATGAAAAATACCGGAATTTGGGCGGGTCGCCAGGTGGTTGTTTTGGGGCTGGCCCGCAGTGGAGTCGCAGTTGCCAAATGTTTGCATGAGTTGGGCGCCAATGTGGTGGTCAATGATTTAAAGCCGCGGGAACAATGTCCCGAAGCAGAAGAATTGGAAGAATTGGGGATCCCGGTTCTTTGCGGAAGCCATCCGGATGATTTGATTCATGAGAAAGTGGATTGGTTGGTGAAAAATCCGGGCATTCCCTATCATGCCAAACCGGTGGTTCAAGCCTCGGAAAAGGGTATCCCCGTCATAACGGAAGTGGAGATCGCCGGACTCCTTTCCGATTCCCCGGTCATCGGAATAACGGGTTCCAACGGGAAAACCACCACCACGACCTTGGTGGGGGAAATGTTGACCAAAAGCGGAATTCAAAATCAGGTGGCCGGAAACATCGGACAAGCATTGACCGAAGCGGTCCGTTCCAACCCGAAAAACGCGTGGCTGGTCGCGGAGCTCAGCAGCTTTCAGTTGAAAGGAACCCGCACATTCAAACCGGACATCGCTTGTCTCTTGAACGTTTATCCGGCGCATTTGGACTACCACTTGAATATGGATGATTATCTTGCTTCCAAAATGAAATTGTTTCAAAATCAGACGCCGGAAGACATCGCCGTCCTGAACCGGGATCATCCGGTGTGTCAAGAGGCGGCCGGGCAAATCAAAAGTCAGGTCTGGTGGTTCAGCCGGAAGGAGGAAGTGCCGGAAGGAGTGTTTGTCCGTGAGGGCATGGTGACCGCCCGGATCGGGGACAAAACGGAACCGGTCCTTCCGGTGAATGACATTGCCCTGTGCGGTGAATTCAACCTGGAAAATGTGCTGGCGGCCACCGCGATGAGTCTGGCAGCCGGAGCGGGCGTGGCTGGCATCCGTGAGGTGCTGAAAAACTTTCGCGGGGTGGAGCACCGCTTGGAATTTGTGGCTGAGATCAACGGAGTCCGTTTTTACAATGATTCCAAAGCGACCAATCCGCAAGCGGCTTCCAAAGCCTTGGAATCCTTTCGTGAACCCGTCATCTGGATCGGGGGAGGCTTGGACCGGGGGATTGACTTCAAAGAGTTGATTCCGGTTTTTAAAAAAAGGGCGAAAGCGTTGATTGCCTATGGCCAAACCAAAGAGATCCTGACCCGGCGGGGAAAGGATGCCGGGCTGAAAGATGTGTATTCCGTGGACGGTTTGGAAACGGCTGTGAAACGGGCATTTGACCTGGCCCGGCCCGGGGATGTGGTGTTGCTCTCCCCGGCCTGTGCAAGCTGGGACCAGTTCACCTCTTTTGAGGAAAGGGGAAGCATATTTAAGAAGACCGTGCATAATCTTCAAGTATAAGAGCTTGCCCAAATTACCAAGAGGTGAAAACGCCCATGAATCCAAAGAGCCAAACACCCGATATCATCATTGTGGTTGCGATTGTTTTGCTTTTGACCATCGGTGTATTGATGGTGTACAGCGCAAGTGCCGCTTTTGCTTATCATAAATACGATGATGCGTTTTATTTCGCCAAGCGGCAGTTCTTGTTTGCATCTTTGGGTGTTTTCCTGATGTTTTGGATTGCAAAACTGGACCCGGAAAAGTTTCGTGAATGGGCGAAACCAGGGATTGTCATATGTTTTATTCTGTTGTTGATCGTTTTGATCCCCGGGGTTGGAATTTTGCGTAACGGTGCAAGAAGTTGGTTGGGAATCGGAGCTTTCAGCATTCAGCCTTCCGAGTTTATGAAACTGGCCATGATTATGTTTTTGTCCCGCATGTTTTCCAACCCCGATTATGACATCAAACATTTTACCCGGGGTTTTTTACCTGCACTCCTGTTGTTGGGGCTCGCTTTCGGGCTGATCATGATGCAACCGGATCTGGGAACGGGCACGGTCTTGATGGGAGCCGGAATTATTTTGATTTTTGCTGCCGGAGCCAGAAAAAAACATTTGGCTTTCTTTTTCTTATTGGGTGTGGTCGGTTTTGTCATGCTGATACTGGCTGCACCTTACCGTATTCAGCGGATTGTCGCTTTTTTAAATCCGTGGCAGGATCCGCTTGGTGCGGGATATCATCTGATCCAGTCATTATATGCCATCGGCCCTGGCGGACTCATGGGGCTGGGGCTTGGCATGAGCAAACAAAAACACCTGTATCTTCCTGAACCGCATACGGATTTCATTTTTTCGATTTTAGCCGAAGAGTTGGGTTTTTTGGGAGCGGCCACGGTGATTCTGCTGTTTGCCGTCCTGGTATGGCGCGGCATCCGGGTGGCCATGGGTGTTCCCAACATGTTTTACAGCTTGGTGGCAACAGGGATCACGGCGATGATCATCATTCAGGCCGTGATCAATATCGGCGTTGTCTCCGGGGTTTTTCCGGTGACCGGAATCACATTGCCTTTTTTGAGTTACGGAGGTTCTTCCCTCACATTGACATTAGCAGCCGTAGGAATATTGATGAATTTATCGCGGTTTGTACGTAAATCCAAATAATCAGGAGGAAGGATCAATGAAACGAATCTTGTTATCCGGTGGCGGAACCGGCGGGCATATTTACCCGGCTTTGGCAATTGCCCGGGCTGTCAGAAAAAAATTCCCGGATGTGGAAATCGCTTATATCGGTACCAGTGAAGGATTGGAATCGCGAATTGTTCCCAAAGAAGGGAACATTCATTTTTATACTGTGGAAATTCAAGGGTTTAAGAGAAGCGTTTCTTGGGAAAACGTCCACACCTTGCACAAGTTCATCAAAGCCGTGCGCAAATCTAAAGAATACATGCGCGAGTTTGAGCCGGATGTGGTGGTGGGAACCGGCGGTTACGTCAGTGGTCCGGCTGTGTATGCGGCCCACCAGTTGGGAATTCCGACCCTGATTCATGAGCAAAATGTCGTGTTGGGCTTGACCACCAAATTTTTATCGCGGTTTGTGGATGTGGTTGCCATCAGCCTGGAGGAATCGCAAAAATATTTGAGCCGTGCCAACCGCATTGTCTTCACCGGCAACCCGCGGGCGACCGAAGTGGTACAAGCCAATGCCGCGAACGGAAGAAAATCTTTGGGGATTACGGACGCACACAAACCGATTATCCTGATCTTCGGAGGAAGCCGGGGAGCCAAAGCCATTAACGAAGCGGTTCTTGAAATGATTCCCCGCATGAAAGAAATGCCGGATGTCCATTTTGTCTATGTGACCGGTGAAGTGCACTATGATAAAATTCGTGAAATGGTGCAAACCGATGACATCCCCAACTTGGACATCAAGCCGTTTATCTATAACATGCCGGATGTGCTGGCAGCCACGTATCTGGTGGTTGGACGAGCCGGGGCTTCGACGCTGGCGGAGTTGACAGCATTGGGTTTACCCTCTATTCTGATTCCGTCCCCTTATGTCACCAACAACCACCAGGAAGCCAATGCAAGATGGCTGGAGGAACAAGGGGCATCCAAAATGCTTCTGGAAAGTGAGTGCACGGGCCAAAACTTGTGGCGTGAAGTGAAACGGCTGATTGAAAATAAAGAAGAACATCATGCGATGAGTGAAGCGGCCAGCCGTCTGGGGCGTCCCCATGCGGCCGAAGTATTGGTCAGCGAACTGGAAAAAATTGCAGTTACCCATGACTGAGTGAAGAAAGGCCTTTCCAACTGGACGTTCGTCACAATCGGTGCGGACCGGCATAAACTATGTTAAGCCAGTGGTTGGAGGGACTCTTTCGGGATAGGCGAGGAGGGACGATCAAGTGGAACAAATCATACAAGAGATGAAAAACATCGGAATTCAGGATGTGCGAGTCAATGAACCTTTGTCCCGCCATACGACGTGGAAAGTGGGAGGTCCTGCCGATCTTTTGATCTATCCGCGCAACAAGGAAGAATTGGAACAGGCGATGCAAGTGGTGTACCGGCATCAGATTCCTTGGAGAGTGATTGGCAGAGGATCCAATCTGTTGGTGCGGGATGGCGGAATCCGGGGTGTGGTGTTCAAATTGGATGAAGGGTTTAACGAATTGAAAGTGGATGGAACCCGGGTCACCGCCGGTGGCGGGTATTCCACCATCTTGCTGGCAACCATGACCTCCAGACAAGGGCTGACCGGATTGGAGTTTGCGGCGGGAATCCCCGGCAACGTGGGGGGCGCCGTCTACATGAATGCGGGTGCGCACGGTTCTGAGATTTCTAAAGTTCTTCATTCCGCGACTGTACTTTTGGAAACCGGTGAATGGGTGACATTGTCGAATGAAGAGATGGAATTTCGCTATCGTACTTCCGTGCTTCAAACCAAACTGAAAGGAATCGTGACCGAAGCTTCTTTCACATTGGAGTACGGAGAACGGGATGAGATCATGTCGCGGCTGACTTCTTATAAAGACCGCCGGAGAAAGACACAGCCATTACAATATCCTTGCGCTGGTAGTGTTTTCAGAAATCCGCCGGGGGATTACGCCGGACGCCTGATCCAGGAAGCCGGTTTAAAGGGCTTCCGGATCGGGGATGCCGAAGTGTCTACCACGCATGCGAACTTTATTATCAACCGGGGTAATGCAACGGCCAAAAATGTTTTGCAATTGATCGAGCACATCATTCAAACCATTGAGGAAAAATACAATATCCGTCTCGAACCGGAAGTGCAGGTGGTGGGTGAAGAGTAAACGGAGGTGACACATTGGAACGGTTTGTGATTGAAGGTGGCAAACCTCTGTCCGGATCTGTTCGTGTCCAAGGATCAAAAAATGCAACCTTGCCCATCCTGGCTGCCACGGTTTTAGCCGAAGGAATTCACCGAATCGAAAACGTTCCCGGATTGACCGACATTTTTGCGATGTGTCATATTTTGGAATCGCTGGGGGCGAAAATTGTTCGTGAACGGTCGACGTTGTATGTGGATACCCGGAACATAGAAAAACATTGCATTCCGGAACATCTGATGAGGCAAATCCGGTCATCGGTTTTTCTGATGGGGCCGTTGCTTGCACGTCTTCAGCGGGTTCATGTGACCAAACCCGGGGGATGCAATATCGGTGCACGCCCGATTGATCTCCATCTCAAAGGGCTTGCCATGTTGGGAACGGAAATTGTGGAGACGGATGGGATCATTCAGTGTGCAGCACCCAAACTGACCGGAACACACATCCCGTTGGCATTTCCGAGTGTCGGCGCCACGGAAAACATCATGATGGCGGCGGTGTGTGCCGAAGGGGAAACCGTCATTGAAAATGCAGCTTGTGAGCCGGAAATTGTTGATTTGGCAACATACCTGGCCAAAATGGGGGCTCAGATCGAAGGAGCCGGCACGCCCGAGATCCGGATTATCGGGGTGGATCAATTGACAGCTGCTTCCCATCAGGTCATGTCCGACCGGATTGCCGCGGGCACGTTCGCCATTGCATCGGTGATCACCCGGGGAGAATTGGTCATGAAAGGGATCAAGGAAGCCGAGATGGAAGGGCTCGCCGCACATCTTGAGCCGTTGGGGGTTCATTTCCGTCCGGATCCGGAGGGTATCCGGGTAAAGGCAGGTTCATCCATCCGGCCGGCTTCTGAATTGGTGACAAAGCCGTTTCCCGGATTTCCGACCGATATGCAACCGCAAACCATGGTCCTGCTGGCGTTGGCGGAGGGCGAAAGCCGGGTGACCGAAAACATTTTTGAACGGCGCTTGAAACATGTGCACGAATTGAAGAAAATGGGAGCGGATATGCATTTGGACGGGTGTACGGTTACGATCCGCGGGGTAAAAAGACTGAAAGGAGCCGAAGTGTTTGCATCGGATTTGCGTTCCGGAGCGGCATTGGTGATCGCCGGATTGGCGGCTTGCGGCCGGACCGTTGTACATGGCGTTCACCATATCGACCGGGGTTATGAGCCGATGGAAGAAACATTCCGACAATTGGGAGGAAATATCAAACGAATCCAGAAGGATGCTGAACAGTAGCACGATTGTGCCGCTGTTTTTTTGTGCGAAAACCTTTCAACATCCCATATTTGTGGTAATATATAGGGAAGATTATATTTTTTGCATCCAGGTCAGTCAGGCGAAAGCAGAGGAAAGGAGTATCATTTGGTGGATGAACGCATTCCTCCCTTTCGCAACCGGATTGGCAAAAAACGGTCCCCGTCACCATGGATTTTGGCATTTATCTTTTTGTTTTTTATGGGAGCGTTGTTTGCCATCTTCTTGCGATCGCCGCTGAGTAAAATCAAAGAGATTGAAATATCCGGAAACCAATTGGTATCAACCGAAACGATTTTGAAGAAAGCGCGGTTACAGAAAGGGGTTTCTTTTTTTGGTGTCCAACCCGGCGAAATCGCAAATCAAATCCGGACCATTCCCGAAGTCCGTCATGCAGAGGTCAAAAAGTCGTTTCCGGATAAAGTGACCATTTTGGTCCGGGAAAAACCGGTTGTCGGTTGGGTTGAAACCAAAGATCAGAAACATCTCCCCATTTTATCGGACGGTACTATTTTACCTCACCGGCAGCTTTCATTCAAATATGACCGGATTTTATTTAAAGGGTGGGATCTTGCCCATCCCATGCTGCAACAAACGGTGCAAGAAATTGGAAAAATCCCTCCGATGATTCAACGTTCCATCAAAGAAGTCCGACCCGTCCCCAAACACCAGGATCAAGTGGAAATTTTAACCGGTTATCAACACCGCATTTTTGTGAGAGTGGAAGACCTTGCACAAAAAATGAATTATTATCCCTCGTTTTCTAAACATCCGCAAGGTACACTGTATTTGTTGGAAAGCATCTGGTTTATTCCGGATGACGGAACGGAGCCGGCAACCTGACATGAGAAAGTCTGTTTAAAAAGAAAAACATGGAAAAAGGAATATCAATAAAAATGTTTTGCTTTAGAGGGGATCACTCTTTGATTGTTGAATATGGTTTGTAAGAGTTTCCTCCCTTTTCCTTAATATAATTTCATTCTAAAATGGATACCCATACTTTAAGACTGACTCCCGGGCAAGGAGGTGCCCAGAATTGAGCAATGAGGATTTCGTTATCACTTTGGATATTGGATCTTCACAAGTTCGTGTCATCGTAGCCGAAATCAATGCAGACGGAACACCACACATTGTGGGAGTGGGGACGGCAGAGTCACAAGGGATGAAAAAGGGAGCCATCATTAATATTGATCAAGCCGTACAATCAATTCGCGAAGCGGTGGATCATGCTGAACGCATGGTTGGCATAGAGATTTCCGAGGTGTTTGTCGGAGTGTCTGGACACCATGTCTCTTTGCAGCCGAGCCATGGTGTTGTTGCTGTTTCCAGTGAAGACAGGGAGATCAGCCTTCATGACATTGACCGTGTGTTGCAAGCGGCGCGGGTGATTGCCTTGCCGCCGGAACGGGCAGTGATTGAAGTCGTTCCAAAGCAATTTATTGTTGACGGCCTCGATGATATCAAAGATCCGAACGGAATGGTCGGTGTCCGGTTGGAAGTGGATGCGATCATTGTCACCGGGACCAAGACGATTTTGACCAATCTGCTCCGCTGTGTGGAGCGGGCGGACTTAAATATCGCCGGAATGGTGTTTTTGCCGCTGGCTGTCAGTGAACTTTGCCTGTCCGATGATGAGAAAAATCTGGGTGTCGTCATGGTGGATATGGGTGGCGGAACCACGACCCTGACGGTTTATCAGCACGGTCACCTAGCAGGAACTTCCGTCATTCCGATCGGCGGGGAATACATAACCAATGACATTGCGATAGGACTCAGGACACAGACCAGCTCAGCCGAGGAAGTGAAATGCAAATACGGGGTTGCCTGTAAAGAATTTGCGCTGACAGACAAGATGTTTAATGTGCAGACGATTGGAACGAGCAGAGACCGGATTGTGACTCAACTGGAATTGGCGCAAATTATTGAACCCCGGCTGGAAGAAATGTTTCAGTTGATCCGCCAACAGGTCAAAGCCATGGGATTTTCGGAAGAACCTGCCGGTGGTTATGTGTTGACGGGAGGAGTCATGGCAACACAGCATATCCTGCATGTGGCGCAAAGCCAATTGGGCGGAGCCGTACGGATCGCCACTCCCCAAAATATCGGCGTCAAGGAGCCCTCATACACCGGCGGAGTCGGCATGATTCACTACTTGCATAAACGCGGGGCTTTTCAAACCGAGTCGCATCGTGCCTCCCATCACCCTCCTCGCCAGAAAAAGCAGCGTGGACCGTCGGCTTTTGAAAAAATGAAAAACTGGTTAAATGAATTCATTTAAAAAGATTTTGGTAAGCATTTGTATTGGAGGGACAAGAATATGTTGGATTTTGATCTTGAAATGGAACAAATTGCCCAGATAAAAGTCATTGGTGTCGGTGGTGGCGGAAGCAATGCAGTCAACCGGATGATTGAGGCGGGCGTACAAGGGGTCGAGTTTATTGCCGTCAACACGGATGCCCAAGCTTTAAACCGCTCCAAGGCGCCTGTCCGCCTGCAAATCGGGGAAAAATTGACCAGGGGGCTCGGAGCCGGTGCCAAACCGGAAATCGGGAAAAAAGCAGCTGAAGAAAGCCGGGAACAAATCGAAAGCGTCTTAAAGGGAGCCGACATGGTGTTTGTCACCGCCGGAATGGGTGGAGGCACCGGAACCGGAGCGGCGCCGGAGATTGCCGCGGTGGCCCGTGAATTGGGGGCGCTGACCGTCGGCGTGGTCACCAAACCGTTTACGTTTGAAGGACGGAGAAGAGCAAATCAGGCGGAACAAGGGGTTGCGGCATTAAAGGAAAATGTGGACACGTTGATCGTGATTCCCAACGACCGCCTGTTGGAAATCGTGGATAAAAACACCCCGATGTTGGAAGCGTTCAGGGAAGCGGATAACGTGCTGAGACAAGGGGTTCAGGGGATTTCCGATTTGATTGCCGTCCCGGGACTCATCAACCTTGACTTTGCGGATGTCCGCACCATTATGACGGAACGGGGTTCCGCCTTGATGGGAATCGGTTCAGCCAACGGGGAAAACCGCGCTGCCGATGCGGCCAAAAAAGCGATTTGCAGTCCTTTGCTCGAAACCTCGATCGAAGGAGCCCGCGGTGTGCTGATGAATATCACCGGCGGCACCAATTTGAGTTTATACGAAGTATATGAAGCGGCGGATATAGTGACCCAGGCTTCCCACTCGGAAGTGAACATGATTTTCGGGGCGGTTATTAATGAAGATCTCAAAGATGAAATTTTGGTCACGGTGATTGCCACCGGCTTCGATCACGAAGAGCAAGAGAAAAAGAGCGTCAAACCGCAATCACAGGGAAAACCTTCTTTTGGCGGAAGGGAAGACAACAATTTGAACCCGTTCCAACGCTTGCAAAAAGACCCTGCTCCCAAAAAACCGGATGAAGAAAGCATCATGGATCCTTACGGCAACTTGGAAGTGCCCACTTTCCTGCGCAACCGCAAAAACAAATGACCGGCTGTTTGCTGCAACCGGACTCCTTCGGGGGTCCGGTTGCTTTTTTTTGCACGCCGTGCGGTTGGAGCCTGCAGGTTGTTTTCCGGTTCGACGAAAAAAGTCAAACGGGGTTGGCAAGTTTAGACAGACTTTGAAATATAGATTAAGATATACTATTCTCACCTCAATTTGGAGAGAGAGCTTATGACAGTGTATGCGGACGTGGTTTTCTTTCTCAACAGCGCAATTGATTTTTTGCTCCTCTGGCTCACTTCCGGGATCCGGAAGCAAAAGGCCGTCTGGTGGCGGTTATTGCTTTCGGCCCTGCTGGGCGGATTTTACTCAATGTTGCATCTGTGGCCGCAATTTTCCATCGCCTACTTTTTGCCGGTGAAAATCATTGTCTCCTTTTTTATGGTTTGGATTGCTTTCGGTTGGAAGGATCCGCTCGCTTTTTTCAGGAATTTGGGAATGTTTTATCTCATTTGCTTTATTACGGGCGGAGCAATGATTGCTTTTCACTATGTCATGACCGGTGACAGCCAGGTGGCCGGAGGCATTTTTTACACGGAATCCCAACATGGATGGGGATCCCCGGTCTCATGGGGGCTGATCATTTTCGGATTTCCGGTTGTGTGGTTGTACACCCGCTTGTCATTGCGTTCGCTGGATGAGCGGCAAATGTTTCACCAATTCACAGCCGATGTGAAAATCCGCTTGAAGGATCAGGAATTGCGTTGCGTGGGACTGGTGGACACCGGAAATCAATTGCGGGATCCGATCACCCGCGCGCCGGTGATCATGGTGGAATTGGAGCAGTTAAAAACGCTGCTTCCGGAACCCTTATGGAAAATGGCCAAAGAGCCGGGGTTTGAAAAAGACTGGGAAGAGCTGCCGGCGGATTGGATGAATCGCATCCGCCTGATTCCTTACCGGGCGGCCGGAAAAAAGAATAACCTCCTGCTGGCCGTCAAACCCGATTATGTCATCATTTCGCAAGGAGAAAATGAGAATAAAATCAAGAAAATTCTCATAGGTATAGATGTCGGAAGTCTTTCATCCGACGGAACTTACCAGGCGATTATTCATCCATCCTGTGTATCAGCCGTTTAAAAGAGGAGGTAAAAGGGATGTTTGCCAGATGGAAAATGGCGTTTCAATTATTCTGGTATCGTATTTTAATTCATTTCGGGCTGAAAGGAGAAGAAATCTACTATATCGGAGGCAGTGAAGCCCTTCCGCCGCCGCTGAGCAAAGAAGAAGAAGCCCATTTGTTGGAACGGCTTCCAAGCGGGGATTCGGCTGTCCGGGCCATCCTGATCGAAAGAAACCTGCGCTTGGTTGTGTACATCGCAAGGAAGTTTGAAAATACCGGGATCCATATCGAGGATCTGGTTTCAATCGGAACCATCGGTTTGATTAAAGCGGTAAACACCTTTGATCCGGAGAAAAAAATCAAATTGGCCACCTATGCTTCCCGTTGTATTGAAAATGAAATTTTGATGTTTTTGCGCCGCAACAACAAAGTCCGGTCGGAAGTTTCGTTCGACGAGCCCTTAAACACGGATTGGGATGGAAATGAGTTGCTGCTGTCTGATGTGTTGGGGACGGATAATGACATCATTTGCCGCGACATTGAAGAAGAAGTGGATAAAAAAATATTGCGGACGGCTTTGTCGCATCTTTCGGACCGGGAACGGAAAATTATGATTTTGCGTTTTGGTCTGGATGGCGGTGAAGAGAAAACACAGAAGGATGTCGCAGATCTGTTGGGAATTTCGCAGTCCTATATTTCCCGTCTCGAAAAAAGGATTATTAAGAGATTGCGTAAAGAATTCAATAAAATGGTTTAATTTCATTTTCATTATAAATTCTCCTTCGCAGGACATACTGTAATTTAGTTCCATCCTGAGGAGGAGAATTTTTCATGGCACGAAACAAAGTGGAAATCTGCGGTGTGGATACATCAAAACTCCCGGTCCTGAAAAACCAAGAGATGCGTGTATTGTTCCAGAAATATCAAGCCGGAGATCTCAAAGCGAGGGAAAAATTGGTCAATGGGAACTTACGCTTGGTGCTGAGTGTGATTCAACGTTTCAATAACCGTGGAGAATGCGTGGATGATTTATTCCAAGTGGGATGTATCGGATTAATGAAAGCCATTGATAATTTTGATCTCAGCCAAAATGTCAAATTCTCAACCTATGCCGTGCCGATGATCATCGGAGAAATCCGGCGGTATTTGCGGGATAACAATCCGATTCGTGTATCCCGGTCGTTGCGGGATATTGCATACAAAGCACTGCAGGTTCGCGATCAATTGACCAACCGGCATTCCAGGGAACCGACGATCTACGAAATATCGGAAGCATTAAATGTCCCGAAAGAAGATGTTGTGTTTGCACTTGATGCGATTCAAGACCCGGTTTCGTTGTTTGAACCGGTTTATCAGGATGGCGGTGATCCGATTTTTGTCATGGATCAATTAAGTGATGACAAATCCAAAGATGTGCAGTGGATTGAAGAGATTGCACTGAAAGAGGCACTGAACCGGTTAAACGGAAGAGAAAAAATGATTTTGTCCATGCGCTTTTTCGAAGGAAAAACACAAATGGAAGTGGCGGATGAAATCGGCATTTCCCAAGCCCAGGTTTCTCGCTTGGAGAAAGCAGCAATACAACAAATGAATAAATTTATTAATTAAAATATAAACCGGAGCTTGCCAACGGGTGGAAATGGCAAGCTTTTTTTAACGGGAAAAGTTCTGCTTAAAAAAGGGATGTCCTCATTACATTTTCCGGCCTGTTTACATATATATAATAAAAAATCATGGCAAACGGAGGGCATCTTTCCCATGAAAATATCCGAGTTGCAGGAAAAAGATGTTGTGAATATTGCTGACGGGCGCAAGTTGGGACAAATTTATGATTTGGAGCTGGATATGCAAAAAGGCGTGATCCAGGCCATTGTGGTTCCCGGGGAAACGAGATGGTTCGGGTTGGTTTCCGGGGGGCATGAGTGGGTGATTCCATGGCGTCACATTGTAAAAATCGGCTCGGATGTGATTTTGGTCCGGTTGGACAACGGCCGGTCCTCCCCGATGGCACCCCCTTCCCACGCCATGTTACCGGACGGTGACGAGTACCGTTAATCAGTTTGTTCCGTTGTGAAGATATGGTAATATGATTGAAAGGGAGGGTGTATATGGAGCCATTTCGTTATCAACAGAAAAATGGTGTGCCTTATTTTACGGTGGAGGAATGGGAGCGCATGTTCCCTCATCTGACCGTGGGTTTTAGCGCCAAAGATCACAAAGAAGATAAATTCTGTCGAAATTACGCACTACATGTCGGGGATCAACCGGAACAAGTCCTATCCAACCGGAAAGAACTGTCTGATGCGCTTCAGATGCCTTTTTCCGCTTGGACTTGCGGGGAACAGGTTCATGGTGTCCATATCGAAACGGTGGGGGAGAAACACCGGGGATATGGAAAAGATTCGCGGAAAACCGCCTTCCAAGACACCGACGGGATGGTGACAAACGAAACCGGAATCTTATTGGCGGCCTACTTTGCCGATTGTGTTCCGCTTTATTTTTATGCCCCCGATGTCGACTGGATCGGGATTGCGCATGCCGGTTGGAAAGGAACGGTCGGGGGAATCGGTTCAAAAATGGTCGGACGTTTCACATCGCTTGGAGCAGATCCCGGAAAAATCCGTGTCGTGATTGGCCCGTCGATCGGCTCCTGTTGTTATGAAGTGGATGAACGGGTGTACCGGCCGCTGGAAAACATATTATCGGATGAAAAAGCTCTAAATGAAGTCGCCGTAAGCCGGGAACCGGGTCGCTGGCAGCTGGATTTGAAAAAAGCCAATGCCAAAATTTTGGAAAAAGCCGGCGTCCATCCGCGACATATTCTTTTGTCACGGTTTTGTACAAGCTGTGACCAAGATTATTTTTATTCCCATCGTCGCGATCAGGGAGAAACCGGACGAATGGTTGCATACATCGGAAAGAAGGAAAGGGGATCGGAATGAACGAATTTGCTAACCGGTGGGAAAAAGTGAAACAACGAATCGGGCAGGCGTGTCAGCGTTCCGGCCGGGATCCGAAGGAGGTTCATGTGCTTGCGGTCACTAAATATTTAGATACGGAAGCGACCAAAAGCATTTTGGACCTGGGGTTGGAGCATGTCGGCGAAAACCGGGTGCAAAACGCCCTTCCCAAATGGGAGAAGTTAAAAGACCGGGGAACATGGCATTTTATCGGCCATTTGCAACGGCGGAAAGCCAAAGACGTGGTTGGCAGATTTTCCTATATCCACTCACTGGACCGGTTTTCCCTCGCGGAAGAAATCAACAAACGGGTATTGCAAAGCGGATATCCGCCGCAGCGTTGTTTTTTGCAAGTCAATGTCTCGGGAGAAGAATCAAAATATGGAATTTCTCCGCAAGAATTAGAAGAATTTGCCCTTGAAGTGGCGAATTTAAAAACCATTGACATCACCGGCCTGATGACCATGGCACCCATAGCGGACAACCCCGAAGAAGTGAGGCCTGTCTTTCGTGAATTAAAACGATTGCAAGGAAAATTACAACGGTTAAACCATCCCCGTTTGCAAGTACCTCATTTATCCATGGGCATGTCCCAAGATTTTGAAATTGCCATTGAAGAAGGAGCGACTTGGGTGCGGTTGGGCTCTGTTTTGATTGGGGGTGAAAAACGGGGTGGCTAGCCTTTGTGTCAGGAGGCGATTTCCCAATGACATTCATGGACCGGATTATGGGCTTTTTCGGCGTGACCGATGAGGATTTATACCAAGAAACGGAAGAAGAGCAAGGAACTTCCAGCCCGAAGGGGCGAAGCAATGTGGTTTCGCTGCATACACAAAAAAACATTCGTATGGTATTATTTGAACCGCGCGCATATGAAGAGTCGCCGGAAATTGCGGATCACTTGAAAAGCCACCGCCCTGTGGTGGTCAACCTGCAAATGGTCCGCCGCGAGCAAGGGGTGCGGATCATCGACTTTTTAAGCGGTACCGTCTATGCTTTGGGGGGAAACATTCAAAAACTGGGTGAAAATATCTTTATTTGCACACCGGCGAATGTGGATATCCAAGGATCGATCACAGATATCTTCAAAGAGGAAGAGGCAAAAAATTTGAGGTGAAGTGGAAAAAATGATTTACTCCATCGTGAGCCAGTTTTTCAATATCTATTCGATTGTGCTCATCATTTATGTCCTGTCTTCGTGGTTTCCCAATTTCAGGGACACCCCGGTGGGCATTTTTCTCGCGAAAGTTTCCGAACCTTATTTGAGCGTGTTTCGCCGCTTCATTCCACCGATCGGCGGGATGATTGACATCTCCCCCATCGTAGCGCTTTTTGTTTTGCATTTCGTTGAATTAGGCGTATATACAATTATCGATTGGGTGCTATAATTCTGTGATGTCAAAAGAAAATATTTTTATGCATTTTCGTCCGGAAGAACGCCCGTTTGTGGAACGTTCTTTGGACTATGTGCATCGCGCATCCGACAGAAATCAATTGGTTGTCACTCCTTTTTTGGATCCGAGGGAGCAGTTTATTCTGACGTCGGTTGTCAAAAGGGAGCCGGATCTTCTTTTCTGTCTGGATGGCGGGTATCCGGAAGCAGAGCGAAAGCGCGCTTTGATTGTTCCCGATTATTACGGGGAAAATCCGGAATGGACGGATTTGGTTTTTTACAGACTTGAAACAAAAGATTCAAAAGAACTGAAACACCGTGATGTTTTGGGAGCTTTGACGGGTTTGGGAATCAAACGGAACATGCTGGGGGACATCCTGCCACACGGGAAAGGATGCGATATTATCGTTGCCGGCGAGATGGCGGAATATATTTTTCTGGGTATTGGACAAGTCGGACGCCATCGTGTTAGTATAAGGAAGATTAATCGCGCGGAACTGACTCTTCCCGAAAGAAACGGAAAGATCCGGACGGCTTCTGTGGCCTCGATGCGTGTCGATGCAGTAATATCAGAAGGTTATCGGGTCTCTAGAACAAAGGCTGCGTCCATGGTGAAAAGCGGTAAGTGCAAAGTGAATTGGAAATTAGTGGATCAACCGGATTATCCGGTGGCACCGGGCGACTTGATTTCACTAAGAGGATTTGGACGTTTGGCTGTAGAAAGTATTGAGGGACATAGCAAAAAAGGAAGAATATGGATAAAACTGAGTACTTATCATTGATGGGAGCCCGGATGATTTTTGCAGGCTTCCGGAAGGACGTTTTTTCATTTTGCAGAATAAGAATGAGTGCAATTTTTTCAGGAGGTGCGAAAGATGCCATTAACACCTTTAGATATACACAATAAAGAGTTTAAAAGATCTTTCCGTGGATATGATGTTGATGAAGTGAACGATTTTCTTGACCAGATTATTAAAGATTTTGAACTGCTCACACGGGAAAAACTGGAACTGGAACAACAAGTGGAAGAGTTGCAGGCAGAGATTGAACGTTTGATGGAAGACGAATCCATGTTCCAAACCGGACCGCAGCAAATGCAACAGCAGCAACAACAAACCGTACAACCGCCGGCACCCGCGCCGCAACCGATGCAACGTTATCCGGAACCTGTTCAGCATCCGTCGCCTCAAGCATTGAGCTCGATGGAACAAAGCATTCACAAATCGATCCGTGTGGCTCAGGAAGTGGCCGAGGAAGTCCGCTTAAACGCCAAGAAAGAAGCCGAATTGATTGTTCAGGAAGCAGAGAAAAATGCCGACCGGATCATCAACGAAGCATTGCAAAAGGCACGTGCCATCCACAGCGAGCTGCTTGATCTGAAACAAAAAGCAACCGTCTACCGTGCACGTTTCCGCACGCTGGTGCAATCGCATCTGGACATTCTGGAAAACTCCGATTGGGAATCCCTGGAAGAGTTGGAGTCCGGATTGGAAGAACAAGGAAAGAAACTTGAACAATATGCCGAACAGGATCAATCCCGGGAGATGTTGATGGATCAAAACACCCAAGAGTATAAAGACTTCAACACCCAGGAGTTTCAGGATTTCAACACGCAGGAATTCCAAGATTTCAATGGCATGAACAATGTGGAAGATAATTCCGTCATGGACGAAGTCGCCGCTTCTTCCTATTATGAAGAAGAAGAACCACGCCGCGAGTTGCGCAGAACATCCAGAAAACTGAAGAAAAAAGCAATGTTTTAATGGACATGCCGATGTTCTGGGAGATCAGTAAAAAGAGAATCAGGGCTAATGGTAAAGAAAGGGAAGAGTAGATAGGTAAACTCGTGTTTGCAGCGAATTAGGGATGGTGTAAGCCTAATCCGAGTTTCTATCGAAAATCACCCTGGAACTGTCACCTGAAATTGGAGTAAGGTCGACCGCGTCATCCACGTTAAGGATGGTTGAGAGGTTTTGTCTCCAATTCAAGGATACGAAGCCAGTAGGGTGGTACCGCGGGAAACCTTCTCGTCCCTAGAGGATGCAGAAGGTTTTTTTATGTTTTTAGAAAAGGATAAAGGAGTGATTACACACATGCCGGACTACCGTCAAACATTAAATCTGCCGAAAACCAATTTTCCAATGCGCGGGAATTTGCCCAACCGCGAACCGGAAATGCAAAAATGGTGGGATGAGATCGACATTTATCAGCAAGTGCTGGAAAAAAGAAAAGGAGCCGATTCCTTTATTCTTCATGACGGGCCTCCTTATGCCAACGGGGATTTGCACATTGGGCATGCCCTGAACAAAATTCTCAAAGATTTCATCATCCGGTATAAATCGCTGAAAGGATATTATGCTCCTTACATTCCCGGTTGGGATACCCACGGTTTGCCGATTGAGCATGCCATCGTCAGCAAGAAAAAAGTGGACCGGAAAAACGTGGATCCGGTCAAATTCCGGGAAATGTGCAAAGAGTATGCTTTATCCTTTGTCAATAAACAAAAAGAACAATTCAAACGCCTGGGGGTCCGGGGGGACTGGGACAACCCTTATATAACGTTGAAACCGGAATATGAAGCTGAACAGATCCGCGTGTTCGGGGAAATGTTGAAAAAGGGTTATATTTATCGCGGGCAAAAAGCCATTTACTGGTCCCCGTCTTCCGAAACGGCACTGGCCGAAGCGGAAATTGAATACCGTGATAAACGCTCGCCGTCCATTTATGTTTTGTTTCCGGTGAAACAGGGCAATGCTGTGCTTTCGGCAGACAATACCTATGTGGTGATCTGGACCACCACACCTTGGACGATTCCCGCCAACCTGGCCGTTGCCCTGCATGAGGATTTTGAATACAACCTGGTTGAGGCGAACGGACGCAAAATGGTGATGGCCAAAGCTTTGTCGGCGAAAGTGATGGAAGAGGCCGGCATTTCCGATTACCGGGTGCTGTCAGCGTTCAAAGGAAAACAACTGGAAGGCGTCATTTGCCGGCATCCGCTGTATGACCGGGAAAGCCCCGTCATTTTTGGTGATCATGTCACTTTGGATGCAGGAACCGGTTGTGTTCACACGGCTCCGGGACATGGGGAAGAAGACTTTTATGTTGGACAGAAATACAACTTGGGCGTGCTTTGCCCGGTGGATGAGAAAGGGCGCATGACGGAGCAGGCTCCCGGTTTTGAAGGATTGTTCTATGACGATGCCAACAAAAAAGTGACAGAAAAGCTGGAGGAAGCCGGCTACTTGTTAAATTTGGGCTTTATCACCCACCAATATCCTCATGACTGGCGGACCAAAAAACCGGTCATTTTCCGGGCGACGGAACAATGGTTTGCGTCGATTGACGGATTCCGTGAAAAAATGCTGGAAGAGATCCGGAAAGTCAAATGGACACCGTCCTGGGGAGAGATCCGCCTTCACAACATGATTGCCGACCGTGGTGATTGGTGTATCTCGCGGCAGCGGATTTGGGGCGTTCCTTTGCCGATCTTTTATTGCACGAAATGCGGCCATCCCCATGTAACCGATGAAACCATTGATTTTGTTGCCAATCTGTTTAAAGAACGAGGTTCTTCAGTTTGGTATGAAAAACCGGTTGAAGAATTGATGCCGCCCGGTTCCACCTGCTCCGAATGCGGCCATGACAAGTTCCGCAAAGAAACCGATACGATGGATGTGTGGTTTGATTCCGGCAGCAGCCACCGTGCGGTGTTGGAAGGACGGGAAAACTTGCAATGGCCGGCGGACATGTATTTGGAAGGATCGGACCAATATCGCGGCTGGTTTAACTCTTCCCTGTCCACCGCCGTGGCAACCAAAGGACAAGCTCCTTATAAAGAGGTGCTGAGCCACGGATTTACCTTGGACGGAGAAGGGCGGAAGATGTCCAAGTCCTTGGGGAACGTGATTGCCCCGGCCAAAGTGATCCAACAATATGGTGCGGATATTTTGCGCTTGTGGGTGGCTTCTTCAGATTATCGGGCAGATGTGCGAATTTCGGATGCCATCTTGAAACAAACGGCCGAAGCTTACCGGAAAATCCGGAACACTTTCCGCTTTTTGCTGGGCAACTTAAACGGATTTGATCCCGGTTCGGACCGCTTGGCTCTGAATGAACTGACCGAATTGGACCGTTATGCGCTTATCAAGCTGAATCGTCTGGTCGAGCGGGTGAGCAAGTCTTATGATGACTATGATTTCCACCAGGTTTACTATGACATCCACCATTTCTGCACGGTGTTTTTAAGCCAGTTCTACCTGGATGTGTTAAAAGACCGGCTCTATGTATTGCCCACGGATTCGGAAGTGCGCCGTTCGGCACAAACCGTGTTGTATGAAGTCTTGCTGACGCTGGTGAAAATCACCAACCCCTTCCTGCCGCATACGACGGAGGAAGTCTGGAAATATATTCCGGGCGATCATGAAATCAGTGTGCAACTTTGTGATTTCCCGGTTGCAAGGGAAGATTGGTATGATGAAGCTCTGGAGAAAAAATGGGATGAATTGTTGACCATCCGCGATGTGGTCTTAAAAGCGCTGGAAGAAGCGCGGGCCGAAAAATTAATCGGAAACTCGCTGGGAGCGGCTGTCGAAATCACGCCGAATCCGGAAGCCGGGGAGTTGCTCAAGTCCACGGATCATTTGGATCAACTGTTTATTGTCTCCGGTGTTGTCCTGAACGAAGCTTCTTCTGACGTGACGGCGGAGGAGAAGGTGAAAGTGACGGTTCGTACGGCAGAAGGAGAAAAATGCGAACGCTGCTGGGTGATTTCCCCGACCGTGGGCCAAGATGCCGACCATCCGCATCTGTGCTCGCGTTGTGCCACCATTGTGAAAAAATTGGGTGTCGATTTGAGCGAATAAAACAGATAACGCAACAAATCCAAAGCCCCCTTCTCAACGAAGAGAAGGGGGCTTTGGATTTGTCATGCACAAAATCAAGAAGAAGAATCGGGCAACGGCTGATCCGCAAGGCCTGATTTGAACCGGGCTGCGCAAAACAGAACGATCATCATGGACAGGAAGACCAAGCTGTTAATGATGTTATCCGGATTCAGCAACAGTGTGATGAAAATAACCGACAAAACAGCCAGGGTGAATCCCGTCAAATACGGGTATAAAGGAATTTGGAAAAAAGGTTTTTCCTTGTATTGTTTCCGCAGTTTCAACTGAGAAAGGCAAATGATGATCCAGAGCATGATGGTGGTGTAACCCGGAATTCCCATCAGGTATTGAAACACGCTTTCTTCAGCCACCATGGCGACAACTGACCCCAGAAGCAAGCTGCCGGCGCATAGAATGAGGCTGTAAATGGGCACACCGTTTTTGTTCAACCGGCTGAAAATCGCAGGTGCCTCTTTTTGTTTCGAAAGCGAATACAGCACCCGGGAGCTGGAGTAAATTCCGGTGTTGGCTGCGGAGGTTACGGCAATCAGCAGGATAAAATTCATGATGTGCGCCACGCCTTTTAATTCCAAAGCGGAAAAGACAGTGACAAACGGGCTTCCCGCCTCGCCGACCTGATTCCAGGGCACCAGTCCCATAATAATAAACAAGGGCAGTACATAGAACAGGCAAATCCGGATTATGATATCTTTAATCACTTTGGGCAAGGATTTTTCCGGATCTTTCATTTCAGTGATGGTGAGCCCGATCATTTCGGTTCCGCCATAGGAGAAGATCACAATCAAGAGGGAGGAAATTACGCCTTTCCATCCGAGAGGCAAGAAACCGCCGTGTGCCGTCAGATGGGTGAGATACGGCGGATTTTCCGTCGGAATCCATCCAAACATCAATCCGGAACCCAAAATGACAAAAGCCATCAGTGTAAACACTTTGATGCCGGTCAACCAAAATTCCACTTCTCCGAACAGACCGACACTCAACAGGTTTAAACCGACCAGCACCAAAGCGACCAAAAAGCTGAGCAGCCAGACCGGAAGACCGGTAAACCAGTAATGCAAAAAGGTTCCGGCGGCCACGATTTCCACGGCCATCACCAAAATCCACATGATGAAATAAATCCAACCGACCACAAATGAAACCTGGTATCCCAATGCTTTATAAATGAGTCCCCTTATATCCAATCCTTTGTTGGCAAGCGCCATTTCCGCAAGCGATCCCATTACAATAAACAACAAAACTCCGGCGATCAAATAAGCGATCAGAACCCCGGGACCGGCGGATTGAATCGTTTCTGCACTGCCCTGAAAAATCCCCGCTCCGATTGCGCCTCCCAGGGCAATCATTTGAACGTGGCGAGGGCGTAATTTTCTTTGCAATTGGCTCATTCGTTGTCTTCACCCCTCACTTTATTACCCAAAAGCATAACAGCATAAAAGTGAAAAAGAAAGGGGTTTAATAAATTTATGTTTATTCGAAATTATCGGATCGCCAACGAATGGGATACATGAAAAGGGGGTCAGGCGGAGAAGATATTGCTGACTCCATCAAACAGGAGGTGAAATGTAAAGTGGCAAATCCGGTTGTCCGGCAAAGGCTGCGCCAGAAATTGGAACAGGAAAAAAGCCAAATTGAAAAACGGTTGAAACAAAACGATTCTTACGGCATGGATCAAAGCATGAACGGATCGATCGGTGAATTGTCCGGTTATGATAACCACCCGGCCGATTTGGGGACGGAGATTTTCGAGCGGGGCAAAGATTTGGCCTTGAATGAAAATGATGAGCGCCGGTTGAAGGAAATTGACAAGGCCCTGGAGAGGATGGATCAGGGAACCTACGGGATTTGCAAAGTTTGCGGCCAAGAGATCGCGGAAGACCGGCTGGAAGCGGTGCCGACTGCGGAGTATTGTGTCCATCATCATCCGGAGCAACATTCCTCCATCCGGCGTCCGGCGGAAGAAAAAGTCATGGATCCCGGCGGCCACAATCAGGACCAAAGTGACAAGAACTTTTACGATGGAGAAGATGCCTGGCAGGATGTGGAACAGTATGGCACTTCCAATCCCCCGGATTTTTTTGTGGAAGGAAGGAATTATAATGAGTTGACGGTTGATTCGCATGAACACCGGGGGTATGTGGACTTGACAGAAGGGTTTTCGATTACGGATTTATCCGGGGAAACGGATGAGATCACCGAAATCACCCACAATGATGCCTACGCTCAAAAAGAGCGGGAAGAACGGAAGAACGACCCGTTGTCGTAAGCTTGTGAGAAGACTCCGGCCTGTGCTACAATCGGAGGGATAAAAGGATTACCGACGGTGGGGGACAGGAGGAGGACTCTTGAGATATTATTTGATTGCGTTACTCATTCTTTTATCGGATCAAACCACAAAATGGCTCGTTGAACATAAAATGAATCTGTATGAATCCATTCCGGTGATTGACGGTTTTTTCTATCTGACCTCGCACCGGAACCGGGGAGCCGCATTTGGCATTTTGCAGGATAAAATTTGGCTGTTTGTCTCCATCACGATGATTGTCATTGGATTTGTGGTTTATTACTTATGGCAGGTCAAAGATGAAAAAAAACCCTGGATGCCGACGGCGTTTTCCCTGATTTTGGGCGGGGCCGCCGGCAATTTGATCGACCGGATCCGGTTGGGAGAAGTGGTGGATTTCCTGCATTTCCAATTCGGCGCCTATCAATTTCCGATCTTTAATCTTGCGGATTCATCGATCGTGGTCGGCGTTTTTCTGCTCGTCTTGTTGACTTTTGCCAGTCCCGCGGCGGAAAAAGAGCCTTTGACCAAAGCGAGGGACACGCAATGAACGAGTCATGGGAAAACATGGAGTATTATGAGTGGACCGTCGATGATTCGGCAGACGGGGAACGGTTGGACAAATTCCTTCCCCAAAAAAATGAAGAATGGTCGCGCGCACGGGTTCAAGAATGGATCCGTGCCCAATTGGCTTGGGTGAACGGAAAAAATAAAAAAGGAAATTACCGTTTGAAGCAAGGGGATGTGGTCACCCTCAAAGTCCCGCCGGTCACAGAGGCCGAAATCCGCCCGGAACCGATTCCCCTGGACATCCGATATGAAGACCAGGATGTCATTGTGGTGAATAAACCCCGGGGGATGGTGGTCCATCCGGGGCCGGGAAACGGCTCGGGAACGTTGGTTCATGCGCTTTTGGCCCATTGCGGGGATGAACTGTCGGGGATCGGAGGGGTTGCCCGGCCCGGAATCGTTCATCGCATTGACAAGGACACCTCCGGCTTGTTGATGGTGGCCAAAAATGATCTGGCACACCAGTCGTTGGCGGCACAATTAAAGGAGCATTCGGTTGAGCGGGTGTATGTTGCCTTTTGCCATGGTGTGATTCCACACGATCACGGCACGGTGGATGCACCCATCGGCAGGGATCCCAAACACCGCCAGCGAATGACCGTGATCTCGCAAAACAGCAAACCGGCGGTCACGCATTTTTTTGTGCGGGAACGGTTTGATAAGGCGACATGGGTGGAGTGCCGGCTGGAGACGGGCCGGACGCACCAGATTCGGGTACATATGAAATATATCGGTCATCCGCTTATCGGGGACCCGGTCTACGGTCCGAAGAAAAATGCCTATGCGATCGAGGGGCAAGCCCTGCATGCCCAAGTGCTCGGTTTTACGCACCCGAGAACGGGCCGGCGCATCCGCTTGGAAGCGGAGTGGCCGGAGGATATGGAGAAAATTTACAAGGCATTAAAGCAGTAGGTTTGTTGACAAGCACAGAGCCAACCGTTATGATACAGATAAGTGAAAAGGAACCTTTAAATCCAGTCCAGTGAGGCTGGCAAGGGCACGGAAATGTAAAAAAGGGTTGGTATGCCCTTTTTCAGGAGGTCTTTGTCTGCCGTCTGGCAAGGCAAAGACTTTTTTTGTGCCACCGAAATTAAAGAAGGGAGTTCTTTAGAGCATGGGAAAGGAAAAAGTGATCTTGGATGAAGCAGCGATTCGCCGGGCGTTAACCCGAATTGCACATGAAATTTTGGAGCGGAACAAGGGCGTGGATGACTGTGTTCTGATCGGGATTAAAACCAGAGGGATTTATCTGGCTGACCGGCTGAAAGAGCGGATCCATCAGATTGAAGAAAAATCCCTTCCTTGCGGTGAGTTGGACATCACGCTTTATCGCGACGATTTGACGGAAAAAAATGACCAACCCGAAGTGCGGGAAACCAACATCCCGGACATCAGCGGAAAAAAAGTGATTTTGGTCGACGATGTCTTGTTTACGGGAAGAACGGTTCGGGCCGCCATGGATGCTTTGATCGACCGGGGACGCCCGCAGATGATTCAACTGGCTGTCCTCGTTGACCGCGGGCATCGCGAACTGCCGATCCGTCCCGACTATGTCGGCAAAAATGTTCCCACCTCCCGGGCGGAAGTGGTTTCGGTTTATCTCTCGGAAGTAGATGAAGGAGAAGAACGGGTCAGTATCCGACAACAAAATCAAGGATAAGCATCAATCCCTTTTAAATCGGTCCAGTGAGTCCGGCAAAGGGATGCGGTTGACAAACAAGCGCTGTATTGTTTTACTGCGTCTCTTTGCGTGTGGGCAAAGAGACGTTTTTTTATCCCAACAAAGGAGTTAAGGCCAATGAGTTCACAAAAAATTGTCATGGACGTGCATGAAAAACCCAAAGCTTTGTCATGGCTCTTTCTCAGCTTTCAACATTTGTTCGCCATGTTTGGCGCCACGATGCTGGTGCCGTTGTTGACGGGAATGAATCCGGCCGTCGCGCTGTTATCCAGCGGAATCGGGACGCTGGCCTATTTGATTGTGACACGGGGCAAAATCCCGGCATATCTGGGATCTTCGTTTGCCTTCATTGTTCCGGTGATCACCCTCTCCCAAGGAGGGAAGCATCTGGGGGAAGCGTTATTCGGATGTTTCCTGGTCGGGATTGCCTACGGAGTGGTGGCCCTGATTGTATACCGGTTTGGCGTGAAATGGCTGGATCATTTGCTGCCCCCGGTCGTGATCGGTTCGGTGGTGATAGTCATCGGTCTTTCGCTGGCAGGTACGGCGGTGGACATGGCCAGCAAAAAAGAAGTGATCGTGGACATGCCGCAAACCGCAAGCGGATGGGCGGCGTTGGACGGAACCATTCAATCCGTCGATCCGGAAAACGGGAAGGTTCAATTGCAAGTTTATTCTTTGGAGAACTTCACCGTGGCACTGGTCACCTTGGGAATCGCCATCACGGCCAATTTGGCATTCAGCGGATTCCTTCGCTTCATCCCGGTGTTGCTCGGGTTGATTGGCGGATACCTGACGGCTTTGATGATGGGGATGGTGGATTTTACTGCGGTGAGGGAAGCCAAATGGTTTGCCGTTCCTGAGTTGACGGCACCGGTTGTTTCGTGGCATGCGGCCGTGGTGATGTTGCCGGTGGTGTTGGTGGTGTTGGCCGAACACATCGGACACCTGGTGGTACAAGGGAACATCATGGGAAGAGATTTGGTGAAAGATCCCGGATTGCACCGTTCTTTACTGGGGGATGGGCTTGCCACCAGCATCGCTGCCTTGATCGGCGGCCCTCCGGCCACCACTTACGGGGAAAACATCGGGGTGATGGCCATGACCCGCATTTTCAGTGTCTGGGTGATCGGAGGAACGGCTGTCCTGGCCATCTTGTTCAGTTTCGTGGGAAAAATATCGGCACTCATTCAAACCATTCCCACTCCGGTGATGGGCGGCGTTTCGATCCTGTTGTTTGGTGTCATCGCCTCCAGCGGGTTGCGGATGCTGATTGAAAACCAAGTGAACTTGGATAACCGGCGCAACCTGGTAATTGCTTCGGTCATTCTGGTGATCGGGGTCGGAGGAGCGTTGCTGAAATTGGCCGACATCCATCTGGAATTGGAAGGCATGGCGTTGGCAACCGTCACCGGCATTCTGCTCAATCTGGTCTTGCCTGAAAAAGATTCGCGGCAAAAAGAGTTGGCGGAAGCAGCCTGACAGACAGGAGGGATTCATTTGACTGCGACGAAACGAAGGTTCGCCCCTAACCATTTGTTTGATACCGGGCATTTATCCAAACATGAAATACAATCGCTTTTGGACCGGGCACAGTATTGGGAGGAGCATTGGCAACCGGGACAAGCGCCGTATCAAGGACGGTTTGCGGCTAATCTGTTCTTCGAGCCGAGCACCCGGACCCGCTTCTCCTTTGAAGTGGCCGAAAAAAAGTTGGGGATGGAAGTGCTTCATTTCTCCCCGGAAGTTTCCAGCACAGCCAAAGGAGAATCGCTGTATGACACGGTCAAAACCTTGTCTTCGCTCGGAGTCCGTGTCGTGGTGATCCGGCACGCGGACCCCCTTGTTTTTCAGGAATTGGCCGACCGGCTGCCGGAATGCGCGCTCGTCAATGCCGGGGCCGGATCCCTGGCACACCCGACGCAAGCCTTGTTGGATTTGTACACCATGAGAAAGCATTTCAAAGAGTTGGAAGGAAAGAAAGTGGCGATGATCGGCGATATCAAGCACAGCCGGGTGGTGCGTTCCAATCTCTGGGCGTTGTCCCGGTTTGGCATGGAGATCATGGTGAGCGGTCCGGAAGAGATGCGGGATGAAGAGATTGAAAAACTGGCGCCTTATGTGCCGTTTGAAGATGCTCTCCGGGAAGCTGACGTGGTGATGATGCTGCGGGTGCAGTTGGAACGGCATGACCAAACGCTGTTTTCTTCCGCACGAGCCTATTTCAGGCAATTCGGGCTGACCTGTGAGCGGGCCCGGCTCATGAAGCCGGATGCCATCATCATGCATCCGGGACCGGTGAACCGGGGCGTGGAAATAGCGGATGATATGGTTGAAGATGCACGTTCGAAAATTTTCGAACAAATGAAAAACGGAGTTTGGGTGCGGATGGCAGCCGTGGAAAGAGCGATGGGAGGGGATTTTCGTTGAGTATCCTGCTGAAAAACGGGAATTTGTTGGATCCGGAAAGCAAAGAATTGGTGCAAAGGGACTTGTGGATTGACGGGCAAAAGATCCGGGCGATTGCCCCGGAGATCCGGCCGGATGAAGAAGTGACGGTGATTTGGGCCGACGGAAAACTGGTTTGCCCCGGTTTGATCGATATGCATGTTCATTTGCGCGAGCCCGGATTTGAGCAAAAAGAGACGATCGAGTCGGGATGCCGGGCGGCGGCACGCGGCGGATTCACAACGATTGCGCCGATGCCGAACACCAACCCCGTCACCGATTCGCCGGACAAAATCAAAGAAGTCATCGACCGTGCAAAGAAAACCGGTTTGGCCCGGGTTTTGCCTTATGGTGCCATCACCGTCGGACAACGGGGGGAAGAATTGACCGATATGGCCGGCATGAAGAAAGCCGGGGCGATCGGTGTCACCGATGACGGGGTCGGCGTGCAAAGTGCCAAGATGATGAAAGAAGCGATGAAAAAAGCCGTGGCGGAAGACCTTCCGGTGGTGGCCCACTGTGAGGATGACACGCTTGCCAAAGGCGGATGCGTCCATGAAGGCGTGTTTGCAAAAAAGCACGGCCTGACGGGAATCCCTTCGTCTGCAGAAGCAATCCATGTGGGGCGGGACATTTTGCTGGCGGAAGAGACCGGAGCGCATTACCATGTTTGCCACATCAGTACCCAAGCGTCCGTCCGGCTGGTTCGGGAGGCCAAAGCCCGCGGGCAAAAAGTGACGGCCGAAGTGACGCCGCACCATCTGCTGTTGTGTGATGAAGATATTCCGGGGCCCGATCCCAATTGGAAAATGAACCCGCCCCTCCGTTCCAAAGAGGACCGGCAAGCATTGATCGAGGGATTGAAAGACGGTTCAATCGATTTCATTGCAACGGATCATGCCCCGCATACGGTAGAAGAAAAGCAGGCGGGCATCGAACAGGCCCCGTTTGGCATTGTGGGTTTGGAAACGGCATTTCCGCTGCTTTATACGCATCTGGTCATAAAAGGTGTGCTCACGTTGCACGAATTGGTCGACAAGATGACCTTAAAACCGGCGCAAGTTTTCCGGTTGCCTTACGGCCGCCTGGTGGAAGGGGGACCGGCCGATATCACGGTCATTGATCTGGACCGGGAAAAAGTGATTGATCCAAAGAACTTTGCTTCCAAAGGCCGCAACACCCCGTTTGCCGGTTGGAAATTAAAAGGGTGGCCGGTTCTGACCATCTTGGACGGAAAAGTGACATGGCAAGATGACGATTGTCTGATGTAGTTGAAAAGGAGGAGCGTCCGTGAAAGCAAGATTGCTGTTGGAAGACGGTACGTTATTGGTTGGCGAATCATTCGGGGCAGAAGGGTTCAAAAGGGGAGAAGTGGTGTTTACCACCAGCATGACCGGTTATCAGGAGATTCTGACCGACCCTTCTTATTGCGGGCAAATTGTGGTTATGACATACCCGCTGATCGGCAACTACGGGATCTCGCGCGATGATAACGAATCCCTGCGCCCTTATGCGCACGGTTTGATCGTGCGCGAGTATGCCGAATATGCCAGCAACTGGCGCAACGAATTGCCGCTGGGAACGTTTCTGAAGGAATACGGATTGATCGGAATTTCCGGAATCGACACCCGGATGCTGACCCGCAAAATCCGCATGCACGGAACGATGAAGGGAATCATCACCACCGGCGAAGAGAGTTTGGCGGAATTGAATGAACAAATGAAGTTTCCGTTGATGCGGGACCAAGTGGCGCGCGTCAGCACCAAAAGCATTCATATTTCCCCGAATAAAGGGAAACGGGTGGTTTTGATGGATTTCGGAGCCAAACACAACATTGTGCGGGAGTTGGTGAATCGCAATTGCGAGGTGATTACCGTTCCCTACAGTACCTCAGCCGAAGAAATCCTGCGCTTCCGGCCGGACGGGGTGATGTTGTCCAACGGTCCCGGGAACCCCAAGGATGTGCCGGAGGGAATCCGCACCATCCGACAATTGATGGGGAAAATGCCGCTGTTTGGCATTTGCATGGGACATCAGCTGGTCGCGCTGGCCGCCGGAGCCGACACGGAAAAAATGAAATTCGGGCATCGCGGAGGAAACCATCCGGTGAAGGAGCTGGCAACCGGACGGACCGTGATCACTTCGCAAAATCATGGCTATGCCGTCACTTCCGACTCGGTGAAAAACACCGGATTGGAAATCACGCACATCGCGTTGAACGACGGGACGGTCGAAGGGCTCCGGCACAAAACCCTGCCGGTGTTCACCGTCCAATATCATCCGGAATCGGCACCGGGCCCGCTTGACTCGGGTTATCTGTTTGACCGTTTTCTTGAGATGATGGAGTCTTTTGCACGGAAGGGAGAGACCGTCAATGCCTAAAGATCCGACCTTGAAAAAAATCTTGGTGATTGGTTCCGGGCCGATCGTGATCGGGCAGGCCGCGGAATTCGACTACGCCGGGACGCAAGCGTGCCAGGCGCTGAAAGAAGAAGGATTGGAAGTGGTTTTGGTCAACAGCAATCCGGCCACGATCATGACCGATACCAACATGGCAGATCGCGTCTATATTGAACCGCTGACCGCCGAATTTATCACGCAAGTGATTCGCAAAGAGCGTCCCGATGGCCTTTTGCCCACCCTGGGAGGGCAAACAGGCTTAAACTTGGCGGTGGAATTGGCCAAACAAGGGGTTTTGGAACGGGAAGGCGTCCGTCTTCTGGGAACCGATCTGCAAGCGATCATCCGTGCAGAGGATCGCGATTCGTTCCGGGCATTGATGCAGGAGCTGGGAGAGCCGGTTCCGGAAAGCGCGATTGTGCACACGGTCGACGAAGCACTCCGGTTTGCCGGCGAAACCGGCTATCCCGTGATCGTCCGGCCTGCTTACACACTGGGCGGAACCGGAGGGGGCATCGCCAAAGACGAAAAAGAATTGCGGGAGATTGTTGAAAACGGGCTCCGTTACAGCCCGATCACCCAATGCCTGATCGAAAAGAGCATCGCCGGATTCAAAGAAATCGAATATGAAGTGATGCGCGATGCCGCGGATAACGCCATCGTGGTGTGCAACATGGAAAACTTTGATCCGGTGGGCGTGCACACCGGCGACAGCATCGTGTTTGCCCCGAGTCAAACCTTGACGGACCGGGAACACCAGATGCTCCGGAAAGCGGCGCTGAAAATCATCCGGGCCTTGGACATTCGTGGCGGATGCAATATCCAGTTTGCACTCGATCCGCACAGCTTCCAATACTATGTCATTGAAGTGAATCCGCGGGTGAGCCGTTCCAGTGCGCTGGCTTCCAAAGCGACGGGATATCCGATTGCCCGGGTGGCCGCCAAAATTGCGCTGGGGTACACGCTGGACGAATTAAAAAATCCGGTGACCGGGCAAACCAGTGCTTGTTTTGAACCGGCCATCGATTATGTGGTCTGCAAAATTCCCCGCTGGCCGTTTGATAAATTCGTCTCGGCAAACCGGGAACTTGGAACCCAGATGAAAGCGACGGGAGAAGTGATGGCCATCGGGCGGACATTGGAAGAATCGCTTTTAAAAGCAGTGCGTTCGCTGGAAATCGGGCAGGATGATTTGAACCTGCCGGGAACCGGGGAAATTCCCGGTGACAAGTTGAAAAAACGGCTGCAAAAACCGGATGATGAGCGGCTGTTTTTGCTGGCGGAATGGTTCCGGCGCGGATACAGCCTGGAAGAAGCGCATCAACTCACCCAAATCGACCGTTTTTTCCTGTATAAAATCGGGCGCATCATCCAACTGGAAAAAGAATTGCAAGCATCCAGTTCCCTTGCCCCGGAGTTGCTCAGAAAGGCCAAGCAATTCGGGATGACGGACCGGGCGATCGGCCGTCTCACAAACCGGACGGAAAAAGAGGTTCGCACGTTGCGGAAACAGCACCACATTGTCCCGGTTTATAAAATGGTGGACACCTGTGCCGCGGAATTTGCCGCAAATACCCCGTACTATTATTCATCTTATGAATCCGAAGACGAAGTGGCGGTAAGCAAAGCAAAAAGCATTGTGGTCCTCGGTTCGGGACCGATCCGGATCGGTCAGGGGGTCGAGTTTGATTATGCGACCGTGCATGCGATCATGGCCATCCAAAAAGCCGGCTATGAAGCGGTGATCATCAATAACAATCCGGAGACGGTCTCGACGGATTTCAATATCTCTGACCGCCTGTACTTTGAACCCCTCTTTAAAGAGGATGTTCTCAACATCATTGAAAAAGAAAAGCCGCTCGGGGTGATCGTGCAATTCGGAGGGCAAACCGCTCTGAATCTGGCGCGGGACTTGCGGGATGAAGGCATCCGGTTGTTGGGCACCTCTTTGGAAGAAATTGACCGTGCAGAAGACCGGAAAAAATTTGAACAGTTGATGAGCGACCTTCAAATTCCACAGCCTCCGGGAACGGCGGTCACTTCGGCGGATGAAGCGGTGGAAGCCGCCCGGCGCCTGGGATATCCGGTGTTGGTCCGCCCGTCCTATGTGCTGGGAGGGCGTGCCATGGAAATCGTCCATAACGAAATGGAACTGCGCTCTTACATGGAGCAAGCGGTCAAAGTGAATCCGGAACATCCTGTCCTGATCGACCGTTACCTGTTGGGCAAAGAGGTCGAAGTGGATGCGATTTGCGACGGGGAACGAGTTCTCATTCCCGGCATCATGGAACACATCGAACGGGCAGGGGTCCATTCCGGGGATTCGATTGCCGTTTATCCCCCGCAAACCCTGACCGGGGAGCAAAAAGAGCAGGTTGCCCGGATCACGGAAAAAATCGCCAAAGCGCTTCACATCAAGGGAATCATCAACATTCAATTTGTCTTGTATCAAAATGAATTGTACACCCTGGAAGTCAACCCGCGGTCATCGAGAACGGTTCCCTTCTTAAGCAAAGTCACGGGGATTCCCATGGCGCAAGTGGCCACCAAAATCATGCTCGGAATCAATTTGCGGGAGCAAGGATATGATGAGACCGGATTGTGGCCGGAAAGTGAGTTCATTTCCGTGAAAGTGCCGGTCTTCTCCTTTGACAAGCTGACGAAAGTGGACATCGCCCTGGGGCCGGAGATGAAATCCACCGGGGAAGTGATGGGAAAAGACCGGGATTATGCCCGGGCGGTGTACAAAGGCCTGATGGCTGCCGGCATCCAGATGCCGCGCTTCGGCACGGTGGTGGCAACCATCGGGGACAAAGAAAAAGAAGAAGCCCTTCCCTTGATGAAACGATTCTATGATTTGGGTTACCACATTGTCGCCACCCAAGGCACGGCGGAAATCTTGGAGAAAGCCGGCCTGCCCGTGAAGCGGCTGAACAAGCTGAAGGAAGGATCGCCCAACATTCTGGATTGGATCCGCCAGGGAAAAGCCGATTTGGTTGTAAACACTTGGACGCGGGGAAGAACGCCCGAACGGGACGGTTTCCGGATCCGCCGGGAAGCGGTGGAACACGGCGTTGCTTGTTTGACCTCGTTGGACACGGTGCAAGCTCTGTTGGAAACCCTGGAATCGATTCAATTCCATGCGGAACCGCTCAAAAAGCCGGAGCCTGCCCGGATGCTGGTGTAAAGGAGGAGGAACCATGGAAAATCCGCAAAACCGAATCTTTCTTGCGTTGGACGTTCCGGATGAGAAGCAAGCAGACCGCTTGCTTTCTCTTTGGGATCCGGGCGAACGGCCGTTGATCAAAGTGGGGTATCAGCTGTTTTTCGCCGCGGGACCACAATGGGTGGAGAAGCGGAAAAACGCCGGCGATACCATCTTTTTGGATTTGAAACTGCACGACATCCCCAATACGGTGGCCAAAGGGATCGAATCGCTCAGCCGGTTGGGGGTGGATTTTGTCACCATCCATGCCTCCGGCGGCAGAAAAATGATGGAGAAAGCGCGGGAGACTGCCGATAAGCATGCTGACGGATCCCGCCGGTTGAAATTGCTGGCGGTGACCCAGCTGACAAGCACGGATCAGAAGATGTTAAACCAAGAACTCGGTATCCCGGGGGATGTCCGTGAGTCGGTGCAGAAATTGACGTCGCTGGCCTGCGGTGCCGGGATGGACGGGGTGATCTGCTCAGGGTTGGAAGCACGGTGGGTCAAACAAGTGACCGGGACGGGATTTTTGGCAGTGACCCCCGGCATCCGCCCCCAAGGTTTTTCAAGTGACGACCAAAAACGAATCGTCACTCCCCGGGAGGCCGTGTTGAACGGAGCCGATTACCTGGTGGTCGGCCGTCCGGTGACACAAGCGCCGGATCCGAAAAAAGCCTTTCAGTCCCTGGTGGAAGAGATACGTTAAAAAAAGGAGTGGAACAGATGGCTTGGACTTTGGATGAAGCGATAAAACGCAGAGGGGTGCTGAAAGAAGGGCATTTCCTTTTGTCCTCGGGGCGCCACAGCGCCCGGTATATGCAATGTGCACAGCTTTTGATGCATCCGGCTGATGCCGAAAAAACGGGACAAGCGTTGGCCCAAAAATTTGCAGGCATCTCCGTGGATCTGGTGGCCGGACCGGCCCTCGGCGGAGTCATCATCGCCCATGAGGTGGCCCGTGCCCTGAATGTGCCGTGTATTTTCGCCGAGCGAAAAGACGGGGTGATGCAACTTCGGCGCGGTTTTGAAGTTGCTCCGGGCCAAAAAGTATTGGTGGTGGAAGACGTGGTGACCACCGGGGGATCGGTCAAAGAAGTGATCGGGCTCTTGGAAGAAAGAAAAGCAGACGTGGTGGGCGTCGGTTCCATTGTGGACCGGACCGGCGGGCAAAATCCGTTCCGTCAGCCTTACCTGTCTTTGAAAAAGGTGGAGATCGAAAGTTTTGCCCCCGAAGCTTGTCCCTTGTGCAAAGAAGGGATCCCCGTCACCAAACCGGGAAGCCGCGGAAACCGGTGAGGATCGCGGCTCCCGAAGGCTTCGCCATGGCGGGGCCTTTTTGTTTTGCAAAATTGAAGGAGTCAGATTTCCTCTGACTCCTTTTTTGCCGTCATTTTTGGGTTTGATTGTTTAAAAGCCGCATGATCACTTCTTTTTCCGGTGTGACATAGATCGTTTGTTGATGATCGTAAGTGACAAATCCGGGGCGGGCGCCGGCCGGTTTTTTGACATGTTTGATCCGGGTGTAATCGACCGGCACTTGGGCGGAATCGCGTGCTTTGCTGAAATAGGCGGCCAACATGGCGGCCTCCAGAAGCGTTTCTTCCCGGACCTCGCTGGCACGAATGACGACATGCGAACCGGGAATGTCTTTGGTGTGCAGCCAGATATGGGAGGAAGCGGCCAGCTTGTGGGTTAAGTAGTCATTTTGTTTGTTGTTTTTCCCGATCAGAATCGGGGTCCCGTCGCTTGCCGTCGCCTCGTAAGGAACGGGAGCTTCTTTTTTGCGCGGCTTGTTTTGCCGGGAAGTTTTTTTCAGCCAGCCTTCTTCCGCCAATTCTTCCTGAATCTGTTCAATATCGTTCAACCCGGCATTTTCGATTTGGGTGAGCACCGATTCAAGATATTCGATGTCGGCACGGGCTTTTTCGATCTGTTCTTGGTTCCATTTTCGGGACGCTTTTAATTTGTTGTATTTTTTAAAGTATCGTTGCGCGTTTTCCGCCGGGCTTAAGGTGGGATCAAGTTCAATGGTCAGGGACGGGGCGTCCGGGTCGTAAAAATTGATCACCTCAACCGTTTTTTCCCCCCGTTTGATTTGGTGCAGGTTGGCTGTGACCAGTTCTCCCAGCATGCGGTAATGATCCGCTTTTTCCGCTTGTTTCAATTCTTTTTGCAAGATCTTGATCTTTTTCTTGTTTTTATCCACTTCGTTTTTTAGCTTGCGCATCAGCTGGGAGGTTTGCTGGCGGATCCGGTCGCGTTCGGCTTTGCCGTAATAAAAATGGTCCAAAAGTTCGCTGATGGAATCGGTGCGATGGACGATTTCTTCAATGTGGGAAAGCGGCCACACGGAAAATACGGTTTTTTCCCCTGTTTGCATGATCGCAGGGGCATATTCGTGATGTTTGGCCTTCTCCATCAAGCGGGAGAAAGATTCCCACAGCTGGTCGCGGCTGCCCAATCCGGCCCGGTGAATGATTTCTTTGGCAATGAGCGGGCTGATTCCGGTGAACCGCTGAACGATTTGTTTGTCCAAACGGCCCTGGTTGTAATCAAACCCGGCAATAAACCGCTCTTTTGTCACTTCCAGCGGATTTTCCTTGTTTTGCGATGGAGGTTCCGTGTAGGAAGCGCCCGGATAGATTTGCCGGTATTGGCTCATGGCATGGCTGACCCGGCGAATTCCGTCAAGGACGGTGCCGGTGGCAGGATCCACCAAAATAATATTGCTGTGCCGGCCCATGATTTCAATGATCAGCTTGCGCGAAACGAAGTCGCCCAATTCATTTTTGGCGCGAAGGTGGAAGTGGACGATTCGTTCCAATCCGATTTGTTCCACGCTTTCGATGATTCCGCCGTCCAGATGTTTCCGGAGCAAACGGCAAAACATCGGAGGCTCTTTGGGATTTTCGTAAGCAGACCGGGTCAGTTGGGCACGGGGGTATGCCGGATGTGCCGAAAGCAAACATTTATGATTTTTTCCTTGCGAGCGAATCACCAGAAGCAATTCAAATTCACCCGGTTGATAGATTTTGGTAATTCTCCCGCCGGCAAGTGCCTGATCGAGTTCCTTCACCACAGCCCGGGTGACCAATCCGTCATATGACATATGTTTCATCCTTTATTCCAGTTTCAAAAGTCATCACACTTTTCCATTTTACAACATCTTGGTTCCGGCGGAAATCCGATAGTCCGGTTCAGGTATGTTTGACAGCTCGTCTGAATACATTGAAAGTAATCGTTCCGGAAAAAGGAGGAAGAATCTTGGCAGAGCAAGGACGTTGGATTGACTGGGAGACAGAGGAAGTTGCTTCTCACTTTCAGGTGAATCCATCCGTTGGACTCCGTGAAAAAGAGGCGCAAGAACGACTCAAGCAGACCGGACCTAATCAGTTGTCGGAAGGGGAAAAATCTTCCCTTTTCGCTTTGTTTATTGATCAATTCAAAGATTTCATGGTTTTGGTTTTGTTGGCGGCGACGTTGATTTCGGGATTGCTGGGCGAATACACCGATGCCGTCGCCATCATTGCGATTATCATCCTAAACGCGGGACTGGGATTTTTTCAGGAGATGCGTGCGGAAAAGTCCCTGCAGGCATTGAAAAAATTATCGGCGCCGGCTGCCAAAGTCAAACGCGACGGGGAGTGGAAAAAAATCGAAGCTTCCCGGCTGGTTCCCGGGGATATCGTGTCGGTGGAAAGCGGGGACCGGATCCCGGCTGATGTGCGCTGGATCCATACGGAAAGCTTATACGTTGAAGAATCAGCCCTGACCGGGGAATCGGTTCCGGTCAAAAAACAAAGCGAAGCGCTCTTGCGGCAGGATGTGGCCATCGGCGACAGGAAAAACATGGGATACATGGGGACCATGGCCGTGCGGGGAAGTGGAACAGGCATTGTCGTTTCCACGGGAATGGCCACGGAGATGGGAAGAATCGCCCATTTAATCGAAACGGCCGAAGGGGCGGACACTCCGTTGAAGCGCCGGTTGGAACAACTGGGGAAAGTGTTGATTGTTGTGTCCCTGATTTTGACCGCGATGGTGGTCGTGACCGGAATCATTCACGGGCATGATGTGTATCAGATGTTCCTTGCCGGGGTTTCTTTGGCGGTTGCCGCCATTCCCGAAGGGTTACCGGCAATTGTGACGATCGCGTTGGCCCTGGGGGTACAACGGATGATCAAACGGCAGGCCATCGTCCGCAAACTCCCGTCGGTGGAAACCCTGGGCTGTGCAACGGTGATTTGCTCGGATAAAACCGGAACATTGACGCAAAACAAAATGATGGTGACCCACATTTGGGCGGACCAGGTGCTGTTTCAAGTGACCGGGAACGGGTATGACCCCGAGGGAGACATTTTGTTGGAAAAGACAAAAGTGAATGTCCAAAAGTGGGATTCCTTGAAAAGGCTGATGGAGATTGCGGCCTTATGCAATAATGCGGCTTTTATCCAAAAAAGCAAAAAAGGGTTATTAAACAAAAAGAACCAATGGGAATTGGACGGCGATCCCACGGAAGGAGCGCTGCTGGTTGTTGCGAAAAAAGCGGGATTGGACCGGAATCATTTGGACAAAACGTGGGAACGGGTGAAAGAATATCCTTTTGATTCCGAGCGCAAAATGATGTCGGTATGGGTGAAACAGGCAGGAAAACATTTTCTTTTTTCCAAAGGGGCGCCGGATGTCCTGTTGAATAAATGCACCCATCTTCTGGTGGATGGGAAAGTGGTGCCTTTGACGGAAACCAAGCGCAAAAAAATCATGCAAATGAATGAGCAATTGGCAGCCAAAGCTTTGCGGAATCTCGCCTTTGCCTACCGGGAAATCAAACCGAAACCGGTAAATACGGACTTAAAGGATTGGCAAATGGAACAGCGCTTGATTTTTGTCGGCCTGACGGGCATGATGGATCCGCCCCGTCCCGGCGTGAAAGAAGCCATCCAGCAGAGCCGGCAGGCCGGGATCAAGACGGTCATGATTACCGGGGATCATCAGGCGACGGCCGAAGCCATCGCCTCCGAGCTGAAGATCAAGCGGCCCGGCGGTTTGACACTGACCGGACAAGATCTTTACAATATGAAGGATGAAGAGTTTATCCGGATTGTCAATGATGTGGATGTGTATGCACGCGTCTCGCCCGAACATAAACTGCGGATTGTCAAAGCATTGCAGAAAAAAGGACATGTTGTCGCGATGACGGGCGACGGAGTGAATGATGCCCCGGCGATTAAAGCGGCAGATATCGGGATTGCCATGGGTGGCATGGGGACGGATGTGTCCAAGGAAGCCTCTTCGCTCATCCTGGCCGATGACAATTTTGCCACCATCGTTGCAGCTGTGGAAGAGGGCCGGAATATTTATGAAAATATCCGGAAATTCATCAGTTATTTGTTGGCAAGCAATGTCGGGGAGATTTTGATCATGTTTTTGGCGATGTTGGCAAGTTTGCCTTTGCCGCTTGTACCGATCCAGATCTTATGGGTGAATCTGGTGACGGACGGATTGCCGGCCATGGCCCTCGGTGTGGATCCGGCGGAGGAAAATGCGATGCAGCGGCCGCCGCGCGACAGCCGGGAAAGCATTTTTGCCCGCGGCGTCGGATGGAAAATTGTGACCCGTGGTCTGTTTATCGGGGTTTGTTCTTTGGCTGCTTTTTGGATTTCTTATATCGAAACACCGGAAAATCTGGTGCGGGCACAAACGGTTGCCTTTGCCACGCTGGTCCTTTCCCAGTTGATTTATGTGTTTGATTGCCGTTCGCAAGGAACGATTTTCCAACGCACGCCGCTGGATAATCCCATGTTGGTGTTGGCGGTGTTGTCGTCGGTTGTTCTCTTGCTGGGTGTGATTTATTATCCGCCGCTCGGGCCGGTCTTCCACACGGTTCCGCTCGGTCTCAGGGAATGGATCCTTGTGACGGTGACTTCCACGATGCCCGTCATTCTGGCCGGATTGTTCGATGTCCTGCGCACGTTTTTTTTCCGCAGACCGGTGAAAACCGTCGTACAGCGATGAGGGGAAGGAGAAAAAAACGACATCATGAAGTTCACAAAAATGCACGGACTTGGAAACGACTTTATTCTCATCCACCAGACGCAAAAGCCGTCTTTTGAGGAATGTTCGGCGTTGGCACGGAAGATGTGTGACCGCCACAAGGGAGCCGGTGCGGACGGCCTGGTGGTGATGTACCCGTCCGAACAGGCGGATTTTTCCATGCGGATCTTTAATTCGGACGGATCAATGGCGGAACAATGCGGCAATGCCATGCGCTGTGTGGCCAAGTACTATTATGAAAAGATTTCAAGCCGGAAAAATACGTTTACGATCGAAACCAAAGTGGGGGTGCAACCGGTTTGGACGGACGGGAAAAACGTGAGGGTGGATATGGGCAAACCCGTTTTGACACCAGCGGAGATTCCCGTCCGGTTGAGCGGGGAACAAGCGGTGAACCAAACGATCGAAGCGAACGGGGGTTCGTTTCGGTTTACGGCCGTGTCCATGGGAAATCCTCATGCGGTGATTGAAGTGGGGGATTTAGACAAGTTTCCGGTCGAAAAGTGGGGACCCGTTCTGGAAAAACATGATCTGTTCCCGCAAAAAGCAAACATCGAATTTGTCACATTCCATTCGCCGCAAGAGGCATGGATGCGGGTTTGGGAGCGGGGCGTCGGACAAACCATGGCTTGCGGTTCCGGCGCTTGTGCGACGGTCGTGGCCGGGGTGCTTGCCGGCCGCCTTGATCGGAAAGCCCGGGTGAAGCTTCTGGGGGGCGAATTGCTCATCGAATGGGATGAACAAGATCAACATGTTTATATGACGGGGCCCGCTGAATTTGTTTATGAAGGGGTATGGCTGGACCATCGCCATACCCGTGGCTGATTACTTGCGGGAGTCCCAGCGGAAGGAAACGGGAGGTTCGGTGGAATCTCCCGTTCTTTTTTTGCGCCGGCGCACGCGGATCCCCCAAATGATTCCGGCAGCCAAACCGATGACGGCAAGGAGCAAAATAACACTCCAAGTGTAAGGGTTGGGAATCACATAAACGACATAAACCGGATTGGGCTTGGTTGGATCAATCTTCCATGTCAATGTTTTTCCACCTTGTTCCACGGAGGTTGCGTTATGTTCTTCCGCTTGAAGCGGGGTGGTGAGATGGAACCGGAAATTCATTTGTTTCAGAATCCATTCGGCCAGGTCTTGCCGGGGCATTTCCTCCGATAAGTTGATCACATCTTGATAAATGATCCTGGAGGTGAAAAATTGATGTTCCACGTTTAAACCGCCGTCCTTTTTTGGCCCCGTTGCCGGTGCAGAACCGGTCGGTTTAAGCGATTCAAAGGTTTTTCCGGGCGGTTCCTTGATCACGCTTCGGACCTTTTTTTCGGCCACAAAGCCTTTCTGGGATCCTTCTGAAATCTCCCGCAGCTGAAATCCTTGTTGCTTCAGCCGGGCTTTTACGTTGCCCAGATTGGGCAAGATCAAATCATTGGTGAGAACTTTCACTTGGTAGGTTCCGGATCCGTCGCGATGGATGTCCACATGAATGTCGGCTTGGACACATCCGGTGGTGAATAACAGAAAAAAAGACAGACAGATCAGTGTCAAAATCCGATGATTTCGTCTGTGCATATAAATCCCCTTTGACTTTTTTCAGGATTATACACGGAATCATCATTTGCTTCAAATGAACCGGAACAAATCGGGGAAAGGTAGAAATGGGAACGCTTTCGTTCGAACATGCTCATGGATTGTTTTTTGAAATGACTGATCGGTTCCATTAAAATGAAGATTGGTTTGTTCATGGAAAAACCGTAATACCAGGAATCGGAGAATGAGGGTGAAAAAACATGAAAAACGTGATTACGTTTGATTACACCAAAGCCAACGCTTTTTTCAGCGAGCGGGAAATCCATCAGATGGCTCCGGCGGTCAAAATGGCGCACGAATTGTTACATACGGGGACCGGGGCCGGATCTGATTTTCTCGGTTGGCTGGAACTGCCGGAAAAATATGACCGCGATGAGTGTGAGCGGATTAAAAAGGCGGCTCAAAAAATTCAATCGGACTCGGACGCCCTGGTGGTGATCGGGATCGGCGGTTCCTACTTGGGAGCGCGCGCGGCGATTGAAATGCTGACCCACACGTTTCATAACCAATTGGCGAAATCCGAGCGAAAAGTACCGGAAATCTATTTTGTGGGCCATCACATTGCTTCCACATATGTGGCGGATCTGTTGGAGTTGCTGGAAGGAAAAGAAGTCAGTGTCAATGTGATTTCCAAATCCGGAACCACGACGGAACCGGCCATTGCTTTCCGGATTTTCCGCGAATACATGGAAAAACGCTACGGAAAAGAAGAAGCCCGTCGCCGGATTTATGCCACCACCGACCGGAAAAAAGGCGCTTTGAAAAAACTGGCCGATGAAGAAGGATATGAAACGTTTGTCATTCCCGACGATGTGGGCGGACGTTACTCGGTGTTGACCGCTGTCGGCCTTTTGCCGATTGCCACGGCCGGAATCGATATTGATGAAATGATGGCGGGAGCCCGGGCCGGGATGAAGCGGTACGGGAATCCGGAGTTGGCGGAAAACGAGAGCTACCAATATGCTTTGGTGCGAAATGCGTTGTACCGCAAAGGAAAAACCACGGAGATTCTTGTCAACTATGATCCGTCCTTGCAATATTTCAGTGAGTGGTGGAAACAGCTCTACGGGGAGAGTGAAGGAAAAGACCAAAAAGGGATTTTCCCGGCATCGGTCAATTTCACCACTGATCTTCATTCCATGGGACAATACATTCAGGAAGGTTTGCGCAACATTTTCGAAACTGTGGTGTTTGTGGAAAAATCCCGCAAATCCGTCACCCTTCCGGAA
This sequence comes from Thermoactinomyces sp. CICC 23799, assembly GCF_016055145.1. Taxonomy (NCBI): domain Bacteria; kingdom Bacillati; phylum Bacillota; class Bacilli; order Caryophanales; family Thermoactinomycetaceae; genus Thermoactinomyces; species Thermoactinomyces sp. CICC 23799. The sequence goes on from NZ_JAECVV010000004.1 coordinate 144,753, forward strand.
GATGCCGGTGACTTGGACGGGCTCAACTACCTGGCGGGAAAAGAACTGGATTTTGTCAATCGCAAAGCTTTTGAAGGAACCATGCTGGCCCATTCGGACGGCCAAGTGCCCAACCTGGTGGTCTCCGTGAGCGAGCACAGTCCGTATGCCTTCGGGCAACTGGTGTATTTCTTTGAAAAAGCTTGTGGAATCAGCGGATATTTGTCAGGAGTCAATCCGTTTGACCAACCCGGGGTGGAAGCTTACAAAAAGAACATGTTTGCCTTGCTCGGAAAACCAGGGTTCGAAAAAGAAAAAGAAGCATTACTCAAACGGTTGAATTTCTGAAACTTTGCCTTTTGGTTGGATCCATCCGGTTTCATCCTTCCGATGAGCCGGATTTTTTTTATTTGCAGTTTTTAAAGCCTGAAAACACGAGCGGGATGGAGAACCATCCGGAAGTTGATGGACAAATCCGTTTGCAGGCGTCCGGAGCGAATCGCTTCGTTATTGCATATATTATAAATTTTATGTGATAATGAAAAAATAAGTCATTTTTATCGATTCATTACAGAAGCTGTAAAGGCAGGGGGACAGAATTATGGATGCTTTGCAAAATTTGATGGAGGAACTGGTCAATGCCAAAGGGGTTCCAGGAAATGAACGAGGAGTCAGGCAAGTGTTCCAAAAACATTTGGAACCGTTGTCGGAGGAGATCCTGACTGATCGTCTCGGGGGATTGGCCGGAAAAAAAACGGGAGATCCCGACGGGCCCAAAATCTTGCTTGCCGGGCATCTTGATGAAATCGGTTTCATGGTTACATACATTACCGAGAAAGGCTTTTTAAAGTTTCAACCATTGGGCGGTTGGTGGGCGCACAATATGTTATCCCACCGGGTGGTGGTCCAATCCCGCAAAGGCGAATACTTGGGAGTGATCGGCTCCAAACCGCCTCACGCCTTAAAAGTGGAAGAACGGAAAAAAGTCATGGACATCAAGGATATGTTCATTGATATCGGTGCGAAAAGCCGGGCGGAAGTGGAAGAAATGGGGATTCGTCCGGGAGACAGCGTGGTTCCGGTATCCGATTTTTTCACCATGCAAGACGGAAAGATTTGGGGAGGAAAAGCGCTGGATAATCGAGCGGGTTGTGCTTTGGTCCTTGAGGTGTTGCGGCAATTGAAAGATGAGGAGCATCCCAATGTTGTCTACGGCGGAGCCACCGTGCAGGAAGAGGTCGGCGTGCGGGGAGCGGGAACGCTCGCGGAATTGGTGAAACCCGACATTGCCTTTGCGTTGGATGTCGGGATGGCCTACGACATACCGGGCTTTGAAGGACATCCCGGGGAAGCGGCGATGGGGGAAGGCCCGTTGATGTTTATCTTGGATTATACCATGATCCCGCATACCGGTTTGCGAAATCTGGTGATGGATACCGCTGAAGAGCTGGAGATTCCATTGCAGGTGGATGCCTTGATGGGCGGCGGGACCGACGGGGCAAAATTCCATTTGCACGGAATTGGATGCCCGACGGTGGTGATCGGGTTTCCCACCCGGTACGTGCACAGTCATAATTCATTGATGTCCAGGCATGATTTTGAGCAGGCTGCCCGGTTGTTGACGGCCGTCATCAAAAAATTGGACCAGAATACGCTGGACAGCTGGATATAATTACCGGTGGAACTTGGCCGGATGCCGTTCATCCGGCCAAACCCCGCTGAATCCGCTTACAAAACGAATCCCGTTTGGGAAGCCAATTCCTCCAAGTTATACCAAAAATATTTTTTATTAGTTGAAAATAACAAGTAAATTAATTAATATATAAATAGTTTTATTTGAAATCATATTAAGGTTTTTGTTCCAAAAAGGATGAATTGTTGGAAAAATGGATAAAGTCGAGCAACGAAAGGGGTGGCTTATTTTTATTTCACCAGTGTATTTTGAAATATTCAAATAAAAAAACAATGACGTTTTTGTGATGGTTGACGGATTTCGGGACAAAATGAGAAAAGCTGTGACGACTGATTGATTTGATCGAAATGGATGCCCTATATACAGGAGGAGAGACAGGTGAATTTATTCCGAAAAAAAGATATTTCCAATGCACTTGCAGAGTCACAAAAAGGAGGAAAATTAAAGCGGGATTTAGGGGCCTTTGATTTAACCATGCTTGGGATCGGGGCGGTCATCGGCACAGGCATCTTCGTGCTGACGGGGGCCGGTGCACTCAAAGCGGGTCCGGCCCTTGCCGTTTCTTTTGTCATTGCCGCCATCGCCTGTGCGTTTTCGGCACTGGCTTATGCTGAATTCGCATCGATGGCTCCGGTTTCAGGATCTGCTTATACGTACAGCTATGCAACCTTGGGAGAAATTATCGCATGGATTATCGGTTGGGATTTGGTCTTGGAATATTTGTTTGCAGTCAGTTCGGTTTCGGTGGGTTGGTCTGGTTATTTTCAATCCTTGCTGGGTGGTTTTGGCATTCATTTTCCGGATGCACTGACCGCGGCACCCGGAGCGGTGGAAGGAGTCACGACCTATTTTAATTTGCCGGCATTTTTGATTGTCATGATCATTACGTTTTTGCTCTCGCGCGGAATCACGGAGTCTAAAAGGGCCAATAATATCATGGTGATCATTAAAGTGGCCGTGGTTTTGCTCTTTATCATCGTGGGGGCATTTTATGTGAAGCCGTCCAACTGGGAGCCGTTTGCCCCGTTTGGATTTGATGGGATTTTTTCCGCAGCCGCTCTGGTCTTCTTTGCTTTTATCGGGTTTGATGCGGTGGCTGCAGCTGCAGAAGAAACACGGAATCCCAAACGGGATTTGCCGATCGGTTTGTTGACCTCGCTTGGGATTTGCGCCTTGCTGTATGTGATTGTCACGCTGGTGATGACGGGGATCGTTCCGTATCAGGAGTTTGCCAAAGACCTTTCCCATCCGATTTCGCTGGCCTTGCAGAAAGCGGAGCAAGATTGGTTTGCCGGTGTGATCGATCTGGGGGCCATCATGGGGATGACCACCGTGATTTTGGTGATGCTTTACGGGCAAACCCGGATTTTCTTCTCCATGTCCCGGGACGGTTTGTTGCCAAAAGCGTTTTCCTGGGTTCATCCCAAATATAAAACACCGTACACCAGCACTTGGATTATCGGAACCATTGCGGCTTTTGTCGGAGCGCTTCTGCCTCTGGATAAATTGGCGGAACTGGTGAACATCGGAACGCTCTTTGCATTTACGGTCGTTTCGCTCGGCGTGATTATCCTGCGCTATACCCAGCCCGATTTGCCGCGCCCGTTCCGTTGCCCGGGAGTTCCGGTGATTCCGGCCATTGCCATTTTTGCCTGTTTGTTCTTGATTTCCAATCTGGCGGTCTTTACCTGGATTGCCTTTGCCGTCTGGTTTGTCATCGGACTTATCATTTACTTCACCTATTCCCGGAAGCATTCTTTGCTAAATCAACAATAAACCAAAATAAAAAAGGCATCTTCGGTTTGCGAAGATGCCTTTTTGTATTTTTTATGCAGTGATCCCCGGTTTTTCCGGTCTCAACAGCCCGGTTTTTTTCAGGAAGGACAAAATCAGATGGCCTTTGGGGAGAAGGCGGATTTCATTTTCGCCGATGGTTCGCGTCATCAATAAGAAAATGCCGTAGATGAGAATGCCCAAAATCCCCAAAACAACGCTCAGCAAGGCGTTGGATATGCGCGAAATGTGCAATGGATCAATCCATTCGGTTGTCAAGGTATACAAGCCGATTAAAAAGATCCCCATCAATCCGCTGCACAGGGCCGGTTTGACAAACTGACGCGTGACATCGACTTGAATGCCGGTTTTTTTGACCACCATCCAAGTGTTTAAAAAGCAGACGACGATATAGGCCAAAACCATGGAGACGGCGGAGCCGGTAATGCCAAACCACGGCACGAAGACGAAATTTCCGGCCATTTTGCAAACCGCTCCGATCATCAGATGGCGAACCGGCAATTTGTTGTATCCCATTCCCTGAAGGATGCCGGAACTGGTGACCGCCAGGGTGCTGAAAATGGAGGAGAAAGCCAGAACGGACAAGGTCAAGGTTCCACTGTCGTTTTGATACATCATGATATTTAACGGCCGGGCCAAAATGACGAGGCTGATGACGGACGGCAAGCTGACAATCAAGGTCATCAACCAGGCTTGTTTGACTTTGTGCTCAACCGCTTTCATCTCCTGTTTGGCAATATGAGCGGAGATGGTGGGAATGAGCGCCAACGTCAATGAAGAGGAAAAGGTCGAAATCACATTGACAAAAGGTTCCCCGCGTCCGTAAATCCCGAACAGGGTGTTGGACATGCTTTCCGAATATCCCATATTCATCAGTAACCTCGGGACCGTGAAGGAATCAATCAAACCGATCAACGGCAGGACCAGCGAGCCGAGTGAGATCGGCAAAGCATAAAGCACGATTTGTTTGGCCAACCGGCCCAAGGGCTCTTTCGGTTGGGTGTCTGACACCGTGGTGACGGGTTCCTTTTTGAGTTTTTTTACATCCCGGAAGTTATACCAGAGCACGACGGCCAGTCCGCCCAGCGCCCCGGCAAAAGCTCCGGAAGTGGCTCCGGCGGCGACCAGTTCCTGCGAAAATTGCGCTTCCACCATCCAGTATGTAAGGCCGATTACCACACCCACGCGAATGATTTGTTCCACAACCTGTGAAATGCCGGTCGGCATCATTTGTTGGTGTCCTTGGAAATATCCGCGGTAAACCGCCATCACCGGAACAATCAAAATGGCCAGGGCCAAAACTTTCAAGGAAGATTCGGTCGGCGGGTTGTCAAGCAGCACATGGGATATGAATCGGGCTCCGAAGAATAAAATGCAAAAGGCGACCAATCCGGTCAGGCTCAAAATGATGGAAGCCGCTTTAAGAACCCGCCGGGCACCCGGATGATCCCCTTTGGCCAGCCGTTCCGCGACAAATTTGGAAACGGTGATCGGGATTCCGGCGGAGGCGATCATGAGCAAGATCGTGTAAAATGGGAAGGATATGCGATAAAGACCAACGGTTTCGTCCCCGGCAATGTTTTGAAACGGGGCCCAGAACAAAGCACCGATAATTTTGGTGAACAACGTTGCAATGCTTAATATGACGGTTCCTTTGACGAGTTTATTTGCCATTTTCCTTCTTCCTTTAATTTTAAAATTTATATGGATTTATTCTATCAGGAATCCGTCCGGAAGCATACAATTGATTGGGCAAGAATCGTAAAATAAAATGAAATTCTGCGCCCATCCTCCGTTTGATTTCACCGTGGCAAGTTCATTATCATTAAGATGAACAATGAGATGGAGAGGGCTGGATAGATGGGTACGATAACGAATGCAGTCAGTATGACGGGATATGGACGCGGCGAAATCGAAAGGGACGGAGTCCGGATTGTCACCGAGATTCGCACGATGAACCATCGTTTCCTCGATATGGTGATCCGCATGCCAAACGGGTGGATGGTGCTGGAAGATCTGATCCGGAAAAAAGTCCAGCAAGCGATCCGCAGAGGCAGAGCGGATATTTTTGTCACCATCGAAGGGATGAAGCCCCCCGAACGAAAAGCGGAAGTGGATTGGAACCTGTTGGAGAGTTTTATTTCTGCCGGCAAAACTTTAAAAGAAAAATGGGGGATCGCTCCCGGATTGACCATGGCGGATTTGATCAACAAGCCGGAGCTGTGGCTGATTGAGGAAGTGAAGCCGTCGGTGGAGGAGTATGAAGAGTCCGTATTGGCTTCGGTGGAGATGGCTTTGACGTCTTTGAAAAAAATGCGGAGACAAGAAGGCATCCATTTGAGCCGGGATCTGATGAAGAGAGTGGACCGCCTGGATGAATATGTGGGGGAAATGGAAAAACTCGCTCCGGAGGTGAGCCGGCATGTCGGAACCAAATTGCGGAAGCGGCTTGAGGAATGGCTGGGACATTCCGACATCGATCCCGACCGGATCTTGACAGAAGCGGCAATTTGGGCGGAAAAAGCGGATATCACCGAAGAGTTGACCCGCTTGAAAAGCCATCTTGACCAATTCCGGCACACGCTGGAAATCGAAGAGCCGATCGGGAGGAAACTGGATTTTTTGATCCAGGAAATGAACCGGGAAGTCAACACCGTCGGCTCCAAAGCCAACTTAAAGGCGATCAGCAAGTATGTCGTTGAATGCAAAAGTGAACTGGAAAAAATGAAAGAACAGGTGCAAAATATTGAGTAATACATTGATTATTAAGGGGAAACGGTCTAAAATAGCGTAGTAGGTAATCAATGGTTTCAGAAATTCAGGCTCTTTCTCAACGAATATTGACCATGGGTGAGGAGGCACTTTGATTTGGGTATTAAATTAATCAACATTGGATTTGGAAATATTGTATCTGCCAACCGTATTGTCTCGATTGTCAGTCCGGATTCGGCACCGATCAAACGGATCATTCAGGAAGCGAGGGAACGCGGAGTCCTGATTGATGCAACATACGGACGCCGGACCCGGGCGGTCATCATCACGGACAGCGACCATGTCATTTTATCCGCGGTTCAGCCGGAAACGGTGGCTCACCGTTTGGCAAACAAAGAGCAACATGAAGAAATTGTGGAGTAGGAAGGGCTTTGAGATGAAAGCAAATTATGTCAATGAAGGGCTTTTGGTTGTGATTTCCGGACCTTCCGGTGTCGGGAAAGGAACGGTTTGCAAAGCATTGCGCGAAATGATGCCCGAACTGACGTATTCGATTTCCGCAACCACCCGTTCCCCCCGTGAAGGCGAAGTGGATGGAGTCAACTATTTTTTCAAGTCCGTCCAAGAGTTTGAAAAAATGATCGAAGAAGATGAGCTGATTGAATGGGCGCAATATGTGGGAAACTATTATGGCACGCCCCGGCGTTTCGTGGAGGAGATGCTGGCAAAAGGTCAGGATGTCGTTTTGGAAATTGAAGTGCAAGGCGCCATGCAGGTGAAGGAAAAATATCCGCAAGGCATTTTTATCTTTTTGGTTCCCCCTTCGTTTGAAGAGTTGCGCCAACGGATCATCCACCGGGGAACCGAAAGCGAATCGGTGTTGAACCTCCGGCTTGAAGCGGCAAGCGATGAATTGAAACAAATCGATCAATACGATTATGTCGTCATCAACGATGAAGTGGACAAAGCTTGCGAACGAATCCGCGCCATTGTGATGGCGGAACATTGCCGGACGGACCGGTTGAAAATCAGTGAAGATGCGTAGTGGATGGAGGGTTTGATCATGTTATATCCATCAATCGATTTATTGATGCAAAAAGCGGACAGCAAATATTCTTTGGTGGTGTTGGCGGCCAAACGGGCCCGGAGCCTGTTGGAAGGTGAAAGCACGCAATTGGAGCCCAAATCCCAAAAATATGTGGGAATGGCTTTGGAAGAGATTGCAGCGGATATTCTCGTCCCGACATCACGCGAATGAAAAATAACAACCTGTACAGGTTGTTATTTTTCTATGTGGCACTCATCCTTCAGTTCGGATTCATTTACAGCGGTTGTGGACGGGAGCCTGTGGTGGTGACAGAGGGCAAAACAGTGCGTTTGGATCCGGTGCACCGTGTCACGCGGTGCCCGGCGTTTGGCCCCGATTGCGAACGGATCGAAGAGGGGAGGAAACATCATCGTGAAGGGAAAACGAATTGGATTGGGCATCACCGGAGGCATTGCAGCTTACAAAGCGGCGACAGTGGCAAGTCAGTTGACCCAGCGCGGAGCGGATGTCCGTGTCATCATGACCGGGTCAGCGACAAAGTTTATCACTCCTCTCACCCTGCAGGTGTTATCGCGGAACCATGTAACGGTGGACATGTTTGACGAGCACCGGCCGGAAGTGGTGAATCATATTGATCTGGCGGATCATGCCGATTTGTTTGTGATTGCCCCGGCCACGGCCAATATCATTGCCAAGCTGGCTCACGGGTTGGCCGATGACATGTTGTCCACCACATTACTTGCGACCCGGGCGCCCGTTGTTTTGGCACCGGCGATGAACGTCAATATGTATGAAAACCAAGCAGTGCAAGAAAATATCGCGATCCTGAGAAAAAGGGGCTTTTCGTTCATTGAACCGGGTGAAGGACAACTGGCATGCGGTTACGTCGGTAAAGGGCGCATGGCGGAACCGGAACAAATTGTGGAGTGGGTGGAGCACTTTTTCTCCAACCGCCGACTTTTGGCGGGAAAAAAGGTTTTGATTACGGCCGGCCCCACATTGGAACCGATTGATCCGGTCCGCTATATCTCCAACCATTCTTCGGGAAAAATGGGATTCGCCTTGGCGGAAGCGGCCCGTGAGGCAGGAGCGGAAGTGATTTTGGTCACCGGCCCTGTCTCCTTGAAAACGCCTCCCGGGGTCCAACGGGTGGATGTCCGGCGAACGAGCGAAATGAAAGAAGCTGTCCGGAAGCACTTGCCGGAGGTGGATGTGATTTTCAAGGCGGCCGCCGTTTCGGATTACCGCCCCAAAGAATTCATGGAACAAAAAATGAAAAAAACCAAAGATGAGATGACGTTAAACCTGGTCAAAACGGAAGACATCGCCAAATGGGTCGGAGCGCACAAAAAACCGCATCAACTGTTTGTGGGATTTGCCGCCGAAACCGAAAATCTGGAAGCTTATGCAAGTGACAAATTAAAACGAAAAGGGATGGATTACATTGTGGCCAATAATGTAACCATGCCCGGAGCCGGATTTGGCAGCGACACCAATATTGTCACGGTGTATGACCGGCACGGAAAAGTTTTTTCCCTGCCCCGGATGAGTAAATTGGAGGTGGCACGGAAGTTGATGACCTTGGTTGGGGACTGGTTTGCAAATGATTGCTGAAGTGATCGTGGATGTGCCGGCTCAGGCCTTGGACCGCCCGTTTGATTATTTGATTCCGGAAGAGCTGGAACCGGACATCCGTGTGGGCAGCCGGGTCCATGTTCCTTTCGGGAACCGCAAACTGATCGGATATGTTGTGAAAATCAAAGAGAAGGCGGAAGCCAAGCGGGTGAAACCAATTATTGAGGTGATGGATTTCATTCCGCCTCTTACGCCCGAACTGGTTGAACTGGCCGCCATGATGGCGGAAGAATATATGTGTCACACGATTACCGCTTTGCAATCCATGGTGCCGGCGGTTTTGAAGGGGAAGTACCAAAAAGTGGTTCGCTATGCGGATCCTGCGGACGAGCCGGCCGGCGATCTGTCTCTGATTGATTGCGAACCCTTTTTGACCCGGTTGAAAGAGAAAGGCGAGTGCACTTGGGATGAGGCGTTATCACTTGGCATGAGTGCCTCCCGTCTGCGGAAACTTGCCGCCGGCGGGCGGATCATTCTGGAAGAAAGAGTGGGGGACCGGGTGACCCGGAACAAGGTGACCTGGGTGTTTCCCAAAAGCAGGGGAGTGCTGCACCAAGCTTTGGAGGGATTGAGCAAAAGGGCAACACGCCAGCGGGAAGTGCTCCGGTATTTTCTGAATCAAGAAAGCGGGATTCCGCTTCCCCGGTTGCTCAGTGAGCTTCAAGTATCCCGTTCGACGGTGCAAAGCCTTGTCCAAAAAGGAATATTAGTGGAAGAGGAGCGGGAAGAATTCCGGGATCCTTACCAGCATCAACAATTTCAAAAAACCCAGCCGCTTCCTTTAACCGGTGAGCAGCAGAAGGCTTATAATACCATGATGGAATCCATCCATGACCAAAAGCCCCGTACCATCTTGTTGCAAGGGGTGACCGGAAGTGGAAAAACCGAAGTTTATCTTCAGGTGATTGCGGAAGTTTTGCGGCGGGGGCGGGAAGCGATTGTGCTGGTTCCGGAGATTTCCCTCACCCCGCAGATGGTGGAACGGTTCAAAGGCCGCTTCGGAGATCAGGTGGCGGTTTTGCACAGCCGTCTGTCCGGCGGCGAACGGTATGATGAATGGCGAAAAATCCGCCGCGGGGAAGTGAAAGTGGCCATCGGTGCCCGGTCCGCCATTTTCGCACCGTTTCAACAGCTGGGATTGATCATTATTGATGAAGAACATGAGTCTTCCTATAAACAAGAGGAAAATCCCAAATATCACGCGCGGCATGTTGCAGAGTGGCGGATTCAAAAACATGGGGCGACTTTGGTGTTGGGTTCGGCCACGCCGTCGTTGGAGAGTTACAAACAAGCTTGTGAAGGGCGTTTTCACCGGGTGGAGTTAAAAGAACGGGTTCACGGACGCCCGTTTCCGGAGATGAAAGTGGTGGATATGCGAAAGGAGCTGGCCGACGGCAACCGGTCGATGTTCAGTGCATGTTTGCGTCAGGAACTGACCCGGTGCCTGGAGCAAAATGAGCAGGCGGTGTTGTTTTTAAACCGGCGCGGCTTTTCCACCTTTCTCATGTGCCGGGAATGCGGTGAATCGGTGATGTGTCCCCATTGTGACATTTCGTTGACTTATCACCAGACCAACCGGACGGTGCGTTGCCATTATTGCGGATATGCGGAGCGTGTGCCGGAAGTCTGTCCGTCATGCGGCAGCAAATATATCCGTCATTTCGGTGTCGGAACGCAAAAAGTGGAGCAGGAATTGGTCCGCCATTTTCCCGGCATCCGCGTGATCCGGATGGATGTGGACACCACCAGTCGCAAAGGGGCGCACGAACAGCTCTTGAGTCAATTCGGGAGAAAGCAGGCGGATGTTTTGCTTGGAACCCAGATGATTGCCAAAGGGCTGGATTTTCCGGATGTGACCTTGGTGGGAGTCATTGCGGCAGATTCGATGCTTCATTTGCCCGATTTCCGCTCGGCGGAACGCACCTTTCAATTATTGACCCAGGTCAGCGGCCGGGCCGGAAGGCATGAGAAGCCGGGAAAAGTGGTGATCCAAACCTACAGTGCCGATCACTACAGCATCCGGATGGCGGTCAACCGGGAGACGGAACGTTTTTACCGGCAGGAAGCGGAAGTCCGCAAAAAACATTTTTATCCTCCTTATTGCGGATTGTTTTCTTTTTTGATCAGTCATCCGGACCGGGTGAAAGTGATGCGTGCGGGGCAAGAGCTGGCTTTTCACCTCAAAAAGGATTTTCCGTCCGACTGTGAGCTTTTGGGACCGGTACCGGCTCCCATTCCGCGGATCAAAGACCGTTACCGCATGCAAATGTTGATTAAATATCCGCCCGGCAGCCCATCCATCCGGTGGTTGAAACACCGGGTACGGGAAATGCTTTATTCGATGGAGGATCCCCAACTGAAAATCAGTTTGGACCGGGATGGAATGGAATCATTGATTCCGGTCACTGCTTTATAAAGAAAAGACAGGAAAGGAGCTTGATGATGGCGATTCGCAACATTGTTCAATACCCGGATCCGGTCTTGAAGAAAAAAGCCCGTCCGGTTCAGAAATTCAACGCACGGCTTCACAAACTGCTCGATGACATGGCAGAAACCATGTATGATGCAAAAGGTGTCGGATTGGCGGCCCCGCAAGTCGGGATATTAAAAAGAGTGATTGTGGTTGATGTCGGGGAAGGGTTGATTGAAATCGTCAATCCCGAAATCGTCGAAAAGAAAGGGGAACAACTCGCCTCGCCGGAAGGGTGCTTGAGCATTCCAAACCTGTTGGGGGAAGTGCGGCGGGCACAATGGGTGAAAGTCACCGGGCAGGACCGGGACGGAAATCCGCTCGAACTCGAAGCGGAAGGCTATTTGGCCCGGGCCTTGCAACATGAAGTGGATCATTTAAACGGTGTATTGTTTATCGATATTGCTGACCGCGTATTCCGTCCGGAGGAGGAATTGGATTGAGCAAAGCCAGAGTGTTATTTATGGGCACGCCGGATTTTGCCGTGCCCTCTTTGCGTGTGTTGCTGGAAGAGAAAGAGCAGGTGGAAGTGATCGGGGTGGTGACCCAGCCGGATCGCCCCAAAGGAAGAAAAAAAGTATTGACGCCGCCCCCGGTCAAGGTGGAAGCCTTAAATCATGATCTGCCGGTATTCCAGCCGCAAAAATTGAGATCGGGGGAAGGCATCCGTCAGGTTTTGGAACTGCAGCCGGATTTGATTGTGACCGCGGCATACGGTCAAATTTTGCCGGAACCTGTTTTAGAAGCCCCCAAATACGGATGTATCAATGTTCATGCCTCGTTGTTGCCCAAATACCGGGGAGGCGCTCCGATCCACCATGCCATCATCAACGGGGAAAAGGAAACCGGAGTGACGATCATGTACATGGTCAAAGCGTTGGATGCCGGAGACATGCTCTTGCAACGGGCGATTCCGATCACTTCTGAGGATAATGTGGGGACCATGCATGATAAATTGGCAAATCTTGGCGCAGAATTATTAAAAGAAGTTCTTCCTTCCATTCTCGACGGCACGGTGCAGGCCGTTCCGCAAGATGATGAGCAGGCGACGTTTGCCCCCAATATCACCCGCGAAGATGAAAAAATCGACTGGAAACGTTCCGCCCGGGAACTGGATTGTCAAATCCGCGGCTTGTGCCCGTGGCCGGTTGCCTATACCATGTGGAAGGGAAAACCGTTTAAAATTTGGAAGGCTTCGGTGGTGAATGAAGAAACGCAAGACGAGCCCGGCACGGTGATCCGGTTGGATGCCGACGGCATTGTGGTGGCCACCGGCAACGGAATGTTGCGATTGACGGAAGTACAGCCTTCCGGAAAAAAAACGATGTCGGCCAAGCAATTTATCAACGGCCGGCAGATGAAGGCAGGAGATCGGTTCGGTGACTAAACAAAGGGAGGGCAATGCCCGGGAAACCGCTCTTTCCATTTTGGAGAAATGGGAAGAAAGACAAGCATACAGCAATTTGCTTTTGAATCAGGTGCTGCAAGCGTCCCCGTTGAATGAAAAGGACAAGCGCCTGGTGACCGAACTGGTTTACGGAACGATCCAACGAAAAAACACACTGGATTGGATATTGAACCAGTTGGTGAAAAAAGGCGTCGGCTCTTTGGAGCTCTGGGTCCGCCAACTGCTCAGGCTCGGTATTTATCAATTGCTTTATCTGGATAAGATTCCGGAGCGGGCGGCGATTTACGAAACGGTGCAAATCAGCAAAAAGAGGGGGCACCGGGGCATCAGCGGACTGGTCAACGGGGTGTTGCGTTCTTTTTTAAGGAACCGGCGCCGCCTGACACCGAAAAAAAATCCGCAAACCCTGGCGGAAAAAGCGGTTTCGTATTCTCATCCCGGGTGGATGATCGAACGGATGGAACAGGCATACGGGGAGGAAGAGACAAAAGCGGCATTGCTTTCCAATCATCATCCTCCCCGGGTGAGTGTCCGGGTGAACCGGCTGAAGATGGATCGGGATGTTTTCATCAAAGAGTGGAATGCAACCGGAAACGGCCGGGCGGAGGCATCCGGGATCGCACCGGAAGGCGTGGCGATTTCAGGCGGTGGAAACCCGGCGTTCACCCCGTGGTTCCGGGAAGGGTATTGCACCATTCAAGATGAAAGTTCGATGCTGGTGGCGCGTGTTTTGGCACCGGCCCCCGGCATGAAAGTGTTGGATGTCTGCGCGGCTCCCGGGGGGAAAACGACGCATCTGGCGGAATTGATGAAGAATCAGGGACACATTGTGGCCTGTGATGTCCATGACCACAAACTTTCCCTGATCCGGTCCAATGCTTCGCGACTGGGAATAGATATCATTTCCGTCCGCCAATTGGATGGGCGGAACCTGCCCGGATCATTTCAACCGCATTCGTTTGATGCCGTTTTGCTGGATGCCCCCTGTTCCGGATTGGGGGTGATCCGGCGCAAACCGGATTTAAAATGGGGCAAAGAAGCGGAGAATATTGAGGCATTGGCACAGTTGCAAAAAGAGTTGCTGGATGCGGCTGCCCCGCTGCTGAAACCGGGCGGGGTTCTTGTGTACAGCACCTGCACTTGGGAACCGCGTGAAAACCGGGAGCAGGTGGAGTCCTTTCTAAAAAGGCATCCGGATTTTTCCGGTGACAACACCTGGAAGGAAGAATTGCCGGATCCGGTGAAAAGCCGGGTTCGTTCAGGGGACGGTTGGATTCAAATCCTGCCGCACGATTTTCTGAGTGACGGTTTTTTTATTTCACGGATGATCAAACATTGAAAGGTTCAGGGCGATGCGCCCATGTGCCGGAAATCAGCGGGAACAACATCCCGCTGATTTTTTTATTCCATCCCCCGATGCATGATTTCCCGGGCTTGGTGGGAAGTTATGGATGGTGATGTTTAATGAGAAGACCCAATCGTGTTTTAAACAGGGAACGCAAAAAGAAAAAGAAATTGGAAGAACATAATGAACAACAATTAAATAAAGCGGTGAAAGAGGAAACACCCGTCTATCCGGATTTGGATCAGAATCTGGAGTTTATCAAAAATGTTCTGGGTGATTCCTCGGATCTGGTGATACGTGAGTTCACGATTGACCAACCCCGGAAAAAAGCGGCCGTGATTTATTTTGATGAGTTGATCAATAAAGAGTTGGCCCATAATTTTTTAATCCGGCCGCTGATCAAGCTGGAAAAAACAGGAGAAGAGCTGTCGGATCCGTGGGAAACGATTGTCAACGAAGTGGAGGCCGGAGAGACGGAAGAAGTCGATCAGATGAGAAAAGTCTTGGAAGGCGTGTTGGGAGGGGACACCGTTTTATTGGTGGATGGTTCCGAAAAAGGGTTGATTGTCGGCTCGAAAGGTTGGGCTACCCGGGGTGTTGATGAACCACGGGCAGAACAAGTGGTGCGAGGGCCCCGTGAAGGATTGAGTGAAACCCTGAATTTCAGTTTGTCCATGATCCGCCATCGTCTGCGGGATCCATCCCTGCGTGTGAAGTATATCGCGGTGGGAAAAAGGACCAAGACGACGGTTGCCGTCTTGTATATTGAAGAGATCAGCGAAAAACAAATCGTGCAAGAAGTGGAAGAGCGGATCAAACGGATCAAAATCGACGGGATTCTGGAAGCCGGTTATATTGAAGAGATGATCCAGGATCAAATGTGGACGCCGTTTCCGCTGTTACAAAACACGGAACGGCCGGACACGGTGGTCTCGCATTTGTTGGAGGGGAAAGTGGCCGTGATGGTGGACGGGGCTCCCCAAGCGTTGATTGCCCCGGCGGTGTTCAGCCAGTTTTACAACAGTCCGGAGGATTATTACGAGCGTTATTTGATTTCGACGTTCCTGAGGTTTATCCGTTTGCTCAGTTTGTTTATCGCCTTATTGTTGCCGGCACTTTACATCGCTTTCATTTCGTTTCATCCTGAAATGATCCCTTCCGACTTGATGCTTGCGATGGCTGCGGGACGGGCCACCGTGCCGTTTTCGGCAATTGTGGAGGCATTGATCATGGAGATCAGTGTGGAAATTTTGCGGGAAGCCAGCATTCGCCTTCCGGGACCGATCGGGCCGACCATCGGGATTGTCGGGGCGCTGGTCATTGGGAACGCGGCGGTGACCGCCGGACTGGTTTCCCCCGCCTTTGTGATTGTTGTCGGTTTGACGACGATCAGCTCGTACGCCAATCCCAATTACAATGCAGCCATTTCGGTCCGTCTGCTGTGCTTTCCGTTCATGATCGTCGCAGCGATGTTCGGGTTGTTTGGCATCATGATCGGATTGATGCTTTTGCTTTTGCATCTGGTTCAGCTCCGGTCTTTTGGCGTGCCGTACATGGCTCCGTTTGCCCCCTTGAATTTGCGGGATCTCAGAGACTCCCTGATCCGCATCCCGTGGCCGTGGATGAAAAAACGACCGACCATCTATCAGACACATAATAAAATCCGCTTGAAAAAGGGAGGAACCAAAGATGGATCGTAAAACCGCATCCAAACAAGTCATCACTTCCTATCAGGCTTTCACGCTTCTTTATTCCACCATTTTTGGAGCCGGTGTCCTGAGTTTGCCGAGGTCGGTCGGGGAATCGGCCGGAAACGATATGATTTGGGTGATTCTTTTGTCCGGGGTGGTCGTGGCGATCCTGGTGTATTTGATGACCTGGCTTTGTCAGCGGTTTCCCGGGATGACACTGGTGCAGTTTGCCCCTTACATTTTGGGTTCCAGAAAAAGAAAGTGGGTCGGATATGTCATTAGTTTTCCCTTTTTGTTGATGGTGGCGCTTTTTTTTGTCATGGGGACGGCATCAGTCGTGCGCATTTTTGGGGAAACCGTGGTGACGACCATGTTGCCGCGCACCCCTGTGGAAGCCGTGATGCTTATTTTTCTTTTGGCGGCGGCTTTTGGTGCGGGAAGTGATCTCGGAGTGATTGCCAAATTGAACGAGTTTTTGTTCCCGATCACGTTGATCCCTTTCTTGTCCATGATATATGCCTTGTTTCAAAGCGGGGAAATCACCAACATTCTGCCGCTCTTTCAACTGGATCCGATGGTCTTGCCGAAAGCGTTGATGGGAGGCGCTTTTGCTTTTGCCGGATTTCAAGTGGTGATGATTTTTTCCGGGTTTTATCAACAACCGGAGAAAATGAAAAAAGCAAATATGATTTCCATCCTCGCCATCACCATTTCGTATTGGTACTTGTGTGCCATTTCCTTGAGTGTTTTTGGGATCGACGAAGTGAAAAATTTGATGTTTCCTGTTTTGGAAGTGGCCAAAGTGGTCAAGATGGAAGACATTTTGTTTGAGCGGATCGAATCGGCCATTTTATCAATTTGGCTGGTTGCGGGTTATACATCGGTGGTCAATTTGTTTTCGGCTTTGGTTCAAATCATCATCGAGTATTTTCGCCTTTCCGAAAGGTACCGCCGCTTGATTGCTTTTCTCGCCGTCCCGGTTTTTTTGTACTTGGCATTGATCCCGGAGAATACACAGGAAGTGGGGATTTATGCCGATCGGATCGGGCTTTATGACGGCGTCATTTCTGTCATCATTCCCGTGGTTCTGTTGCTGGTTGCCGTGATTCGCAAGAAGAAAGGAGAAGTTCGCGATGAAATTTAATCTTCTCCAAAGAAAAAGATGGGTCATCATACTTTCGGTGTTGTCCCTGATGTTGACCAGTGGATGTTGGGATGCGATCGAAATTGAAAAACGGGCGGTTGTCGTGGCATTGGCGGTGGACCAAAGCCCGTTGGGGCATAAAGTGTCAATCCAAGTCCCGAACCCCCGCAAAACCGTCGGCGGCGGTGAAGAAGGTGGGGGAGGAGGCGGAGGTGCCGGAGCTGTCGAATTATTTTCGGAGGAAGGACGCACCCTCCAGGAAGCATTCATGCAAATCGAGAATGAAACCAATTATCCTTTGTTTACGGGACACACTCAAATTTTGTTGATCGGTGAGGAGTTGGCGAAAAACGGGACCAGAGATTTGATGGAAGGATTGAGGCGAAATCAACAAATCCGGCGCCATTTGTGGCCGGTGATCATTCAAGGCGAGGCGAAGGATGCCTTGGACGTTCAGGTTCGTCTCGAAGAAATTCCCATCGATTATTTGCGGGAAACGATCGATACCGGAATCAAAAATGGGCGTTTTCCGTCGATGGTTTTGGGGGAGTATTTTGAGGAATTGTCCAACCCGGCCAAACGGGCCCCGATTTTGAATGTTTTCCGCGTCTCTGACAACCGCTATGTTTGGAACGGAATCGGCATTTTTAAAAATGACCGCCTGCTCGGGGTTTTGAAACCGCCTTTGGTCAATGCATTGCTGCATGTCCGGGAACACAAACCCGGATGGCCGGTGATGATCGATTGCCCCCAACAACAGAAAGGGCAAATCGTGTTTTTTCCAAAATCATCCTCCAGCAACATTCACATTTCGGACAAGGAACCGGCGATCGACGTGAACGTGAGCATGGAAGGGGAAATCACGGTCAAAGAATGTACTTCGTATAAGCTGGATCAACCGCAAAAATACCAGATGCTCAGTAATATGGTCCAACATGAATATGATAAATCTGCGAAAAAGCTGATTGATCTGGCCCAAAAAGAGTACAATACAGATATCTTTGCCCTTGGCAAATTTGTAAAGGCTTATTACCCGAAACTGTATCACCGGTTGAACTGGGAAAAAGACTTTTCCCAAATACCGATCCGCATTCATTATGACGTGGATGTGCGAAGAGCCGGTTTGGAGTCGAAGTGACACAGGGGGGAGGAGAAGCCGCAATATCTGTCAGAAAGGACACAAAAATCTTCACGAGCTGTCCCTTTTCTTTCATTGGGACTATGATATAATAAGAAAAGTTTTGAACAGGCGTTCCCTGTTCAAGATGGATGGCTAGTTAGGAATTGGTGAGATCATTTATGAAACCTTTTGCATACGATTTGACTTATGAAATGTGGATGGAATGGATGAAAGAAAGGAATCAACCGGCATTCCGGGCCAAACAGGTGATGGATTGGCTTTATGTGAAACGCGTTGATTCATTCCGGGAGATGACGAATCTTCCCAAAACGTTGAGGGAAACCTTGGAGGAGCATTTTCAACTGGCACCGCTTCAAATCATCACCCGCCAGGTTTCCAAAGACGGTACGGTGAAATTCTTGTTTGGTTTGCATGACCAACATGCCATTGAGACCGTGGTCATGCGGCACAATTACGGAATCAGCGTTTGTGTGACCACCCAAGTGGGATGCCGGTTGGGATGTACATTTTGTGCATCCACACTGGGCGGATTGAAACGGAACCTTTCCAGTGGAGAAATTGTCGCGCAAGTGATGATGGCTCAAAAATATTTGGACCAAACGAATGAAAGAGTGAAATCGGTTGTTGTCATGGGTTCCGGTGAGCCTTTTGAAAACTACGATGCCACCATGCGTTTTGTTCGCACGATCAATGATTCGCATGGTTTAAATATCGGGCAAAGACATATTACCGTTTCCACCAGTGGAGTGGTGCCGAATATTTATCGGTTTGCTGATGAAAATTGGCAAGTGGGTTTGGCCATTTCTCTGCATGCGCCCAATCAGGAATTGCGCAAGAAATTGATGCCCATCAGCCGGAAGTACCCGCTCGCTGAACTTTTGGAAGCGTGTTGGTACTACATCAATGAGACCGGACGCCGGCTCACTTTTGAATATGCCTTGATCGGCGGGAAAAACGACCAGGATGAACATGCCCACGAACTGGGGCAACTGCTGCAAGGAAAAAATTGTCTGGTCAATTTGATTCCGGTCAACTACGTTCCGGAACGCAATTACACCCGGACGCCGCGGGAACAAATTTTTGAGTTTAAACGGATTTTGGACTCATATCATATCAATACAACCATCCGCAGAGAACAAGGACATGACATTGATGCGGCATGCGGACAATTGCGGGCCAAACACAACCAGTCAAAATGAGAATTTTTCGGGCGGCATGCAATCGATTCCCGAGGAAAACGCGAAGGTTGAGAAACGTCATTTCCTCTATATTGCATTTCAACCAAGGGAAACTGAAAGGGAAAGGGGTAACCGGAATGGAGCTAGCTCGGCGCACAGACATCGGACGTGTGCGTGATCTGAACGAAGACAGCACAGGTCTGATTGTGACCAAATCCGGGGCTGTGATTGCCATTGTTGCGGATGGAATGGGCGGGCATCAGGCTGGAGACGTAGCCAGTAGCAAGACCGTGGAAACCATTGAACAGGTGGTCTCAGCCCAACCCTTGGATATATCTACGGATGAAAAAAGTGACTTACTTCTTCATGCAGTAGGGAAAGCGAATGAAACCGTATATAATATGGCAGCTGAGAATAACCAATATAAAGGGATGGGTACAACGGTGATCGCATCCATTGTAGACACCAAAGAAGTTGTCTTGGCCCATGTGGGAGACAGCCGGGCATATATGCTGCATAATGGCGGACTCTATCAATTGACCGAAGATCATTCCTATGTCAATCTTTTGAAAAAACATGGGCAAATCACTGAAGAAGAAGCGGCAAATCATCCGCAACGCAATATGATCGTCCGGGCAGTCGGAACAAGTGAAGAAGTGGAAGTGGATTTGATCAATACACCATGGAGTCAGGGAGACACGTTGCTCCTTTGCTCAGACGGACTGACTACAATGGTTAGCGAGAGGGAAATCGGGCTTGTTTTATCTTCCAAAACCATGTCCTTGGATGAGAAAGCGGATCAGCTGATAAAAATGGCGTTGGACGCCGGCGGAACAGATAATATTTCCCTTATCTTACTAAGGCATACAGGAAGGTCAGCGACATCTTAATCGGGTGCAAGGAGGAACGAGGTGACCATGCAGATGGAAGGGAAGAAGCTGGGGGGACGTTACGAAATCGTCAGCCGCGTCGGCGGCGGAGGGATGGCCGTTGTATATAAAGCAAAAGATGTGCTTTTAAACAGATATGTCGCCATCAAGGTCCTGAGTGAATCCCTCAGTAATGATTCGGAATTTATACGTCGATTCAGCCGGGAAGCCCAGGCTGCTGCAAGTTTGTCTCACCCCAATATTGTCAATGTTTATGATGTGGGGCGCGATCACTTTACGCATTACATTGTGATGGAATTGGTGGAAGGTCCGACCTTGAAGCAGTACATTCAGGAGCGCGGTCCCCTGCCCGTTCAGGAAGCGGCGACGATTGCCGTTCAGATTTGTGACGGATTGGCCCATGCCCACGAGAATCAGATTGTGCACCGGGACATCAAGCCCCACAATATTTTGCTCGGTCCCAACGGGCGCGCCAAAGTGACAGACTTCGGAATTGCCCGTGCCGCCAGCTCATCCACGATTACCCAACAAGGATCAGTGATGGGGTCGGTTCATTACTTTTCACCGGAACAAGCCCGGGGCGGAGTGATTGGCGAGAAATCGGATTTATATTCGTTGGGAATTGTATTGTATGAGATGTTAACCGGAAGAATTCCGTTTGACGGGGATTCAGCCATCAGCATTGCATTGAAACATTTACAGGAAACACCTGAAGATCCCCGGAAATATAACTCGAATATTCCGGATAATGTTGCGGAAATCGTCATGAAGGCCTTGAGCAAAAATCCGGAAGACCGGTTCGAATCGGCCCGGGACATGATGAAAAGCATCCAGTATGCGGTCCAATTGACGCCTCATATGGAAGCCAATTGGGTGAATCACCAACGGAATCAAGGACAGGAAATGTTCCAGACGATTCCGTTGAATGAAGAATCGTCGAACAATGACGAACAATATGAGTCGCCGGTACAGCGTCCGGAGATTCGCTCCGGCAAAAAAGAACCGTCCCCGCAAAAGGGACAAACGCAAGGGCTCGGGGAGCGCACGCTGACCAATCTGGAGCGGCTGAAAAATGTTTCCGGTGACAAAGAAAAAACGGTCCTGCAACGAACGGTTGTCTGGCTTGAAAATGTGCAAGCCAAATTGCCCTGGTGGCAAAAGCTGTTGTTTGGCCTCTTTACCATTGCAGTCATCGTCATGTTGAGCATCTGGGGCTTTACCACCGTTTGGGGACTGTTTACCGGGGATGGAAGTGATTCTGAACAGCAACAAGCGCAGGAAAATGTGATTCCAACCTTTGCAACGGAAGAAGATGCCGTGAAGTTTGCAGAGAGCCACGGTTTGGGAAAACCGGAAATCAGCTATGTCGAGGGAGATCCGGGAAAAGTGGTGGAACAATCCCCGAAACCGGGAACAGAATTTTCATCGGATACAAAAATTAAACTCAAAGTCGGAATTGACGGGGTCATGGTAAAAGATTACAGGGGCGAGTTTGAATCCAATCTGCCGACCCATGATAATGGATATAAAATTCAAGCCTTTTGGTGTTCAAATGGTACTGGTCCGGAAAACACAGTTTTTAAACAAAAACCTGCACCAGGTACTACCATTAAGGAAGGCGAAACCGTCGAGGTATATCTCAATACACCGAAAGTTAAAGGGTCTGGTTGTTTCCCGAAACACTAATCAACTAAAGGAGGTCTCCGATGCCCTTTGGTCAAATCGTAAAAGCAATCAGCGGGTTTTACTACGTGCGCACGGATGAAGGGAAAGTGATTCAATGCCGGGCGCGTGGTGTTTTTAAATTTGAAAAGAAAAAGCTGACTCCGCTGGTTGGCGATTTGGTGGAAATCGAACAAACGGGGTTGGACGAAGGCGTGGTGACCTCCGTTCAACCCCGTTCTTCTGAATTAATCCGTCCGCCGATTGCCAACGTGGATCAAGCGATTGTGGTGGGTTCCCTCAAACGTCCCCGTTTTCAGCCCATGCCGCTGGACCGTTTCCTGGTTCACGGGGAACGCGAGGGTTTGGAGATGGTTATTGTTTTGACCAAAAAAGACTTGGTCAAAAATGAACAGGAAATTGAAAAAATCCGGTCGGTCTATGAACCGGCAGGTTATCCCGTTATTGAGACGAGCATCAAAACCGGAGAAGGAATCGATGAACTGAAACGACATCTCAAAGGAAAAGTCTCCGTTTTCGCCGGTCAATCCGGTGTCGGAAAGAGTTCTCTGTTAAATGAATTGCTGCCCGGGCAAAAGCTTGAAACCGGGAAGGTGAGTGACAAAATCGGGCGTGGGCGCCATACCACCCGGCAAGTGGAGCTGCTTATTTTGCCGGAAGGAGGACAAGTGGCGGATACGCCCGGTTTTAGCCAACTCCATTTCAAAGGCATGGAACCGGTTGAGCTGGGGGATTGTTTTCCGGAGATCCGCCGGCGCGCTCCGGAATGCCGGTTTCGTGGTTGCCTGCACATCAATGAACCGGATTGTGCGGTCAAAGAGGCGCTCCGTCAGGGAGAGATGGACGAAAAGCGGTATCAGCACTACACACAGTTTTTGACAGAGATTAAAGAGGCGTTGGAAAGGAGATATACCTGATGATTAAGATTGCTCCCTCGATATTGTCCGCGGACTTTGCCAATTTGAAAAAGGAGATTCAGGAAGTGGAAAAAGGCGGAGCCGACTGGATCCATGTGGATGTGATGGATGGGCATTTTGTGCCGAATATCACGATGGGGCCGCTGGTTGTCGAAGCAATCCGTCCCCATACCGGATTACCCTTGGATGTTCATTTAATGATTGAAGAGCCCGACCGGTATATTGACGATTTTGTCAAAGCCGGGGCCGATTTGATCTCCGTTCATCAAGAGACCTGTCCGCATTTGCACCGGACGGTTTCTTATGTGAAAGAACGGGGCGTGAAGGCCGGCGTGGTGATTAATCCGGCAACGCCCGTGCAAATGCTGGAACCGATTTTGCCGGAAGTGGATCTCGTTTTGTTGATGACGGTAAATCCGGGGTTCGGCGGACAACGGTTTATTCAAAATGTGTTGCCGAAAATCCGGGAGGTCCGGCAAATGTTGGACGAGCAGGGACGGATGCATGTGGATATCGAAGTGGATGGCGGCATTCAGCCGGAAACGGCCCGCTTGGCGGTGGAGTACGGAGCCAATGTGTTGGTGGCCGGTTCGGCGATCTTCGGACAGAAGAAGCGGGCGGAAGCGATCAAAGCCATCCGGCAGGCGGCTGAAAAATAAACAAAAAGGTGGA
Source organism: Thermoactinomyces sp. CICC 23799 (assembly GCF_016055145.1). Lineage (NCBI taxonomy): Bacteria > Bacillati > Bacillota > Bacilli > Caryophanales > Thermoactinomycetaceae > Thermoactinomyces > Thermoactinomyces sp. CICC 23799. Next base: position 168,153 of record NZ_JAECVV010000004.1, read on the forward strand.
GAAAATGGCGGGCAAAAAACTGGTCACAATGATAGAAATCGCAATGATGGCTGCAATCGCCGTGGTACTTCATAAGCTGATGATTCCGTTTCATTTATGGCCCAACGGCGGTTCGGTGACCTTTTCCATGGTTCCGATTGCGGCAGTGGCTTTGCGTCGCGGGGCCAAAGCAGGGGTCCTTTGCGGCGGAATCACCGGGCTGTTGCTGTGGATATTGGGAGGCACGGTGATTCATCCGGCTCAGGCTGTTCTGGACTATCCGCTTGCTTTCGGGGCCTTGGGGGTTGCCGGATGGATCCGGATTGGTGAAGATACGAAAAAGCCATTGCTCTTCCTTTCTTTGGGGCTTCTCTTGTCCGGCGGATTGCGGCTGACGGCCCATTTCCTGTCCGGGGTTATTTTTTTCAAAGCATTCACTCCCGCCGGCCAATCCGTCTATCTGTATTCGCTGGTGTATAACTTGTCCTACATTTTGCCGGAAGTGATCCTGACCTTCCTCATCATGGCGGGAATTTGCCGGTCGGCGCCGCAACTGATCAGAAGACAGGGATAGATGGTGAGAAGATTGGAAAAAAACAGGGTGGTTGTGATTGCCGGCGGTGATTTCTCCCGTTTTGAGGCGGAACTCATTCGACCGGAAACGGATTTGATTATTACGGCGGATGCCGGGGCGGTGAGCCTGGAAGCGCACGGATTGGTTCCGGATATTGCCGTGGGGGATTTTGACACCACAGGCATTGACTATATTGAAACGTTAAAACAAAAGGGAGTGCGGGTCATCCCGCTTCCTGCCGAAAAAGAAGTGACCGACTTGCATTTTGCCCTCCTCTGTGCCACGCGGCAAAAACCGGACGAAATTTTGATCCTGGGAGCGCTGGGCGGAGACCGGGCGGACCATATGCTGGCCAACATCGGCTTGTTGGAATGGTTAAAGGAAGAGGGCAAAAATGCGACCATGCTTCATCCTGCAAACCGGTTGCGCTTGCTTTCGGGACCGGGAAAAATGAAGTTTGACTCCAAAGAGTTTCAATATGTTTCGTTGCTTCCGGTTTCGCGGAAAGTGACCGGGATCGAGACGGACGGATTGAAATATCCGCTCAAAAAGGAAACGTTGTACCGGGGAGGAACCCGGGGAATCAGCAATGAGTTGGTGAAAGTGCCGGCTTTTGTTTCGGTTGAAGAAGGAATTTGTTTGGTGATCGAAAGCCGGGAATAACAAAACCTGCGGTGTTCCGCAGGTTTTTCTTGTTTCGGGAAGAAAAATTCGGGCTCGTCTTTCAGGATTTTTCCGGGTGTTCTAGGTACACATTCTCATTTATAGAATATAAATAAGTTGAAAAATAGGGTCTTCTTCCTTTTGTCGATCCTGGTGAATTGTTGAAATAAGGGGTGATCCTGGTGAAATTTTACACGTTTAAATTGCCGAAGTTTTTGGGCGGGGTGGTGAAAGCGATCCTGGCCGCTTTTAAAAAAGATCCGCAATAAAAAAGAAACCACAAAAAAAGCACCTCTTCACGGTGCTTTTTTCCTGGCATTATACACGGGTAACCTTGCCGGATTTCAGTGCGCGGGTGCTTACATACACGCGCTTTGGTTTTCCGTCGACAAGAATGCGGACTTTTTGGACATTGGCGCCCCATTTTCTCCGCGTTTTGCGGTTCGAATGGCTTACTTTATTTCCAGCATGCCCTTGTTTTCCGGTTACAAAACAACGACGAGCCATGTTGACACCTCCTGTTTCTCACTCGTTCCAACCGATGAAACGTTACCATCCGGTAACTTTATGGACTAAACACCTGGTCATTTTAGCATACCTCCCCGCTGCTTGCAAGGAGTTGACAGGTTCAGTATGATGAATATTATTGCTCTTTTATTCGTTATGTTAATATTGTACAATTGACCTAGCTGGAATAAGTACCTCACTTGGGAGGAATCAAAATGAGCGTTGAAATAGCCACACAACTTGGACAGATTGAAGTGACCAATGATGTGATTGCCACGGTTGCCGGGATCGCGGCAATGGATTGTTACGGATTGGTCGGCATGGCATCACGCAGTCAATTGAAAGACGGGATTACGGAATTATTGCGAAAAGAGAACTTGAGCAAGGGAATTGAAGTCCGAGAAGAAAACGGCGAAATTGTGATCGATCTGTACATCATTGTCGGCTACGGCACCAAAATTTCGGAAGTGGCGAGTAATGTGCAGTCAAAAGTGAAATACACGCTCAGTGAAATTATTGGAGTCAAAGTTAATAAAGTGAACATCTTTGTGCAAGGTGTTCGACTGGTGAATGAAGAGTAAGGAGGAGCATTGTGACAAAGCAACAAATCCATACATCACAGTTTTTACAGATGATGCGGGCGGGTGCCAAGACACTCAACAAAAACGCGGAAAAAGTGAATGCTTTAAACGTTTTCCCCGTGCCGGACGGTGATACGGGAACCAACATGAGCTTAACCATCAGTTCTGGTGTCAAAGAGATGGAAAAAGCTTCTGCAACCGCCGGGACCGTGGGGGAATTGGCGCAAGCGCTCGCAAAAGGTTTGTTAATGGGAGCACGAGGAAACTCCGGCGTCATTCTTTCCCAGTTATTTCGTGGTTTTTCCAAAGCAGTGGCGGATAAGGTGTTTATTTCGTCTCACCAGCTGGCCGATGCCTTTCAGCAAGGGGTCGATACGGCTTACAAAGCAGTGATCAAGCCGGTGGAAGGAACCATTCTGACCGTGGCACGCGAAGCGGCAGAGGCCGGAAAGAAACAGGCACTTGCCACCGATGATCCGGCCGTTGTGATGAATACCGTTTTAACCGAAGCAAAAAAAGCGTTATCAAAGACCCCGGAGTTCTTACCCGTGTTAAAGCAAGCCGGGGTGGTGGATGCCGGCGGACAAGGCCTGGTTTATATTTATGAAGGAATGCTTGCCGCCCTGAGAGGGGAAGAGGACGATGCTTCCGAAGCCCTCCCGGATGATTTGTCGTCCATTTCGGATCTGGCTCATGAGTCTGCGCAGTCCAAATTGGATCCGGCGGACATTCAGTTCGGATATTGCACCGAATTTATGATTAACCTGATGACGGACCGCCGGGAAACCGAATCCTTTGAAGAGGCGGAATTCCGCCGGGCATTGGGGCAATTCGGGGATTCCATCCTGGTCGTCTCCGATGATGAGCTGGTGAAAGTCCACATTCACGCCGAATATCCCGGAGACGTGCTGAACTTTGCAATGAAATTCGGCGACCTGAAAAAAATCAAAATTGAAAATATGCGCGAGCAATATGACGATGTGGTCAACAAAACACCGGCACCCAAGGCCAAAACGGAAGAAAAGCCGGCTGAAAAGAACCCATACGGCATTGTGACCGTCGCGTCCGGGAAAGGAATTGCGGACATTTTCCGTTCGATGGGCGCGGATGTGGTGATTGAAGGCGGTCAAACAATGAATCCGAGCACGGAGGATCTGGTTCGTGCCGTGGAACAACTCCATGCAGAGCAAGTAATTATCCTCCCGAATAATAAAAATATTATTTTAACCGCAGAACAAGTGGGAGAAGTGGTGGACCAGCCGGTGCATGTTTTGCCGACACGCACGATTCCGCAAGGAATGGCAGCGTTGTTGTCTTTTGATGCAACCGTTTCGCCTGAAGAAAACAAGGAGAACATGACGGAAGCTTTCCAAGAAGTGAAATCAGGCGAAATCACCGTGGCTGTACGCGATTCCCAAGTGGATGGGCATCAGATTGAGCAAGGAAATTACCTTGGCATCCTGGAAGGCAAAATCGAAGTCGTCGACGAGGACTTAAAGCAAGCGTCCCTGGCTTTATTGGCCGACATGATTGATGAGGACACGGACATTGTGACGGTCTTCTACGGGGAAGCATTGGAAGAAGCTGAGGCACAAGACCTGGTGCAAGACTTGGAAGAACAATATCCCGATGTGGAAATCGAACTGTATGACGGTGGTCAGCCGGTCTATTACTACTTGTTTGCGGTTGAGTAAGGGGAGGATCAAATGGGGAACGTTAAAATCATTACAGACAGTACGGCAGATATTCCCAAGTCGCTTGCAAAAGAACTGGGCATCACGGTCATCCCGATCAATGTGCATTTGGATGGGGAATCTTATCAGGACGGAATCAACATCACTCCGGATGAGTTTTATCTGAAAATGAGCCGGACGGATCAATTGCCGACCACTTCACAACCTTCTCCGCTGGATATTGTCAGCGCGTTTAAACGAGCCGTTTTTGACGGGGCCAAAGAAATCATATCTTTTCATATTTCATCGAGAATGAGCGGGACTTATCAATCTGCTTTGCTGGCAAAATCCATGGTGGAAGAAGAATATCCCGATGTCAAAATTGAAGTGGTTGACACCAAAACGGTCACCTTTTGTTTGGGAGTGATCGTCGTTCTGGTGGCACGTGCCGCCAAAGAAGGCAAGCCGCTTTCGGAACTGTTGTCCATGGCGATGAAGATCCGGCAGGAACAAAGGTTGCTTGCTTTGGTCGATACCTTGGAATATTTGCAAAAAGGCGGCCGGATCGGAAAAGCGGCTGCCTTGGTCGGCACCCTGTTAAACATCAAGCCGATCATTTCCATCAATGATGACGGAGAAGTGGAAGCCGTTGATAAGGCGCGGGGAAATAAAAAGGCCGTCCAAAAAGTGTTTGACGGCTTGAAAAAGGAAGCGTCGGGCCGTCCCGTTGCCTTGGCGGTGATCCATGCAGCCAAAAGAGAACAAGCAGAACAATGGATGGCACGGGCTCAGGAACTGTTTGACATCCGGGAACAACATGTGGTGGATATCGGGCCTGCCGTGGGAACGCATGCCGGGCCCGGAACCATCGGCTGCATCATTGTGCCCTTGGACCGGCTGTAAGCCGGAAAAGCAGTCTGAAGAGGTGGAGCTTATGAAATATCGGACGGTTTTTGATATTATCGGCCCGGTGATGATCGGGCCGTCCAGTTCCCATACGGCAGGTGCAGCCCGTATCGGCAGAGCGGCACGGACCATTTTCGGACGGAAACCGAGCCGTGCAGAGATTACATTGTACGGCTCCTTTGCCAAAACTTACCGCGGCCACGGGACAGATGTCGCCTTGGCCGGCGGATTGCTCGATTTTGACACTTTTGACAAGCGGATGGTGCATGCGCTGGAAATCGCCGAACAAGAAGGCATCGAGATCCGCTTTCATGAATCCGATGAAATCACGGACCATCCCAACACGGCCCGGATCCGGCTGGAGGACGAAGCGGGAAGTCTGGAAATCGTCGGGGTGTCCATCGGTGGAGGAAAAATGGAAATTGTGGAGTTAAATGGCTTTGAACTGCGTTTGTCAGGGAACGGGCCGGTCTTGTTCGTATTGCATCAAGACAAATACGGAGCGGTCGCGCGTGTTGCCGGTGTCCTTGCCGAGCATAAAATTAACATTGCCTTTATGCAGGTGTCGCGTAAGGAAAAAGGTTTACAGGCACTGATGTCCATCGAGACGGATCAACCGGTGGACGAAAAGGTGCAAGCAAAAATTCGCGACTTGGAGGATATCCACGCTGTAACGGTTTTATAGTTTCACCACCGCCGTTTCTTCACAGATGACGGCGGTTTTCTGTGAAAAGGGGGTTTTGTTGATGCGTTTTCGTACCGTGAGAGAATTGACAGAAGTGGCTCAAACCATGAAAATCCCGATCTCTGAAGTGATGATCCGGCATGAGGAAGAAGTGATGAATCGTCCGCGGGCGGAGATTATGGAGGAAATGGGTAAAAATCTGGATGTGATGACAGAAGCGATCGAACGGGGATTGACGGAAGAAATCCGGTCTCACAGCGGCATTACCGGCGGCGATGCGAAAAAAATCCGGGCATACCGGGATAAAGGTGTTTTTTTATCCGGCACCACTGTTTTGGATGCGGTTTCAAAAGCCACGGCCGTGTCCGAAGTGAATGCCGCCATGGGAACAATTGTCGCAACCCCGACTGCCGGAGCTTGCGGAATTTTACCCGGAGCCATTCATGCCGCGGCTGACAAATTGCAATCGGACCGGGAAACGATGGTTCGCGCTTTATTCACAGCCGGGGCCATCGGATTTTGCATCGCCAATAATGCATGCATTTCGGGCGCGGCCGGGGGTTGTCAGGCGGAAGTGGGTTCAGCGACCGCCATGGCCGCCGCCGCTGTGGTGGAGATGGCCGGGGGAACCCCTTCGATATCGGCCGAAGCGGTTGCCATTGCGTTGAAAAACATGTTGGGGCTGGTTTGCGATCCGGTTGCCGGTTTGGTGGAAGCGCCTTGTGTGAAGCGGAATGCCATGGGGGCGTCCATTGCGCTGGTTGCGGCAGATATGGCGATGGCCGGGGTGAAGAGTGTGATTCCTGCCGACGAAGTGATTGATGCCATGTACAAAATTGGCCAATCCATGCCGGTCGCCTTGAAGGAAACGGCTCTGGGAGGGCTTGCTGACACTCCGACGGGAAGGGCATTGGAACAGCGGGTTTTCGGGAATTCCGGAAAATGAAGAACCTGCAGGAGATTTCCGTGGAAGTTCTTCCCGGAGTGGGGAAACAGAAAAAAGAAGCCCTTGCCGAGTTGGGGATCCATTCGATCGCTGATTTATTATCCTATTTCCCATACCGATATGAAGACTATCGTTTGAGTGACTTGTCTGAAGCCCGGCATGAAGAGCGGGTCACGGTGGAAGGGCAAGTCTACGGGCAACCCAGTGTCCGTTGGTACGGAAAGAAAAAATCAAGAATGACGTTAAAACTCCTGGTTCACGGTATTCCCGTCCAGGTGGTTTGGTTTAACCAGGCGTTTTTAAAAAATAAACTGCAAACCGGCAAAACGATTGTCGTCTCCGGAAAATGGGACCGGAACCGGATGCAACTGACGGCGGATCGCACCTTGATCAGTCCGTCGGAAATCGAAAAATATGCCGGCCGGTTTGAACCGGTTTACTCCGTCAGCGGAAAAATCAAGGTAAACTGGCTCCGCAAGCTGATTCATTCAGCCTTTCAAGCGTACGGCCGGGAGATCGGGGAAATTTTGCCGCAAGCATTAAGAAACAAGTACCGGTTGATTCCGCGGGCCACCGCCATGTATTATCTGCATTTTCCCAAAGGAAAAGAAGAAGGGAGACAGGCACGGCGGCGCATGGTTTATGAAGAGCTGTTCCTGTACGAATTAAAAATCATGTGGTTGCGACGGATCCACCGGACGAAGGGGAAAGGGCTGGCGCATGCGTTTCCGGATGAAAAAGTGGAGCAATTCATCAACGGATTGTCCTTTCCCTTAACCGGAGCCCAACAAAGGGTGACGCGCGAAATTCTCAATGATCTCCGGGAACCGGTACAGATGAACCGCCTGCTGCAGGGGGACGTCGGTTCCGGAAAAACGGTTGTGGCCGCCATCGCGTTGTATGCCAATTATTTGAGCGGGTATCAGGGGGCGATCATGGTGCCCACCGAAATTTTGGCAGAGCAACATGCTTCTTCATTGCAGGGGTTATTGTCTCCTTGGGGGTTAAATGTAATCACGCTGACGGGAAGCATGACGGCACGGGAAAAAAGAGAGGCGCAGGGTCAAATCAAGATGGGGCTGGCGGATGTGGTTGTGGGAACCCACGCTTTGATTCAGGAAGTGGTGGAATTTCGGAAATTGGGCTTGGTCATTACCGACGAGCAACACCGTTTCGGGGTGAAACAGCGGGCGATGTTCAGGGAAAAAGGGGAAGTGCCGGATGTGTTGCACATGACGGCGACGCCCATCCCACGGACGCTGTCGATCACGGTGTTTGGCGAAATGGATGTGTCCACGATCGATGAAATGCCGAAAGGACGGCAACCGGTCGACACATATTGGGTGAAAAAAGAATTGTGGCCGCGCATCGTGAATTTTATCCGGAAAGAATGCCAAAGCGGACGGCAAGCTTATGTGATTTGCCCGCTGATCGAAGAATCAGAAAAACTGGACCTGGAAAATGCGCAAGAAGTGTTTGAACAGCTTGTGACCGAGCTGGCACCCCTTCGGGTCGGATTGTTGCACGGGCGCATGCCGCCGGCGGAAAAAGAAGAAGTGATGCGTTTGTTTGCCGAAAATGATGTGCAGGTTCTTGTATCCACCACCGTGGTGGAAGTCGGGGTCAATGTCCCCAATGCCACCGTCATGGTGATTTATGATGCCGACCGGTTCGGACTGGCTCAGTTGCATCAGTTGCGCGGCCGTGTGGGCCGGGGCGGCGGGGCTTCCACCTGTATTCTGGTGGCCAACCCCAAATCGGAAACCGGCAATGAGCGGATGCGGATCATGACCGAAACCACGGATGGATTTGAGATTTCCCGCCGCGATTTGATGCTGAGGGGGCCCGGCGACTTTTTGGGAGTGAAGCAAAGCGGGCTTCCAGATTTTAAAGTGGCGGATTTAAACCAGGATTTCACCGTTTTGGAATATGCCCGCGCCGATGCGGCGGAATATGTCAGCCGCGATGATTTTGCGACCTCGGAAGAAACCAAACCTTTATATGAATATCTGTGTGCACAAAACCTGACAGAAGTCAATTTTGACTGAAACGGGTCTGAAACCGGTCATGGATGGCCGGTTTGTTTTTTTATCACAAACTTTTTCTTGTGAAAGACATAAGATATATTGTTCGAAACCGATCCGCCGACGGGCAAAGGTGGTGGATATTACGGCAGGAGGAGTGTTTTATGAATCAGCGTGACGCTTTTTATGTGGAGCTGGCGGAGGAGATTAACCGGACAGTCGGCAGAAATGCCGTTTCTCCCAAAAAAATTAAATCCTTGATCAATCAGTCCAAGCAAATTCGCAGAACTTACGGCAGGATGGGACTTTGGGCTTTTGCCCGGGAATTGCCCTGGCAGATCTTCACCCCCCGGGAAATCGACCGTTTGCAACGTTCGCCGCGTTGGCATGAATTATCCAACCGTTTTGTGGATGCGATGGTGATGGAAGGGGTCATCACTCCGTTTGAAGCCAACATGATCCGCCGTTATTTGTAAAAAAGCATGGGCCATTCAATCAGACGGACGTTGGGGTGTTGTCATATCGTATAGAGAAATCCGAGTGGAAAGGAGGAGAAGGATGGCCAAAAGAAACCGGGCAAAGAAAAAAGCGATTCGCAAGGTGCAAGCCCCTTCTGACAAGATTGAAAATCTGAAGGTCGAGGAAAATTGGGATGATGCCAAGCCGGAAGAAGCTCCGGTGGCCGTCAATGAATGGGAAGAGGACTGGTTGTTCGGGGATTTGTTCCTGCAACCGGAAGCCGATGAGCCGGCAGAACGCAAAGACTTTGAAGAAGAAAGATAGAATGGTTTTCATGCAAAAAAAATGGCTCGCCTCAATAGCGAGCCCCATGTTTCTTACGCACTCATGCGTAAGTCTTCAATGGGAGAGGAGAAACCGGAGGAAGAGCTTATTGGGGAAACGTAAGTCTTCTCCGCGGTTGACAGCATCGCAGCAGATGCTGTCATCCTTTATGATTTCCATTTTTCCGGCGTTCATACCTCTTCTTTGAATGTTTTTTACAGATTTTCTTTTGCCGGTTCTTTATGGTAGGATAAGAAACGTAATGCATTCATAATCTATTCATAAAGTCAGGTGTAAAAAACGATGCGAATCATTGCTGGAAAAGCCAAAGGAACCCGCTTGAAAATGGTTCCCGGCAAGCATGTTCGCCCGACGGCAGATCGTGTCAAAGAATCCTTGTTTCAAGTGATCGGTCCTTTTTTTGACGGCGGCATGGCTCTGGATTTGTTTGCGGGTACCGGCGCATTGGGGCTGGAAGCGTTGAGCAGGGGATTGGACAAAGCCGTTTTCATCGATTCTTCACGGACAAGCTGTGATGTAATCCGGATGAATGCCGGTGCTTCCAAATTAAGCGATTTCGTGGAGGTCTACCGGAATGACGTCCAACGGGCGTTGCCGCTTTTAAAAAAGCGCCGTTTGCAATTTGATTATATTTTCTTGGATCCTCCTTATAAAAAAAATTTACTGGCTCCCACGATTGAAAAGATTTCCAAGCACGGGTTGTTAAAAGAGGAAGGCTTGATTGTTGCCGAACACGAGGCGGAATGTGTTCCCCCGGAAGAAATTGGGGCTTTTCGACGTTATCGCTTGCTAAATTACCGGGATACATCGATTTCTTTATACGAATGGGGTGAGCCGAGTGAAAGTGGCAGTCTATCCGGGGAGTTTTGACCCGATTACGTATGGCCATTTGGATATCATTGAGCGCGGAAAAAAAGTGTTTGACAAAATTATCGTGGCTGTCTTGGTTAATTCTTCGAAAGATCCATTATTTTCAGTAGAAGAAAGAACGGAAATGATCCGGGAGGCCACCCGGCATCTTTCCAATGTCGAAGTGGACAGTTTTAACGGCTTGTTGGTCGATTACTTGAAAAAAAGAAATCCCCATGCCATCTTACGCGGCCTTCGGGCGATTTCCGATTTTGAGTATGAGTTGCAGATTGCTTCCATCAACCGAAAATTGAATGATAAGGTTGAAACCTTTTTTTTGATGACAAGCAATGAACATTCCTTTATCAGCTCGTCGATGGTCAAAGAAGTGGCCCGATACGGGGCGGATGTCAAAGATTTGGTTCCCGGGACCGTGGAAAAAGCGCTCCGAAAAAAATTCAGTGAAAATTTTGCCCGCTGAAATCAGGATCAGCGGGTTTTGTTGTAACGGAAGGATTCGGCGACGGCTTTTGTTTCCTGATAAACCAGCGCCAAAAACCAAATCAGGGTGACGGTGGCCGCAAAACCTTGCAAGATTCCCCAGACGGAAAACGCGCCCGGGGAAGTGACCGGGTGAAAGACGGATAGAATGGTTGTGTCATTTTGCAGAGAATGCTTGAAAAACGGAAAAATGAGTATGGTAATGAGCGCCGCCAGAAACCCGTGCAGGATTTTGGCGGCAAAATAAGGATAATACCGGATGTCTGTCCGACTGATCATGCTGGCGATTTGGGCATGGATGGAAAGGCCGTTCCACCCGATGATCAAGCTGACAATGGCCAATTTATAAAGCATCGGGACGGACGGGTCGACGGAACTGGCAACTTGCGAACCGACGGTAATTTCAAACAATCCGGCTAAAATGGATTCGGACAGTTCCGGCGGAAATGAAAAAAAGGTCAACAGATTGGAGATGCCTTTTAGTAGCGGTGCCGTGACTCCCACATAGTTGATCAGATGGGTCAACACGGAAAACATCATGATAAACCCGCCGATTAAAAGCAAGGTTTGAATGGCAGATGTGACGGATTGTCCGATGAGTTGCCCCAGTGTCCGGCCGTCTTGAATCCGGGCGCGGTGCATGGCCGCCATGGCACGGGTCAAAATAAACCCTTTTTTGATGCCGGGGGGTGGGGTCGGCGTGGCTTGTTTTTCATAAAAGCGCATGGAAAATCCGACGATAAATGCGCTGATATAGTGGGCAATGGCCAGGATCAAGCCGACGGATTTATTTTCAAAAAAACCGACAGCCACCGCTCCGAAAATAAACAAAGGTCCGGCGGTGCTGGTAAAGGATATCAAACGCTCCCCTTCTTCTTTGGAAACCAGATTTTGTTCCCTTAAACGGGCGGTCAGTTTGGCGCCCATGGGGTTCCCGGAAATCAAGCCCACGGCCATGACAAATGCACCGGCGCCCGGAACACGGAAGATGGGGCGCATCAAAGGTTCCAACAATACTCCGAGAAAATGGACCACTCCGAAGCCCATCATCATCTCCGCCGTGATAAAAAACGGCAACAATGCAGGAAAAACAACATCCCACCAAATATGTAATCCTCTTAATGATGATTTCACGGCTTGCTCCGGGTACATCACCAGGATCACCGCGATGAATAAAGCGACGGATGCCAGCAAAACGGTTTTGAATTGACTTCGGAGAAGGGCTGGATTCATATGCATTCTCTCCTCACAGTAGCTGCATCAATACTATGTCTACGCAACGGGGTGGCGGATTAGACCGTTTTGTCCAAATGTTTCGGAAATGCAGATGAGAAAGAAAGGTGGGAAAGGGATGACCAGACCCAAAATCGGATTGGCTTTGAGTTCGGGAGGGGCCAGGGGGTTTGCCCATTTGGGCGTTTTGAAAGTCCTGAAAGAAGAGGGTATTCCCGTCGACTGTGTGGCCGGGAGCAGCATGGGAAGCATCATGGCCGTTTTGTTGGCCAACGGTCTGGACCTCAACCTGTGCGAAAAGCTTGCTTGTTCCTTAAAAAGAAAATATTGGCTTGATTTTACGGTTCCGCGAAAGGGGTTTGTCCCGGGGGAAAAGGTGAAAGCGTTGATCCGTCTGCTCGCACATCATAAAACATTGGAAGAATTGCAGATTCCGACGGCGATTGTGGCCACCGATCTCGTTACAGGGGAACCGGTTGTATTCACCGAAGGGCCTGTCGACCAAGCGGTTCGGGCCAGCATATCCATTCCGGGCATTTTTGAGCCGGTGATCCGGGGAGATCAGGTGCTGGTCGACGGTGGGGTGGCGGACCGCCTGCCCGTTTCGGTGGTGAGAAAACTGGGGGCCGATTTCGTGATTGCCGTGGATGTCATTCCGAGGGCGCCGCAAGCTGAGATCCGAAATATTTTCGATGTAATTACACAAACTTTAATTATCATGGAAAAACAAATCACTGGCCAAAAACGGTCAACCGCCGACTTTTTGATCCATCCGGATGTGGGGGACATCCAAGTGACATCGTTTTCCAGAGTGGAAGAATGCATCCGGCGGGGGGAAGAAGAAGCCAGAGCCCAAATCGACAAACTAAAAGAACAAATCCATTACTGGCAAGGAGAGAAAGCATTGAATGAATCCATGGACTAAACGGGACCGGATCCGTGTCATTGCCTTCATCGGACTGGTGGCGGTTATCGGTGCCCTGTTTCTGATTCCCATCCCGTATTACACGATTTCGCCGGGATCGGCCGAAGATGTGAGCCCGTTGGTGAACATAAAGGGGCATCCGCCTGATGAGCAGGGGGAATTTTATCTGACGACGGTCTCGATGAAGGAAGGGGTCCTAGTTGATTATCTGTACAGTTTCCTGTCCGGGAATGTGGATTTGATTCCCGAAGAGAAAGTGCTGGCCGAAGACGAGTCGGACGAAGATTATGAACGCAGGCAAGCGGAAAGCATGCAAATGTCACAAAATCATGCCGTGATTGCCGCTTACCGGTATGCCGGGAAACCGGTCACGGTCCGGGTGCGGGGAATCGAAGTTTTGCGTTTGATCAACGGGTCCGTCGGGCTTGAGGAAGGGGACCTGATTACGCAAATCGATCATCAACCCGTCCGGTCGGTGGAACAGTTGACCGGTTATCTCAGCCGGAAAAAAGCCGGGGAGACGGTCCGTGTTCGTGTTATCCGCCAACAAACCCCCCGGGATCTCATGGTCCGATTGACTTCCCTGCCGGAAACAAATGGAAAAGAAAAAGCCGGCCTCGGCATTGTTCCCGTTTTAAAAACCGAAATTGAAACCGACCCTGCTGTCCGGATTGACAGTGCAAAAATCGGAGGCCCTTCAGCGGGGTTGATGTTTTCCCTGGAGGTGTTAAACCGGTTGATGCCGGATGATTTGACCCGTGGTTACCGGATCGCGGGCACCGGAACCATTTCACCCGACGGGCAAGTCGGCCAAATCGGGGGCATTGAGTATAAAATCGCGGCGGCGGCTGAAAAAGGGGCGGAATTCTTTTTTTGCCCCGCAGACAAAACCCCTGCAGACCAGAATGAAAAGTTGGCCAAAGCGACGGTGAAAGCAAAGAGATATTCGATGAAAGTGATCCCGGTCCGTTCTTTAAACGAGGCCGTGGCGTATTTGAAACGGTTGCCAAGTCAAAAACATTGACAGAGATTGGTTCGATATCTTATAATAACCCTGTTTTTACACAAGGAGTGGAATTATGCAGATTTCTCTGCACCAATTAAACCAGGCAAAAGATGGGCTGTTGTTTGTAGAGGATACGATCCACTTGACATTGGATGAAGAAGTATCCGGACTTGAACAATTAGCGCCGGTTGACGTGAAAGCCCGTGTGGAAATGGTTGATCCTCATTTCTTCGTCGCAAAAGGGGAATTGTCAACCACCGCTGTGTTTTCTTGCGCCAAATGTTTGAGTGAATTCAAGCAGGAAATCAAAGCGACCTTTGAAGAACACTTTACAGATGATCCGCACCGGGCCGTGGAATCCGAGGAGCAGGAAATTCATTTGGCCGATGAAAATAAACTGGATTTGACTCCGTTTATTCGGGAAGCCTTGTTGCTCCAATTTCCTTATATTCCTGTGTGCCGGGAAGATTGCAAAGGGCTGTGTCCGGAATGCGGAAAAAACCGGAACACCGAATCGTGCCGGTGCCGGGTTGAGAAAATCGACCCCCGGCTGGCGGTTCTGGGAGACTGGTTTCAAAATGATGCGTAACAGTATAGGAAACTTCCCGGGCTTGTGTTACATTCTTAGAGGGGGTGAAACAAATGGCAGTACCTTTTCGGCGTACATCCAAAACTCGTAAACGCAAACGTCGTACCCATTACAAACTTTCTGTACCGGGTATGGTAAATTGCCCGCAATGCGGAGCACCCAAATTATCCCACCGCGTATGCAAAGAGTGTGGATATTATAAAGGCTCTGAAGTGGAAGGAGTCGTGAACGACTGATTCACGGGCTCCGGAGAACAGGACTGGCGCTTTTTTCGCCAGTCTCTTGTTTTTTTGTTGTCAAATGAAGCTTTTTTTTATATACTGATTTAGTACCAGGTATTAATAACTGATCATAAAAACGGGAAAGGTGGTGACTCCGTTATGCGATTATCCAAAAAAGAACGGCAACAGCAAGTGATACGGGCTTTTGAAGACGAACCGTTCCTGACGGATGAAGAATGTGCCAAACGGTTTGGCGTGAGTATCCAAACCATCCGTTTGGACCGGTGGGAGCTGGGGATCCCGGAATTGCGCGAACGTATCAAGCACATGGCTGAGGACCATTTGGATCATGTCCGGTCCTTGTCGCTGGATGAAGTGATCGGTGACGTGGTGGATTTGCAGCTCGACCATAGCGGAGTTTCCATCCTTGAAATAAAAAAGGAGTATGTTTTTGCACGCAATCACATTGCGCGGGGGCATATTCTGTTTGCTCAAGCCAATTCGCTGGCCATCGCCGTTGCCAACGCGGAAGTCGCCCTGACCGGGGCGGCGGGAATCCGTTTTGTCAGACCGGTTTATCTGGGGGAAAAATGCATTGCCAAAGCCAAGGTCGTCAAAAAATTATCTTCCCGGTTGCAGGTGGACGTGCTGACAAAAGTAAACGGCGAAACCGTTTTTCAAGGCACATTTGATGTGTATTGCCTGGAAGATAAGGAGCTTGTTAAGGAGGAGCTTTGATGCGGATAGCAATTGATGCACATGGAGGAGATCATGCTCCGGACGCAGTGGTGGAAGGGATCAGACAGGCGAAAGAAAAATGGCCGGATTTAAAGATCATTTTAATCGGCCTGAAGGACATGGAAGATCAATTGGCCTTGGACGGCGTTGAGTTCCGGCCGGTGACGGAAAAAATCGAACCGGAAGACAAACCGACCCAAGCCGTTCGGCGGAAAAAAGATTCTTCCATCGTTGTGGGTTGCCAGATGGTCAGAAAGAAAGAGGCCGATGCTTTTATCAGCGGAGGAAACACCGGTGCGCTGATGGCGGCGGGTTTTTTTCACGTCGGCCGGCTGAAAGGAGTCGACCGCCCCGCACTGGCTCCCGTTTTTCCGACCCTCAACGGGAAAGGGATTCTCGTGTTGGATGTCGGCGCAAACCCGGAGGCCAAACCGGAGCATTTGAGGCAGTATGCGACGATGGGAAGCATTTATGCCGAAAAGGTGTTGGGTTTTGAGTCTCCGCGTGTCGGGTTGCTCAATATCGGGACCGAAGAGGGGAAAGGAACAGAACTTACCCGGGAAGCCTATGCGTTGATCGAAAAAGATTTGGCAGCCCGGTTTGTGGGAAATGTGGAAGCCCGCGACATTTTGGAAGGGCCTTGTGAAGTGCTCGTCTGCGACGGTTTTACCGGAAATGTGCTTCTGAAAAACACCGAAGGGGTGGCCAAAGCGGTTTTTGGCCGTTTGAAACAGGAACTCACGGCCAATTGGATGACAAAGTCCATGGCCGCCTTGTTGAAACCGCGCTTGAAAAAGTTTGCCCAAGCGATGGATTACAAGGAGCATGGAGGAGCTCCGCTTTTGGGGCTTAAGGGGCCCGTGATCAAAGCGCACGGTTCTTCCGATGCCAGAGCCTTTTATAATGCCATCCGGCAAACACGCCGGTTTCTGCAACACGATGTGATTTCGCGGATGGAAGAGGAATTGTCTTAGAAGAGAGGAGCTGGAAAATGAGGTCAGTGGGTATATTGGGAACGGGATCCTATTTGCCGGAGAAAGTGTTAACCAATGCCGATTTGGAGAAAATGGTGGATACGAATGATGAATGGATCGTAAGCCGGACAGGCATTCGTGAGCGCAGGATTGCGGCTCCGGATGAAGCTTCTTCCGATTTATCCGTCAAAGCGGCGGAAAAAGCATTGAAAAAAGCCGGGATCCGTGCCGAGGAGCTTGACATGATCATTGTCACGACCGTGACACCGGATATGAATTTTCCGGCGACGGCTTGCCTAGTCCAAGACCGGCTCGGTGCCAAAAAAGCAGCCACGTTTGATTTGTCGGCCGCATGCACCGGTTTTATATACGGAATATCCACAGGCGCACAGTTCATTGCAACCGGCGTATACAAATATGTGCTGGTGATCGGGGTGGAATGCCTGTCGCGCATCGTCGACTGGACCGACCGGAACACTTGTGTGTTGTTCGGCGATGGTGCCGGAGCCGCTGTGCTCGGTCCGGTGGAAGAAGGATATGGCTTCTTGTCTTTCGAATTAGGAGGAGACGGTTCGGGCGGCAACTTGTTGAATTTGCCGGCGGGAGGATCTCGTCTTCCGGCTTCTGAGAAAACCATCCAGGAGCGCCTTCATTATGTGCACATGTCCGGGCGGGAAGTGTTTAAATTTGCGGTGCGCGTGATGGGAAATGCCACCGAAGAAGCACTGGCCAAAGCAGGTTTGTCAAAAGAAGACATCGATTTTCTTGTTCCTCACCAGGCGAATATCCGCATTATCGATTCCGCGGTGAAACGGCTGGGCCTCACTGAAGACAAAGTGGTTGTGAACCTGGACCGCTACGGGAACATGTCGTCCGCTTCGATTCCGGTTGCTCTTGATGAAGCGGTGGAACGCGGACAGATTAAAAAAGGGGATACGATGGTTCTCTGCGGTTTTGGCGGCGGCCTGACCTGGGGGGCAACCGTTTTGAAATGGGCGTTGGATTAAAGAAGAGGGAGGAATCCGAGTGAGCAAAATCGCCTTTGTTTTTCCGGGCCAAGGTTCGCAAAAAACCGGCATGGGATTAGAAATTTACAAGGCCACGGAGACCGCAAAACAAGTGTTTGCCGATGCGGACAAAACCTTAGGGTATGCCTTGTCGCAACTTTGCTTTGAAGGGCCGGAAGAACAGCTTCGCTTGACGAAAAACACACAACCTGCCATCCTGACGACAAGCATCGCCTTGTGGAAAGTGCTGGATGAGCAGTTAGATCGAACACCGGATTTTGTAGCCGGGCATAGCTTGGGGGAATATTCCGCATTGGTGGCTGCAGGCTCCCTTTCTTTTGCGGATGCTGTTCTCACTGTACATAAACGCGGAACCTACATGGAAGAAGCGGTTCCGGCCGGTGAGGGGGCAATGTCTGCCGTAATGAACCTGGATCGCGACAAACTGGTGGAAATCTGCAAAGAGGTGTCGCACCAAGGACACGTGGTGGAACCGGCCAATTTCAACTCGCCGAATCAGATCGTGATTTCCGGTCACCAAGCGGCGGTCAAAGAGGCGGGGGAAAAAGCGTTGGAAGCCGGGGCGCGCCGTGTGATTCCGCTTTCGGTCAGCGGGCCGTTCCACTCTTCGTTGATGCAACCGGCCGCAGACCGTTTGGCGGACCATCTGGCATCAGTTCCGATCCGTGAGGCAGACGTGCCGGTCGTGGCCAATGCCACGGCACAAGGAGTGGCGGATTCCGAAGCGATTCAGCAACTGTTGGTGCAACAAGTGGCTTCCCCGGTTTTGTGGGAAGACAGTGTGCGATACATGCTGGAAGAAGGGGTCACCGTCTTTGTCGAGATCGGGGCCGGAAACGTATTGTCCGGGCTGATCAAAAAAGTGGACCGGAAAGTCAAGACCCTCTCCGTTCAGGATCCGGAATCGTTAAAACAAGCGGTGGAAACCTTACAATCTCTCAAATAGGGAAGGAGAGACTGCGGATGTTGACAGGGAAAATTGCATTTGTGACGGGCGGTTCGCGCGGGATCGGACGAGCCGTTGCGCTGTCTCTGGCCGATGCCGGTTGCGACGTGGCCGTCTTTTACGCGGGAAACCATCAGGCTGCGGAAGAAACGGTGGCGGCCATCAAAGAAAAAGGGCGCAATGCCGTGGCGGTTCAAGTCGATGTTTCCAAAGCGGACCAAGTGGAACGCGCTTTTAAAGAAGCGGAATCCACTTTGGGGAAAGTGGATATTTTGGTGAACAATGCCGGCATCACGCGGGACAACTTATTGATGCGCATGAAAGAAGAAGACTGGGAACAGGTGATTGACACCAACCTGAAAGGGGTCTTCCTGTGCACCAAAGCCGTTGCCCGCACCATGATGAAGAAGCGGAGCGGCCGGATCATCAACATCAGTTCCATTGTCGGCATTGTCGGCAATCCGGGACAAGCCAATTACGTCGCGGCTAAATCCGGAGTGATCGGAATGACCAAAACGATTGCAAAAGAACTGGCCGGCCGCGGGATCACCGTGAATGCCGTGGCACCGGGTTACATCGATACCGACATGACCAGCAAGTTGGATGACACGATCAAGGAACAGATGTTATCCGCCATTCCGCTGGGCCGGTTTGGCAAACCGGAAGATGTGGCGGAAGTCGTCAAGTTTTTGGCTTCCGATGCTGCCGCTTACATCACCGGCCAAACCATTCAGGTCGATGGCGGCATGGCCATGTAATCCGTTGATTGCTTGTCCACAACCAAATGCGTATAATACGAAAGGGAGGTGAAAGAAATGGCAGAAACAACGTTGGAACGAGTGAAAAAAATCATTGTGGAAAACTTGAGCGTTGAACCGAGTGAAGTAACGTTGGAAGCAAACATCAAAGAAGATCTCGGTGCAGACTCTCTCGATGTGGTGGATCTCATCATGGAACTCGAAGATGAGTTTGACATGGAGATCTCCGATGAAGAGGCTGAAAAAATCGCCACTGTCGGAGATGTGGTGGAATACATCGAAAAAAACCAACAATAAGCATTTTTTGTACTTATTTTAAAGTCCCGTATCATGCGGGACTTTACACACCTAATCGTATGAATGAGGAAAGGCGGTGGACCAGATGAACCGGGTTGTCATCACTGGTCTTGGAGTCATTTCTCCTCTGGGCAATGATATTGATACCTTTTGGAATCATTTAATTCAGGGAAAATCCGGAGTAAGTACGATCACGCGGTTTGACACTTCGGATTTTGCAGTCAAGATTGCTGCGGAAGTGAAAGATTTTAATCCATTGGATTTTATGAATAAAAAAGATGCCAAAAGAATGGACCGCTTTGTCCAATTTGCCGTGGCCGCATCAAAAATGGCGCTTGAGCATGCCGGGCTGGACATGGACAAAGTGGAAAAAGAACGGGTCGGCACTTACATCGGCTCGGGAATCGGCGGATTGGAAACGTTGGAGGAACAGCACAAAGTCATGATGAAACGGGGACCGCGACGGGTCAGTCCTTTCTTCGTTCCCATGATGATTGCCAATATGGCATCCGGCATCGTTTCCATTCAGATCGGGGCCAAGGGACCCAACAGTGCGGCCATTTCGGCATGTGCCACCGGAACGCACTGTGTCGGCGATGCGTTTAAAATTTTGCAACGTGGTGATGCAGACGTCATGATCGCGGGTGGAACCGAAGCCACCATTTTGCCGATGGCCGTTGCCGGTTTCTCAGCGATGGGGGCATTGTCCACCAACAATGAAGCTCCGGAGAAAGCCAGCCGCCCGTTTGACAGGGACCGTGACGGATTTGTCATGGGGGAAGGCGCCGGGGTGTTGGTTCTGGAAACCTTGGAACATGCGCAAAAACGCGGGGCCAACATCATTGCGGAAGTCGCCGGATATGGTATGACTGCGGATGCTTATCACTTGACAAGTCCCGATCCGGACGGGGACGGGGCAAAACGCAGCATGCTGATGGCTGTCAAAGACGCCGGACTGAAGCCGGAAGATGTGGACTACATCAATGCACACGGCACGTCCACCGATTACAATGACAAATTTGAAACCATCGCCATCAAAGGCGCTTTTGGCGAACATGCCAAACGTTTGGCCATCAGCTCAACCAAATCCATGACCGGCCATTTGCTGGGGGCAGCCGGCGGCATTGAAACCATTGCAACGGCACTCGCCATCAAAGAAGGCATTGTTCCGCCGACCATCAACCTGGAAAATCCGGATCCGGATTGTGATTTGGATTATGTTCCGAATGAAGCGCGGAAAATGCGGGTGCGTGTGGCCCTGTCCAATTCGCTCGGATTCGGGGGGCATAATGCGACCATTGCCTTGAAAGAATATCAGGAGGCATAAGGAAAAGGGGTGAAACGGAATGGATCTGGCACGATTGGAGCAAGTCACCGGATTAAAGTTTCATAACCGAAAACTATTCCAGCAAGCGTTCACCCACACTTCATTTGCACATGAGAAAAAGGCGACCGGCGTGCATCCGGATAATGAGCGGTTGGAATTTTTGGGGGATGCCGTTTTGGAATTGGCGGTTTCGGAGTATTTGTTTCAACGGTATCCCAAAATGAGTGAAGGAGACTTGACACGCACGAGGGCCCGTGTCGTGTGTGAAGCTTCCCTGGCTTCCTTTGCCAAAGAGTTGGGATTTGGCGAACATGTCCGCTTGGGAAAAGGAGAAGAGATGACTGGAGGACGTTCACGGCCATCTCTTCTGGCCGACGTCTTCGAAGCGTTTATCGGAGCGCTTTTCCTGGACAGCGGGCTGGAGCAGGTGAAAAAATTTTTGGAGCGCGTTGTGTTTCCAAAAGTGAATAGTGATTGGCTGAAAAACATGCTGGATGCCAAAAGTCAATTGCAGGAAGTCGTTCAGCAAGGACGGCTGGGAACTTTGGAATACCGCATTGTGGAGACAAGAGGTCCGGCGCATGACCGCCATTTTGTCGTCGAGGTGTGTTTGGACCAAAAACCCATCGGGAAAGGAACGGGCCGGTCCAAAAAAGAAGCGGAACAACGCGCGGCTTCAGAGGCGCTGGCAAGATGGAGAACTTAAGTGTATGAACCACCGCAAATATACATTACGGTGGTTTTTGTTTTGAAAGCGAGGGGGGAGAAACATGGAAGTGATTGCGCCCGTTTTTTTTCAAATTTTTTCAATCATGGCCATCATTCTCCCTGTGTCCGGGGGGATTTTTGCTTTGTTTTTGTTGTACAGAGGGGTGAAAGCACTGGAAGGGATCCGGGAAGCCTTGGAAAAGTCAGCCGGTGACCAAAAAACGAAAAAAGAGGAGCCCCGGGATGAACTGAACTGAAAAGGGGATAGACCTTTCCGTTGCCATCCATTATAATTGATAATAAATATCATTTTCAGCAAATGGAAAGGGGTTTTCAACATGCCCCCTGTCAGTTATGCAGTGGATATCTTACCGACGCAATTTCATATTGTCTTTCAGGAAGAAAATGATGCCTCTTTCATGTTGCTTTCCGGGCGGGAACTGTTGAAACAAGAAGTTTGCCTTCGTTTGTTGCAAGAGTGTTCGGAACGGATGAAGGTGAATTCCTTGACCGTTGTGGCTTCTCAATTTGCCAAACATTACAGTTTCACGGTTGTGGTTCCTGCCTTGTATGCGATGAGCGCGTTAAATGAACGATTGGATTTTTCGCCGGATAATGTGCGGATTCAAACCACCTGGCAACATCAGCAATTGAACATGCAATTGCAATTGCGCGATTGGAAAGCACAGCCGATGGGGGAGAAAAACCGGAAGTTTTTGCGTGAGCAATTATTGACATCATTATTTACTCATCATATTGCTCCTCTTTGGCAACAATTGCACCGTTTGACCGGCATTCCTTTGTCGATTTTGTGGGAAAACCTTGCCGGATATATTTATTGGTTGTATGAAGCCAAATTAAAAGAAGATGACCGGGTGAATCCGTCCCTGGCCCAAGATGATTTTCATTATTTGCTTTCCGGGGCGGAGGCCGGACTGTTTCGCGAAAAAGTTCAACCCATTGGCCGTTACTATGCCGGGGCTCAGGCAGGAGTCCGAAAAACTTGTTGTTTGTATTATCTGGCCAGTGAAGATCAGGTTTGTTGCCAAAATTGTCCGCGCTTGCAACAACGCGGCCCGGCCGGTGGATGAGCCCAATTCGATATTTCGGGAAAAAAGCCGCTTCGCCATGGACCGGGAGGTGGCTTTTTTGTTTGGAGGAAATAACGGTTATACCGGATAATCAAGTAATAAGTCTGAAAGGAGAGGCAGGATCATGGATTTTTGTTCGTATCAGGAATTTCAAAAAGTGGAAATAAGGATCGGGCAAATTGTCAGGGTTGCTCCTTTTCCAAAAGCCAAAAAGCCCGCTTATCAATTATGGATCGATTTTGGCGATAAGCTCGGAGTGAAAAAAAGCAGTGCCCAAGTGACAAAACATTATCAGCCGAAGGAACTGGAGGGCCGGAAAGTGGTCGCGGTCACCAATTTGCCGCCCAAGCAGATCGCCGATTTTCAATCGGAAGTGTTGGTGCTCGGAGTCGATTCGGTCCAAGGCGGAGTCACACTCCTCGGCATCGATCACGATGCTCCTTTGGGAAGCCGGGTTTATTGACGGACGGATGTTGATGAATCTGTGATCAATATGAAAAAAATCAATCCCTCCCGCTTTTTTGTGCTAAAATATATCAGTTCATCCGCTTTGTAAGGATTGTGCTCTTTCTTCACGGACATGAGAAGAGCATTATTTTTTGGGGAGAGGAGGGCTGTTTGTGTATTTAAAACGACTGGAGATGAATGGTTTTAAATCTTTTGCCGACCGGACGGATTTGGAGTTTGTTCCCGGGATCACCGCCGTGGTCGGGCCGAACGGCAGCGGAAAAAGCAATGTGACCGACAGCATCCGCTGGGTTTTGGGGGAGCAAAGCGCCAAATCCCTGCGCGGCAATAAAATGCAGGATGTGATTTTCGCCGGCAGCGACACCCGCAAACCGGCCGGTTTTTGTGAAGTCTCGATGACGTTTGATAATTCGGATCACCGCCTGCCCCTGGATTATTCCGAAGTGACCATCACCCGGAGGGTATACCGTTCAGGGGAAAGCGAGTATCTCTTGAATAAACAACCTTGCCGGTTGAAAGACATCCATGAGTTGTTCATGGACACCGGGATCGGAAAAGATGCCTACTCCATGATCGGGCAAGGCAAGATCGATGAAATTTTAAGCTCAAAATCCGAAGACCGCCGCATTATTTTTGAAGAGGCGGCCGGGATTGTCAAATACAAAACGAGGAAAAAAGAAGCCGAAAAAAAACTGGAGGATACCGAACAAAACCTGGCGCGCATCCATGATTTGATCCATGAAATTGAAAGCCAGGTGGAGCCTTTAAAAGAACAGGCCGATAAAGCCCAAAGATTTAAAGAATTGAAAGAAACCTTGAAAAATGTGGAGATCGGCTTATATGTACATAAAATTGAATCGTTGCACGATGAATGGGAAAATGTGACGACGCGAGCGAAAGAATTGAAAAATACACAGGTTTCCCTGGCGGCCGAAGTCACAAAAAAAGAAACTGCTTTGGAAGAATTAAAACAATCGCTGCATGAAGTGGAAACCTTGTGGGAGCAGATCCAAACCCGTTTGATTACCATCAGCGAAGAGCTGGAAAAAGCGGAAGGACAAAAAGAAGTGCAATTGGAGCGGGTGAAAAATCGCAAAGAAAACAGACAACAATTAATTGAGCGGATTTCCCTGTTGAAGGAAGAATTAAAGCGGTTAAAAAGCGAAGAAGAGCAGGCAGCCGGTGAACTGGAGCGGAAAAAACAAGAATTAAAGGAAAAAGAAAAAGAGCTTGCGGTATTTAAATTGCGCCTGACGGGAGTCACCGGCGATGAGGGCGAGCAGCTGAAATCATTAAATGAGAAGTGGCAGGCCCATGAGAAAAAATTAGTGGCTCTCTCCAGTGAAAAGCAATATACGAAAGATCACCTCAAACAGTTGGAAGAACGGGCCCGGTCGCTCGGTGAGGCGAAAAAGCAATTGGAGAAAGAGGAAAAAGAACACAAAAAGCAATCGGAACAATTGGCCGCTTCGATCCGTGAAGTGGAACAGGCATTGAAACAGGCGGCGGATGAAGTGCGCACCCTTGCGGAAGAACGCGAACGGCTGGAAGAAGAAGAGAAAAAGTGGACCGGGGAATTGCGCCAGGCCGAGCAGGTGTTTAACCGCCTCCGCTCCCAGTTGGAATGGATGCGGGAAGTGGAAGCGGAGCATCAAGGGTTTATGCAAGGGGTGAAAGAAGTTTTGCGTGCCCGTGACCGGGGCGTTCCTTCCTTGAAGGGGGTTCACGGGGCGGTGGCCGAACTCCTTCAGGTGCCGGAGGAATATGAAGCGGCGTTGGAGACTGCTTTGGGAAGTGCTTTGCAGCATATCGTCGTGGAAGATGAAGCCACCGGACGTGGCGGAATCCGCTATTTAAAAGAAAGAAGATTGGGACGGGCCACGTTTTTGCCGCTTTCTGTCATCAAGCCCCGAAACATGGAATCATGGGAATTGGACAGCTGCCGCCGGGTGGACGGTTTTGTGGGCGTCGGGTCCGACCTGATTCAGTATGATCCGCGTTACCAAACATTGTTTTCTTATTTGTTGGGCAGAGTGGTTGTGACACGAACCCTGGAACAGGCCAATCAACTGGCGCGGATTTTGTCTTACCGCTACCGGGTGGTGACCCTGGACGGAGATGTGGTCAATCCCGGGGGATCGATGACGGGAGGAAGCCGCAAACAAAGCAAAACCAATCTTTTGGGCCGAAACCGCCAATTGGAAGAATTGGAGACCCGGTTGAAAGATGCGGAAACCAAGGTGCGCCAGGTACAACAGACTTTGGATGAGATCAACCGCCGCAAACAGGAACTGGAAGACAAATGGGAACAGGTCCGCAAACAAGGAGAAGAGCGGAGACTGAGAGAACAGGAATTGCGCGGCAGGGAACGCGAGTGGTCGTTGGCCCGGCAAAATGTGGCGCAGAAAAAAGAAGAAATCCTGGCTGAGATCGGGCAGGTGAAAAAACAAAAAGAAGCTTACCGTGCGCAGTTGGAAAACATCGAGCGGGAAATCGCCACGCTGCAAAAAGAGCAGGAAGCCCTTGAGCAACTGTTGAAAGAGTCGCAGGAAAAAGCGAAAGAGCAGGCCCATACCCGGGAAGAAGTCAGCGAAAAAATCACGGAATTGCGCATCCAGGTGGCACAAGTCAGCCAGGAAATCACAAATCTGGAGCAAAACTTGCGCCGCACGCGGGAAGAAATCAAGCGGGTCACCGGGCAAAAAGAAGCGGCCGCGAGCGAACTGGAAGCGCTCGAAAACCACCAGGAGAATAACCAGGTTCAGATGGACCGGTTGGAAGAAACAATCCGGCATCTCAAAACAAACAAAGAGCAAGTCCAGACGCAATTGAATGAAATCCGCAAGCGGCGTGAACAGATGTTGCTCATGCGGGAAAACCAAGAAAAAGAGGTCCGCCAGATGCAACAATCGCACCGGAAACAGGAGCAAGACCTGCATGAATTGGAAGTGCGCGGCAACCGCCTGGATGTGGAATTGAATCACTTGTTGAACAAGCTGGCGGAAGAATATGAGATCAGTTTCGAACGGGCCAAGCAACAGTATCCCGTCCCGGAAGAACCCAAACAGGCGGAAAAGGAAGTCCGTTCGCTGAAAGGAAAAATCGCCGCCCTCGGCGATGTCAACCTGGGTGCGATTGAAGAGTATGAACGGTTGAAAGAGCGTTACGACTTTCTGAAATCGCAGGAAACCGACTTGCTGGAAGCCAAAGAAAAACTTTTTGAGATTATCCATCAGTTGGTCGAAGAAATGGGCCGGCGGTTTGAAGAAAGCTTTGAACTGATCCGCATCGAGTTTCAAGATGTGTTTGTGAAAATGTTTGGCGGCGGCCGGGCGGATTTGAAACTCAGCGAGCCGGACAATCTCTTGGAGACCGGCATTGACATTATTGCACAGCCGCCCGGGAAGAAGTTGCAAAACCTGAATCTGCTCTCCGGCGGGGAAAGAGCCCTTGCGGCGTTGGCGCTTTTGTTTGCGGTGCTCCGGATCAAGCCGGTTCCGTTTTGCGTACTGGATGAAGTGGACGCGGCTTTGGATGAAGCCAATCTGACGCGATACACGCAATATATGCAGGAATTTTCGGGGGAAACGCAGTTTATCATTATCACCCATCGCAAGCATACCATGGAAGGTGCCGATGTGCTGTATGGAATTACCATGCAGGAATCGGGCGTATCCAAACTGGTATCGGTGAAGCTGGAAGAGTATGATGATAAAGTGGAAGTTGCCGCCACAAAGGAATAATGCAAGAGATGGGAGGAACAACATGAGTTTTTTCCGGAAATTAAAGGATCGCGTGTCCAAAAAAACGGAGACGGTCACCCAGAAGTTTGTGACCGGATTGAGCACGAGCAGGGATCAATTTGTCGGAGCCATCTCCAACCTGTTCAGCGGACGCAGCAAAATTGACGAGGATTTGTATGAAGAATTGGAGGAAATTCTCATTGGCGCCGATGTGGGGGTCCAAACCACGATGTACTTGGTGGAGCGTCTGCGCGATGAGGTGAAAGAGCGGAAAATCAAAGACCCCGTGGAATT
Organism: Thermoactinomyces sp. CICC 23799; assembly: GCF_016055145.1. Taxonomy (NCBI): domain Bacteria; kingdom Bacillati; phylum Bacillota; class Bacilli; order Caryophanales; family Thermoactinomycetaceae; genus Thermoactinomyces; species Thermoactinomyces sp. CICC 23799. Next base: position 195,191 of record NZ_JAECVV010000004.1, read on the forward strand.
AAAACCGCTGTTGTCGGAATTGATCGCCGAGATTCTCACGAAGGATGAAGAGGAACAGGGATTGCGGTTTAATGAAGACGGTCTGACGGTTTTTTTGTTCGTGGGGGTCAACGGCGTCGGAAAAACCACCACGATCGGAAAACTGGCACACCGGCTTAAAAATGAAGGAAAGAAAGTGGTGTTGGCCGCGGGAGACACCTTTCGCGCCGGGGCCATTGAACAGTTGGAAACCTGGGGCCGTCGCGCCGGGGTGGATGTGATCAAACATCAAGCCGGTTCCGATCCGGCGGCGGTCATTTATGACGGCATTCAGGCGGCCAAGTCCCGCAAAGCGGATGTATTGCTTTGTGACACGGCCGGCCGGCTGCAAAACAAAGTGAATTTGATGGAAGAGTTGAAAAAAGTCCACCGCGTGGTGACCCGGGAGGTGCCCGGAGCGCCGCATGAGGTTTTATTGGTGCTGGATGCCACCACCGGACAGAATGCATTGGTGCAAGCGAAACAATTCCGGCAAGCAGTCAATGTTTCCGGAATCGTCCTGACCAAACTGGACGGCACGGCCAAAGGCGGAATCGTGATTGCCATTGACCATGAGCTGGGATTGCCCGTGAAATTGGTCGGGCTGGGGGAACAAGCGGATGACTTGCAGGAATTTGACGCGGAACAATTTTTGCATGCCTTGCTGCAGGACATGATGGAAGAGGAAACTTCCGAAAGCTGAAAAATTTTTGCTTTCAAGGAAAAATCCTTGACATTGCTTTGGGTCTCCGATATATTATACAACCGTAAAGGTTATTGCCTTGACGGCGTTTGGGGGGAACTCCCGTGTTGGATCAAACTACCCAAATGAATTTGCTTTATGATTTTTACGGCACGTTGTTGACGGAAAAACAACGTTCGTTGCTTGAGCTATATTACGTGGAAGACTGGTCATTGGGTGAAATCGCCGAGCATCAGGGAGTCTCCCGACAGGCAGTCTATGAGGCGATTAAACGAGCCCAATCCACCATGCTTGATTTGGAAGAAAGTTTGGGATTGGTGAAAAGTCACCTGAAACGGCAACAATTGATCGAAACGATCAAGAGCCGGTTAGATCAAATGCCAGAAGCAGCAAAAGCGATCGGGCCGTTGATCCGGGAGTTGGAGAAGCTCGATTAATCAGCCATGTGAGGAGGGGGCCATCATGGCGTTTGAAGGTTTATCGGAAAGACTGCAATCCGTCATGCGGAAGTTGCGTGGCAAGGGGAAAGTGACTGAAGCGGATGTAAAAGAAGCGATGCGGGAAGTCCGCTTGGCATTGCTCGAAGCGGATGTGAACTTCAAAGTTGTGAAACAGTTCATCGACCGCGTGAAAGAGCGGGCGGTCGGACAAGAAGTGATGAAAAGTTTAACCCCCGGCCAGCAAGTGATCAAAGTGGTGAATGAAGAGTTGACCCGGCTGATGGGGGGAGAACAAAGCAAACTGCATCAAGCCCAGAAGTCACCGACGATCATCATGATGGTTGGATTGCAGGGTGCCGGTAAAACGACCACTTCCGGCAAATTGGCCCGCTATCTCAAAAAGCAAAATCGCCGTGCCCTCCTGGTGGCGGGAGATGTGTACCGGCCGGCGGCGATCAAACAACTGGAAGTGTTGGGGGAAAGTTTGGACACGCCCGTTTTCTCCATGGGAGATCAGGAAAGCCCCGTGGTGATCGCGGAGAAAGGCGTCCAAAAGGCCAAGGAAGAAGGCTTTGACTATGTCATCATCGATACGGCGGGACGCTTGCACATCGATGATGAGATGATGGACGAGTTGAAGCAGATCCGCGAAAAAATTTCGCCGCATGAAATCCTGCTGGTGGTGGATGCGATGACCGGGCAGGATGCGGTCAATGTGGCGGAACACTTTCATCAGCAACTCGGGCTGACGGGTGTGGTTTTGACGAAGCTGGATGGCGACACCCGCGGAGGGGCGGCTTTGTCCGTCAAAGCGGTGACTGATTGCCCGATCAAATTTGTCGGAACGGGAGAAAAAACGGATTCGCTTGAACCGTTCTTCCCGGACCGGATGGCATCCCGCATTTTGGGAATGGGCGACGTGCTGACGCTGATTGAAAAAGCCCAGTCCGCGGTGGATGAGGAAAAAGCCAAAGAGATGGAACGGAAAATGCGCACCTTGTCTTTTACTTTTGATGATTTTTTGGATCAGTTGCAACAAGTGCGCAAGATGGGCCCGCTCGAGGACATGCTTTCCATGTTGCCGGGAGCGGGGGCGATGAAAGGCTTGAAAAACGTTCAGGTGGACGAAAAACAGCTGGTGAAAGTCGAAGCGATCATCCGTTCCATGACGCCACAGGAAAAATCCCATCCGGAAATCATCAATGCCAGCCGGCGCAAACGGATTGCACAAGGCAGCGGCACCACGGTGCAAGATGTGAATCGCCTGTTGAAGCAATTTAATGACATGAAGAAGATGATGAAGCATTTCTCCCAAATGGCAAAAGGCGGGAAAAAGAGAAAACGCAGAGGTTTTCCTTTCCCCTTTATGTGATAGACATTCTTGACTTTGATGAGGAGGTGAAAAGTGATGGCAGTGAAAATTCGTTTGAGAAGAATGGGAGCCAAAAAAGCACCATTTTATCGTGTGGTCGTGGCTGATTCCCGCGCTCCCCGTGACGGACGTTCCATTGACGAAATCGGATACTACAATCCGATCACGGAACCGGCCACGGTGAAAATCGACGAAGAAAAAGCCCTCTCTTGGTTGGCCAAAGGTGCGCAACCTTCCGACACGGTTCGCAACCTGTTCAAAAGAGAAGGGATCCTGAAAAAAGTTCACGAACAAAAACATGGCAAATAATGAAACGGTCTTGATTCGACAGGAGGACCAAGATGAAAGAACTGATTGAATACATGGCGGCGCCACTGGTCGACCATCCGGAAGAAATCCGGGTGGATGAAGTGGAGAAAGATGATGTCATCATCTACCGATTGTCCGTCTCCAAAGAGGATTTGGGAAAGGTTATCGGCAAACAGGGACGGGTTGTGCAGGCGATCCGTTCCGTGGCCAAAGCTGCTGCTTGGAAGGAGAAGAAACGGGTATGGGTGGAAATCATGAATACTTAAATGTGGGCCGGATTGTCGGAACACATGGCATTCGCGGGGAAGTTCGTGTCCAATCCAACACGGATTTTCCGGAAGTCCGTTTTGCTCCCGGCAACCGGCTGATCCTCCTTCCTCCGCAAGAAGAGGAGCCGATGGTGCTGACGGTGGAAAAAAGCCGTATCCATCAATCCGTCTATTTGGTCAAGTTCCGCGAATGGGACAATATCAACCAAGCCGAACCTTTCAAAGGAGGACGATTGGTGGTCCGCAAAGAAGATAAGGTGCCTGTCGATGAAGAAAGTGGAGAATATTATTTCCACCAGATTGTCGGCCTGACGGCTGTCACGACCGATGGACAAGAACTGGGCCGGGTCAAAGAGATCTTGCCGCTTCCGGCCAATGATGTTTGGGTGATTCAGCCGCCCGATCAGAAAAAAGACATTTTGATTCCTTATATTTCCGAGATTGTCAAAGATGTCGATCTCGAGGAAAAACGCATCACGATTGAGTGGATGGAAGGACTGGCGTAACCTTGGCACACATTCATTTCGATGTTCTCACCCTTTTTCCCGAGATGTTTGAAGGCTTTCTGCAAACCAGCATGATTGCAAGGGCTCGTGAAAAAGGTTTGATCTCAGCGAATCTGGTTAATTTTCGTGAATATGCAACAGACCGGCATCGGACGGTGGATGACACGCCGTATGGTGGCGGTGGCGGCATGGTCTTAAAACCGGAACCGCTGTTTCGTGCCGTCGATGATCTGACACAAGGCTCACCACGTCCCCCCATCCTGTTGATGTCACCGCAAGGTGAAACCTACACGCAGAAAAAAGCCGAGGAATTGGCGCAGCACTCCCGGTTGATCATCATTTGCGGTCATTATGAAGGATTTGACGAGCGAATCCGGGAGCATCTGGCCACTGAGGAAATTTCCATCGGCGATTATGTTCTGACCGGCGGAGAATTACCGGCGATGATTTTAATTGACAGCATCAGTCGTCTGGTGCCTGGTGTGCTGGGAAATGAAACTTCCGCAGTGACCGATTCTTTTTCCACCGGGTTGCTGGAGTATCCCCAATACACGAGGCCGGCGGAATTCCGCGGTCTCAAAGTGCCTGAGGTGCTGTTGTCCGGGCACCATGCCAAGATTGAAAAATGGCGGCGCGAGCAGTCATTGCTTCGAACTTGGCAAAGAAGGCCCGATCTTCTGGAAAAAGTGCCATTAACAGAAGAGGATCGCCGCTTTTTAAAAAAGCTGTCGGATTAGGATGGCGAAATTGTATTCAATTAGTGGCTGTGGTAAAATATCCCCGTTCTGGTCGTTCGACGGCATTGGACGGAGAGGCTGATGAAAGGAGGTTTGGATGAGATGCGTCCAATCATTCGTGAAATTACCGAAGAACAACTTCGTAAAGATATTCCTCAATTCCGTGCAGGGGACACCCTCCGTGTTCACGTGCGCGTAAAAGAAGGACAACGGGAACGGATTCAGGTGTTTGAGGGCGTTGTGATTCAACGTCGCGGCGGAGGCATTTCCGAAACGTTCACCGTTCGCAAAATTTCTTACGGGATCGGTGTGGAACGTACCTTCCCGTTGCATTCACCGCGCATTGAAAAAATCGAAGTGGTTCGCCGTGGTAAAGTTCGTCGCGCCAAATTGTTCTACTTGCGTGAACGCCGCGGAAAAGCCGCTCGTATTAAAGAACTTCATCAAAAATAATAAGACAGTAGAAAAAGGGCTTGAGGATCAAGCCCTTTTCTCACATTGACGAGCCAATTGGGGGAAATCCGATGACCTCATACGTCCCTCGTACAGAGAAAATCAATCAGGAAAACGGAAAAGGCGGAAAAGTGCTGGATTGGGTTCGTGCTTTTGTGATCGCCATTCTTTTGGCGGTGTTGATTCGTATCTTTGTTTTTGAACCTTTTGCCGTATCCGGTCCGTCGATGGAAGAAACGATGTATACCGGAGATCTGGTTTTGGTCAACAAACTGATTTACAAATTGAGAGAGCCTGAACGAGGAGAAATCGTTGTTTTTCACGAAAGTAAAGACAAAGATTTCATCAAACGGATGATCGCTTTGCCGGGGGAGACGGTCGAAGCCAAAAACAACAAAATCCTGATAAACGGGAAGATCGTGGATGAACCTTATCTTTCCGACGATATGCGCACCATGGATTTTGATGAGGTGCAAGTGCCGCAAGGCAAGGTTTTTGTTCTGGGGGATAACCGGTTGAACAGTACGGACAGCCGGGTGATCGGAGCGGTTTCGATGTCTCAGCTGGTGGGAAGGGCGGAGTTTATTTATTGGCCCGTTTTTGAAATGAAATGGTTGTGATTTTTTCAATTGAAGGAGCCTTTTTGAAAGCTCCTTTTCCATTTGACACCGATTGGAAAAATCCCCCTGTTGGCAACAGGATAGAAGAGGTGTGACGTACATATGACCATTCAGTGGTTCCCGGGACATATGGCAAAGGCGCGCCGGCAGGTTGAAGAGAAACTGAAGTTGGTCGACATCGTGTTTGAATTGTTGGATGCGCGTTTGCCGTTATCCAGTCGAAATCCCATGATGGATGAAATTCTGAAAGACAAGCCCCGTCTCATTTTATTGACCAAATGCGATTTGGCGGATGAACGGGCGAATCAGGCTTGGATGAAATATTTTCAAGCCCGTCGGATGCCGGTGCTTCCGGTTGATGCACAAACAGGGAAAGGGGTCCAACAGATTATTCCGGCGTGTGAAAAAATCCTGGCCCCGCTGTTCCAACAAAGAGAGAAAAAAGGGATTCAGTCCCGCAAATTTCGAGCGATGGTGACCGGAATTCCCAATGTGGGAAAATCATCGTTGATCAACCGCCTGGCCAAACGTTCCGTTGCCGAAACCGGTGACCGGCCCGGGGTGACCAAAGCACAGCAGTGGATCCGGGTCGGAAAAACCATGGAACTGTTGGATACCCCCGGGATTTTGTGGCCCAAATTTGACGATCCCGTCACCGGCTTGCGTCTGGCAGCCAGCGGCGCCATCAAAGAAACGATTTTGCCGATCGATGAAGTGGCTTTGTATGTATTAAATTATTTAAAAGAGCGGTATCCGGATCGGTTGAAAAAACGGTACAAACTGGAGCAAACGGAACAAGACGGAGTCGCGTTGATGGAGGAGATCGGGAAAAAACGGGGTTGTTTGTTGCGGGGCGGAGAGATTGATTACGAAAAAGTGGCCGAGCTGTTGTTGCATGAGTTGAGAGCCGGCCGTTTGGGACGGATTTCTTTTGAATTTCCGGAGGATTGGATCGGAAAAGAGGAGATGGGATATGCAGGGGACGATCGCGGAAATTAAGAAATGGTTGGAGAAGAAAGAGAGGCTGAGCCCGCAGGAATTGGCGGAACTTCAAAACGATTCGCGGGCGGGGGTGCAAAAGTTGGCGGCCCGATATATCAAAAAACAGGAACGAAGAAAAAAAGAAGAAGAACGCTTGGAAAAAATGTGGTATTACGAAAAAAAATACCGCCAACAAGGAATCCGGCTGATTGCGGGGGTGGATGAAGCCGGGCGGGGGCCTCTGGCCGGTCCCGTGGTGGCGGCGGCGGTGATCCTGCCGGAATCGTTTCCCGTGGAGGGGTTAAATGATTCCAAACAAATGACGCCGCAAAACCGGCAGCGCCTGAAGGAGCGCATTGAGTCCGAAGCAATCGCCGTCGGTGTGGGAATGGCGGATGAGCTTTATATTGACCGGCACAATATTTTGCAAGCCACGTACCATGCGATGCGAAAAGCCATCGAACAATTGCCGGTGACACCGGAAATGGTGTTGGCCGACGCGGTGACCATTCCGGATCTCGCTATCCCGCAACAAGCGATCATCAAAGGAGATGCCAAAAGCCATTCAATTGCTGCCGCATCTGTCATTGCCAAAACGGTGCGTGACGAGTGGATGATGCAAATGGCCGAAAAGTATCCGCATTACGGCTTTGATCATCATATGGGATACGGAACGCCGGAACATCTCAAGGCACTGGAAGAATTCGGCCCTTCGCCCATTCACCGGAAAAGCTTTGCACCGGTCCGCTCGCGTTTGAAAAACGCCTCCCGTCTTTTGTTGCAAGGAGAATCCCGATGAGAAAAGACAAAAGAAAACAGGTCGGCCGGCTGGGGGAAGAGCTGGCGGCCCGGTTTCTGTTGCAAAAAGGGTATGTCATCCGGGACCGGAATTGGGCAACCCGGATGGGGGAACTGGATATCATTGCGATGAAAGACGGGCAACTGGTGATTGTGGAAGTCCGGACGACCTGGAGTGCCAAATTTGGTTACGGGCTTGAATCGGTCGATTTCCGAAAACAACAAAAACTGCGACGTTTGGCTGTGCTGTATTTGAGCCGGCACCGTCTGCACCATTTGCCGCTTCGTTTTGATGTCATTTCCGTATTGTGGGATGAAAAAGACCCGCAACTGAATCATATCGAAGGCGCTTTTTAAACCATGAAAACCACCACTTTCCACGGAGAAAGCGGTGGTTTTTTTAACATAAGGTCAGATTAACAGATGGAACAGGCGCGGGTCATTGTTAATTTCGATAAACGGGAATCCTTTCTTTTTCATCCGCTCAATGAGTGAAGGATAATCCTCCCGGTATTTCAGTTCGATTCCCACCAGTGCCGGTCCGTTGTCTTTGTTGTTTTTCTTGGTGTATTCAAAGCGGGTGATATCATCATTTTCGCCGAGGACATCATCCAGAAACTCGCGCAAAGCACCGGCCCGTTGGGGGAAGTTGATGATGAAATAATGTTTTAATCCCTCGTAAATGAGAGACCGTTCCTTGATTTCCTGCATCCGGTCGATATCATTATTGCCGCCGCTGATGATGCAGACGACATTTTTTCCGCGAATGGCTTCCCGGTAAAAGTCCAGGGCGGATATGGCCAATGCCCCGGCCGGTTCCGCAATGATCGCATTCTGATTGTATAAGTTCAAGATGGTGATGCAAATTTTCCCTTCCGGTACCAAAACCACCTCATCGATATTTTCCCGGCAAATTTGAAAGGTGAGCTCGCCGACTTGTTTGACCGCCGCTCCGTCTACAAAAGGATCGATTTCTTTTAATTCAGTTACTTTTCCGTTCTCAAAAGACGTTTTCATCCCCGGGGCCCCGGCCGGTTCCACACCGATCACTTTGGTTTGGGGATAAACGCTTTTTATGTAAGAGCTGATCCCGGCCGCCAGTCCTCCGCCGCCGATGGCGACAAAAACATAATCCGGGGGTTGGTTCAGGTCATTCAGGATTTCGATCCCGATGGTTCCCTGTCCGACGATGGTGCGGTAATCGTCAAACGGATGGATAAAAGACATCTGATGTTCCCGGGCATAAGCCACGGCTTGATGATAAGCATCATCAAAGGTGTCCCCCGTCAAAACCACTTCCACAAATTTGCCGCCGTAATGTTTGACTTGATTGATCTTCTGCCGCGGTGTGGTGGTCGGCATGAAAATTTTTCCGGGAATGTTTAAATGATTGCATGAATAGGAAACCCCCTGGGCATGATTTCCCGCACTCGCGCAAACCACCCCTTGTTGCCGTTCTTCTTCCGGGAGGCTGATGATAGTGTGGTAAGCCCCGCGGATTTTAAAGGAACGGACCACTTGCAAATCTTCCCGTTTCAAATGGATTTGACAGCCGTATTTGTCGGACAAGAGGGGATTAAGCTCCAAGGGAGTATGCTTGCAAACTTCTTTGAGCCGCTGATTGGCAATGAGGATGTCCTCCACTTTGACCCGTTCGGTTTTCAGATCCAACACTTTGCTCATCTCAACTCATCCTTTGGCTAAGAAGTATTTAATGAAGTATTTTAGCACAATCCTCTTATTTTTGGGAATATTAAACGAAAATTTTAAAGAGGAGAACAGAAAAAAGAAAAAGCGCCGCATCATCGGCGCTTTCCACTGATTAACAATGTTTGCAACGAAGCAAAACGGCTTCACCCGGTTTCAGACAAAGACGGTGGACTTTCCGGCATCGATCCGGGTGCCCGCAGGTGACCACCGCTTTGCTGTGTCCGCAGTGGACTTTGACGGCTTCACCCCGTTCCAAAACACAAGTTTTGGTATGGTGTGCATGGTGGCAGCATTTGATCAGGACGGATTGCCCGCGTCTTAAATGGACAAATTTTCTTTTTCTTTTCTCCGGCTCCAGTACAACCCGCCTTCTCCGGTGATGGCATGAACATGAATGGCTCATCATATCTTCCTCCTTATTGGAATTTGGATCCTTCAGGACCCTCTATTAAGTTATGAAAAAACAGAAAAATCCGTTTGTATTCTTGTGGAGAAAAACGAAAGAAAGCGATGGATTGTCAAAATATAGTAAAATATGAAAAAATAGAGTTGGTTTGTCGCAAAGGGAGTAACAGGGCGGGGGTGAAAAAATGTACAGTGAATTGACCAAAGACCGGACTTGATAATTATAAAAAGAACCCCCAACATCATAGAGATGTTGGGGGTTAAAATCTTAAGTCAACTTATGAAAACTGCTAATCCAGCATATGGAGTTTTTTCAGTTTTAAATAGTAACCATAAACAATAACCATAGGGATGAAATAGGATAACAATGTCCAACCAATATTCCAACCGTTTCCGTAAGTGATTTTACCAAAAATAAGAGTAAATAAAACAATCAACCAGTAATGATGAAATCTAAAATGTTTAATGAAATGAACAAATGTACAAGTAACCCACGGAATGAAGCCTAAATTACTTAGCAATATTCCAATATGGTTCCAATTTTTGGGGGCAAAATCCAAAAACCAAAGAACAAACCTATTTCATTAAATATATATGCAAGAGTAGCAGCGAGTGGGAAAATAGTGAGAATCATTTTCTTGTTTTTATGGTAAATGGTAGATACCATATATCCATGATAAAACCCATCCTAAAATGAAATAGTAAATTATTTTGTTTCACCCCAATTATCAGTATTACCAAGACTATTGGTAAACAGCAAAAAGGAGGTCCGCAACACCTCTTACATGTTGGGGTATCGTCATTTTTTAACGGCGTTAACAATTGCATTGCTTTTGGCAAGTTTGGCCTGCTGTATCCTTTACTCTTGGTATTCGCGATGCATTAACCAGCTAAGACATAAGAGTCTAACAACCAAACATGTGGATTGATTCGCGGTTTGTTTTTTACCACAAAAACTTATTTCTTCCCATTCCTTCAAATCCTCTTCGGAGATGCCCTTATGTTGGGGAAGGGCTCAAAAGTAGGGAAAATGCCATACAAATGATTAGATGTCAATTCTATATAAAAATTTAATTTTTAATGAACAGGGTTGTCCTTGGGTCAAATTTGTTCTTTTTTAGCTTAAAATTGTGATAAATAAAACGAAAATCAATGGATAACTATTTTCTAATTGAAGGGAGGAGAATCCGTTACGGAGAGCGAAGAACGCCATGCATTATCCGTAACAGGAGATATGGGTACATATATTCATCGATTCCTCGTCATTTTGTTTATCGCCTGTGTGGGATTTGGTATTTGGGGAAGCGGCGTGGTACATGCCGATGGCAGTTTTGACGTGCCTGAAGTCAATGACCAATTCAACAATTACGGGAATAACCCAGCCCCAACGAAAGAACAGCCTATAACCACACAGCCCGTGAACGAAGAGAAGGGAATTTTGGATCGGATCACCGAACCCATCTCGGATGCATGGGATTGGACGGTAGACAAGGTTTCAAGTGCTTGGGAATGGACGAAAGAAACTGCGTCCAATGTATGGGATTGGTTCGTGGGGATCTTGTCGAAGATCACAGAAGTCGTGGTGGATGCTCTCTCCGCCGTCTGGGATTGGATTCTTGAACATAAAGCAATTACTATCGCAATCTTAAGCATTATTGGTGTTATCGTAGCAGTTGTTGGGTTTGTTTTTGAAGTGGGGCTCGCCTTGTTAATAGGTGCTGGGATTCTACTCGGAGAAATCATCGGTGGACTGTCGGCATGGCTCTCAGGGAACGAGCGGATGAGTGACGAGATGCTTCGTGACATCATTATCGGTGGCATCGCCGGAGGAATCTCAACATTATTTGGTTGGTTAGCAGGCGCAAGTGTTTCCGGCACTAGTCTGGTTAGTTGGATTGGTTCCAAAATACCTTGGTTAGGAAGATCTTTTCCCGCCATCTTTGGTAGCGGAGTGGGTGCAGGAGTAGACCAAAGTATTACCGATCTCCTGAAGACCGGCAAGATTGATCCGAAAAAAACCATGATTGTCACGGGTCTCGGTTTCCTCATCACATTTGGTGGTGGGTACATTGGTAGCCATTTTGATGACATCGTCACAAAAATTAATAACCTTAGCCTCTCGCCAGTTACGCAAATATTCGAGAATGGAACAGCTTCCGCTCCAAAGACGATCGGTGATACACAATTCGGCCAATGGTTGCAGAAGTTTGCTGCTACAACTGATAGTAAGGCCACAGGAAAAGTTACAAAAAATGATCTGGTACCAGGAAGTCCTGAACATAAAGCACAAAGATGGAAAGAATATCAAGCCAGAGGCGGTAAATATACCTACGAGCAGTGGAGTAAAGTTTATGAAGGTAATATGGGAAAAGCAAATAAATCTCATCAAATGGTTGATGAGTATAGAAAAAAACTTGATTGGGAAGGAATAACTCAAGTATCGATAGAAACTCCTTATGGTCGCCGAATTTTAGATATTGCAAATGAAGAATTAAAAAAAGCGATTGAACATAAAACGTCCACTAAGAAAGAAGGCGTTGCATATTTTTCTCGTAGTGAGAGAATAAGGGAAGAGATTGCAAAAGATACATACTTAGTTCAAAAAGGATGGGATATTACTTGGGTATTTGAAAGAGCAGACGCAAGTGAACCATTAATTAAAGAACTAGAAAAAAATGGCATAAAAGTTAAATTTGAAGAGTAGGTGGTTTAATTATGAGAAGGACTAAATTTTTTCATTCAAGGGATCAGTTTGAAGAATGGCTTTTCTTTGCTTCAGATGTCCTCGAAGATTTTACTAATGAGCTTACCTACCTAGAACTTGATTATTCGCCTGAATCATTAATTCGACTTGAAAAATGGATTCTTGAACGGCATCCCTCACCGGATTCACTTGTTAAAAGAGAGAAAGCAGAAATTCTTGATGGAATGTTACGATATGTAGGAGAAGTATATATAAAACATTTAAAAGCGATATGGGATGTCAATTTGGATGATCCCCAGGCTGTTTTTTACAGTATGCCAATTATAAGAATGCCTGGAAATGTTATTGTATCGCCATTTTCGGAGATTGTAGCTAGCTCGGATCGTAGATGGGGTGATTATATTTACAAAATGTTTAAGAATATTAGAGAAGAACTAAAAGAAAAAGGTCATCTTTGATTAGGGAAAAGTTTACTTACATGTAATGCTAAAAAGTAGTCCATTATGTTTTCAGGCTGCTTTTTACTATTTTCAAATACTTATTCTAAGTATCCTTATTTTTCCCATTAGGTTTTACTTTGTCCAGTTCCCACAGGCGGAGTGTTTTGACATTGATACCAATCATTGGCAAACTCCGCTCTGTTATACCCATAGAATAACCTTGCTTTTCTAATTTTTTGGCTCAAAGTTTTTTCGGAAAGGGTTTCAAAGCATCCCGAATATGAGATAGGCACCTTTAGAGTTTTAGCAAGCGCTCTGAATGTGGGTATTTTTGGCGTGTGCAATGTTGCTGATCGTTTCGTAAGTTAAGCCGGATAGTTCGGCTAATTCTTTGATGGTCATATTTTGACTTAGTCGTGTGTTCCTGATCCGAGCCGCTGGAGTAGAGAGGGAGGGATCGTAGAACTCGCTTCGGGTACATTGAGTTTCATCTTGCGTTGGATTTCCATTCCCCAATTGTTAATTGCACGCTTGTCCGTGTGAATAACAGTTGGGGAAAAAATGAATTTCACGGAAACCGTAGCTTCCTTCCGACCATGTTCATTGATTTTAGTATCGACTACGATTCTATCTACAAGTGTAGTTACTATTTCTCTTTTTACTTCATAAGTGAGTTTCGAATTCAACTTTTCCTTTAATTCGGATAGTAGCTGTGAAGCTGAATAATAACCTTTGTTTATATTCTGGTCCTTTTGTATTTGTAACTTAGTTTCTTCAATTTGATTTTGTATTTTTTCTTTTTCATCCTTGATCTCAAGGATTTGCTTTTCGACCTCTTGACTAGAAATAATTTTCTTTCTGAATAAGTTTAGGATATTTTGGATTTCATCCTCCTTGGCGTGTAAATTTTCCTGAAGCAATGCTAGCTCTTCTTTTAATTCATTTAAGCGGTTCTTGCTATGATCTAGTGATTTAGATAGTTCCTCGATGGCCTTTCCAGGATTTTCGATAAATTCAACGCATTGTTTCCAAACAAAATCATCAATTTCATCCATTGGGATATTTTTTGCTAACGAACATTTTTTATCATAGTGTTTGTTCTTACCGCTACATACATAATATCCTTTGTATTCTCTGTTGCTTCCAGGATGGACTGTACCGTAGTAAGTTCGATCACAAATTCCACATTTGATTAAACTACGTAATAAATATTGTCTTTTTGTATTTCGCATAGCAACAATCTGATTTGATTTTAAGACTTGCTGAGCTTTATCCCAGATCTCTTCTGATACGATAGCAGGAACTTCACGTTCAATTATCTCTCTTTGCCGAGTAGCTCGTTTACCATAACGATGAAGGCCCTTATATGTAGTGTTAATGATGATGTTTCTAATTCGGGTTGGATGCCAGACGCCAGCTGTGTTTACTTTTCTTTTGCCACGCAGCACCTTGCGGTTATCCCGCTTATAAGCAGGTGGTACACCTAGACTATTAAGATAATCGGCCACTTTAATCGTAGTCCACTTTTCCTCTGCAACCTTTTTGTAAATTAACCTTATGACTTCTGCTTCAGATAAATCCCCGACAAGTGGATCTTCATTGACCTCAAGGTAACCTTCTTCATTAACCTTGTATCCGTAAGGTGTAATCCCACCAACCCATTTTCCCCTTCCAGCAGCCCGATTTGCTCCGTGCCACATGCGTTCTATGATCGTTTCTCGCTCTAAGTCAGCTACACCAGCAAGCATGGTAAGAAGAAACCGGCCGCTTGGATCACTGGTATCAAATGGTTCTGTCATGGAACGTACTTTTACGTTGCTCTGCTCGAGCTCATGAACTGAGTTCAAAATCACTCTTGCAGATCGGCCAAGGCGATCCAACTTGTAGATGAGGACGAGTTCAAATTTATTAGCCATTGCGTCATTGAGAAGCCTAAGACCTACATTTCGATTTTCAAGCGGTAAGGTACCAGATACACCATCATCCTTGTACCACTCTACTACTTGGAGTTGATGGAGATCACAATATTTGCGAGCAAATTCCAGTTGGTTTTCAATTGTCCCGCGTTCTTGTTGATCTTCAGATGAAACCCTAGCATATACAGCTACTCTTAAATTTTTTTGTATTCCTAACAATTCTCTAACCTCCTTAGCGTAAATTAAAGGACGAATAAGGAGAACCAATTTATTCACATAACAATGAACAAAACGAAACCGAGGAACCACAAATTTATTCGACTAAATTGAAGATGAATCTTTTTAAGTTGCTCAATTAATGTTTGATGAATTACAAAACCTTCAGTATCAACAAAAAACCGGCTTTCGCCGGATTAGCAACAGATTGGTTCAGCATAGGCTGGAATGTTGTCCTGGTATATAGAAATTAACGCAGGGTTCAAATTGATTGCTCCCGCTACCATCATTATACAAGCTAGAGCTATTCCCATCTTTTTAACCAACATACTTAAATCCCCTTTCTTTCAGTAGTCCGATGATTTCTTGTAGTTCTTCTAAGTATTGATGGTATTTATCGCGATTTGACCCTTTGTAAATTTGAGTCAATTCGTGAACAATATCATGTGCTTTGGTCCAGAGTTTTTGTTGGCGAGCTAGAATGCGTGCCTGTTCGAGATGGTTACCGGCTTCATTACTTCTCTCATGTCTCTTGAGGAAGAAAGCTTTGTTAATTAGTGCGTCAATATATCGAATACTGTCATCGTGATACTCAAGGGCTTTATTGTGAGCATTTTCGCATTTTTTAAGATCCCCAATTCTTTCATAAAGTCCAGCCAACATGCTGTAAACGGTGATGAAAAGATATGGTTGAGTCGTACCCTTATAGGATAGTGCTGTCTGATATTGAATTAGCGCTTCACCATACATGCTCATTTCCTCGTATATGGATCCAAGTACGCTCCAGAGTTCTACACATCGATCTATCAAATTCATGGTGCTGGATAAGTACAGACCATCCATACAACACTGGATAGCCTCATTATATTTTTTGTTTTTCAAATGGATGCGAGCCATAAGTTCGTGGACGGTAACTTTAACTCGTGGATCAAATATTTGATCTATGTTTTTGTACAGATATTCTACAATCTCGTCTGACTCAGTATCTCGGTCCAG
The DNA here is from genome assembly GCF_016055145.1 of Thermoactinomyces sp. CICC 23799. NCBI lineage: Bacteria > Bacillati > Bacillota > Bacilli > Caryophanales > Thermoactinomycetaceae > Thermoactinomyces > Thermoactinomyces sp. CICC 23799. Next base: position 210,784 of record NZ_JAECVV010000004.1, read on the forward strand.
ATGCTTCAGGTAGACTGACTTATTAATGAGGAACATATGTATCTTTTCTGCCCGTTCCCCGTTAGGATCAAATAATTCGATTGCTCCATTGATTTCATTAAGAGCTCGATGAAGGTCACGTTTCAGATAATAGATATTGCTAAGTATGTTTTTTGCGCAGCTTATGATATTCGATTTCTTCATTTCAATGGTTCGATTCAGATTCAGAATACGCAATGTAAATTGTTCCGCTTGGTCAGCTTTTCCCATATAGAAAAGAGTTTTTCCTTTTAGATGTATCCAGAGAAAATGCAGAGGGTGACTGTCCGGTAGATTAATTTCGTCTAATTCTTGCAGGCACACTTCAAGATTAAGTTTCAGTTCCGCCTTGTACTCGATATGAAGCAGTTTTGCCTTGATGATGGCTAACTCCCTCTGGTTGAGTCCGAACTCTTTGTCCAGGTTGATTCCAAGCTTGTTAGCAAGGATACGGATTTTTTCGATGGGAGTGTCGCCTACCCCTTTTTCGATCCGGCAAATAGTTGGCTCAGAAAGCCCTTCTTCCGTTACCTGCTTCATCGGAATATTTTTGGACTTTCGTACGTTTCTGAGATATTCTCCAATCCGTTTTCTTAAGTCCTGGGAGATGTAATCCATATGTTGGATCCCCTTGATTCAGGGAATGTGGCGTTCCCAATACGGTCACCACACGGGCCTTTGGCTATATCCTTCCGGCATGTCTAGCACGGTCACGGGGAAAACGATCAAGCGGATCCGGACGTATCTCCAACGATTGAGCGGCGGAAACGCGACCGTCACCATTACACTCCGGATGCACGGTCATGCATCCAAACCAGGAGGACAACCGTCCGTATTGGCTCCGGCCCTCAATGTCACATTCAAAGTCGGGGAAGCCAAATGGGTGGATTTGCCGTCCAGTTGGTTTTCCTACTTTTCCAGCGGTCTGGCCAAAGGCATGGGGCTGTATACAAACAACACCACCGATGACTATTACGCTGTTTTCGACGATAGCGCCAAGATTGAAATCACCTATGTGCCATAGGGAGTGAATCAGATGAAATATTGCAGCTGTACCCGTGATGGTACAGTGCTGGAAGTGTTCGAACAAATCACCGAGGTTGAATATGACGCCAACAAAAACATCGTTTGATTCAAGTGGAATGGGATCGGCACGATGTTTTCAGGGATGGATCAATTCCTGATTCTGCCCGATTCTGTTCCAGTTTCACCTGGTGATCCGGTCACTGACGACCTGAGAAATCAAGATATTCGAGACCAAATAAGCGCATAAGGCGCTTTTTTTTATTTGCCAAAGGAGGAATCGCCAATGAGCAGACCAGTGATTTTCTACGCACCGCATGCGGACGACGAAACTTTGAACATGGGAATCACAATCGCTGAACATGTGGCCGCTGGCCGTCCGACTCATGTGGTATTGATGACGCATGGGCGGGTGACAGGTGCCCTCAATGCCATCAACGGTACAACCTATAGTGGCTATTGGAAAGCCACTCACAACCCTGAGATTGAAGGCTATGTACCGCTTACCAAAGACACGTTGGCCGAAGCTCGCATCAATGAATTCAATCATGCCTGTGGCCAACTGGGGGTTCCTCCGGAGCATCGCCACATCGAGTATCTGGACAATCTAGCGACGGGGGAAACATTGACCTATAACGAAGCGAAAGCGGTCATCAAAAAATATATCAATCTGTATCCTGACGCTGACCACTATACCCTGAGCTATCACGACATCCACCCGGATCACGCAAATGTGGGCCAAGCCCTTTTGGACCTCTACAACGACGGGCGGATCCAATACTATGTCCGTTTTATCATTTCGATGGCCACACGGACCGACTATGAAAACCGCGGGGCAACGATTCCGGGCGGTGGATGGAAGGATGTGCCCACGGACGACACAATCAAACAGAAGGCCATCAACGCTTGCCGTTGTTATGCTGCATGGGCTCCGTCTTTGGGAGCATATGCGGTCGGCTATCACTCGGTTGCCGGACAGTTTGACAAGTTTGTCGCGAACCCGTTCCACTACCTGCACATGCCAGGACAGTAAAAAATAAAAGGGTCAAGATGAAAGGGGGGAAGGTGGTGGGCGAAAAAAAGGTCAAATCTGGCGTCGTCATCACCCAGCGAGAAATGTATGATCTCATCCAAGTGGTATCCCGATCACTCCAACGGATGGAATCGAAACTGGAGCACCTTGAGGAAAAAATCGCCGATTCAAATGAAATCGACGAACGGAGCCGGGAAGCTTTGGCGGCGGCAAATGAAGCTTTGGAGATTGCGAAAGAAACCAAGAACCAATTGGATTGGTTTTGGAAAACTGTTGTGTCAGGTGTCATCCTTGCCGTAATCTCGGCGCTTTTTATTTTGGCTGGAATACCGATAGGAGGTTGATTTTCATGAATTGGGAACAACTGAGAGATCCGCGCGTATGGGTGTATCTCTTTTCGTTTTTGAAAGTGCTCACCGCCGCTTTGGGGCTTGAGATCGCGCCGGAGCAATGGGACCAATGGGAACAAATTTTGAATGCCCTCGCTGGCCTTGGGGTCGCGCTGGGCATTTTTGCATTTAATCCGTTTGAGAAGAAAAAGGAGAGCGGGCAACAATGAACCCGCTCTCTTTTGATTTTGATTTTCAACCGTATGTCGGACGTGCTGGAGCATATCCCGAACAAATCAACGAGGTTATAAAAGAACTTTACTCTCAAGGATATAGCGGCAGAGAGATAGCCAAAATGCTTGGCATGTGCAAAACATCGGTGCTTAATCGCATCAAACAAATGGGGTTGTCACGTCCTAAAAACCAATACAAAGATGAGTTTGGGCGTTTTGTAAAAAAGGATCAGCAGTTACCGATTCCGATAAAGAAGTATAGAAAACTCGCTTTTAGATATTTGCCTAATGAATGCTACTACTGTAGAACAACCGAAAATCTTCAGGTTCACCACATTGATCGGAACAGAAACAACAACACATTGGAAAACTTGCGTATTGTATGCGTTCGATGTCATATGCACAAAGAGCATCCTTACATCTTGAAAAGAAAACGAGATAAATATGGACGATTCATAAAGGAGGCAAAGTGAAATGAGTTATTTGGTTGCGCTGTGTGACGGCCATGGTTTGAAACCAACGCCGACGCCAGGGAAAAGAACTCCTCGTATCCCTCAATTAGGGGGAAGAGTCATTTATGAGAACGAATTCAACCGGGCAGTTGTCGCCTTGTTGGACAAGGAGCTGGAGCGTTGCAGCTTCCGGACTCTTTTGGTGGCCCCAACCGATGCTGACACGCCATTGAGCGAACGGACTAGAAAAGCAAACAGCGCCGGGGCACATCTCTATGTGAGCTGCCATTACAATGCCGGAGGTGGGGAAGGTCTTGAAACCTTCCACTACCCCAGAAGCACCAAGAGCCAGAAAGCTGCCCAAATCATCCATCGCCACTTGATGGCATCCGGCGTAAAGCGTAAAGACCGCGGCGTGAAAACCGCCAACTTCCATGTCCTGCGTGAAACCCGCATGCCTGCCGTATTGATTGAGTATGGTTTCATGGATGATCCGGGATTGGACGAAGCGGCGCAAATGATCGATCCGAAAGTGCAGAAAGCCTTTGCGGTCGCGACGGCCAAAGGAATTTGCGAGTATTTCGGCGTGCGCTATGTTCCCGAGACCCAGCCGCAACCGAAACCGATGTATCGTATCTTTGCAGTTGGAAAATTCGTTGTAGATACTGCTTATGTCTCGAAAATCACACAAGCTGTCGAAGATGCTGTAAACAAGCAAGTGAAGAAGATTGAAATGTTTCAACGAGATTAAGTGTGATTCGAATTACTCCCGTTGACAATTGTGCGATCGAATAGCACATTGAAGAAAAATAAATCAGAAATAGCTGGCCACTACGGCTGGCTATCTTCTAATAAAGAAAGAAGAAAATCCTTGTTACACAAGCGCAGAATGGTAAGGAGCGATCGGATTGAATTGGCCTCAGATCATTATTTTGACTCTTGGTATTTTTTTATGTTATACGGTTTTATCTATAATGATAAAAAACATAGGAAAACTAGAAAGTACGGTTATACTTTTGGCGATATCTTATTGGCTTTGTTAAAAGAATTGCCTTGGTATTTTACAAGTATCTTCTCAATTGTGATTGGGCTCGTATTAATTATTGTTGCGATTTTCATTATCACAAACTAAGAACATTGTTCAAAATTTATGGGCCTCCCTTCGGGGATGGCCCTTTTTTTATTTGCTCAAACAAACATTCGCAAGCAGAAAGGAAGGGGATTATCGTCAGAGTCTGCGTCTAAAAGCAAAAAGACTCTCAGGGTGATCGGAGAGGGTCTTAACCTAATGTTTTTTAATGGGCATTTGCAATCCGCTCGATAAGATTTCTTGTGTAACGGAAAAGTCTGTGAACCTCCAATATATACAATAACCATAGGAGGTTTTGTGGTTGGAGCTTCTCATGGGAGAAAAGTGGGCAAGCGGAAGAAAGTATCGTGACATGGCCGAACAACTAGAATGGGGGAAAGCTAAAGAAAAACCCCGACCCAAAGTCATACGCATCGGTTAAGCGCCGACTTTTCTGACCGAGGTAATTTACACGGGATTTCGTACCAGATTCATTTCATTTTAGTTCAATCAAAAACCCCCGCTTAACTGAACAGTGGTTCATTCGATTATGTTTCCAAATTCAAGCGTTTCAGATCTTCCAATGTTTGCTTAATGTTTGAAGCCAGATTCTTCTTTTCCTCTTCTGGCAACCACTTTTCCAAATTCTTGTCAATCGTGAATTCCATTAGTTCCTTTTGAATTTCTCCTAAGTAGTGAACGGCTCGATTTCCATGTTTCATCAGCCAACGAGCCAACTCAACCTTGATCATGATCTCTTTGCTGGAAGTATGACTGTAATCTCTTAATCGCTCCAAGATGTAGGTGACCAATTTTTCGACCCTTTGGCCTCCTGCGTCATATTTCATCACTTCGTTCGTTATTTTTTCCTTAAACCACTCGCGATCAAATTTTTCCAAGGCTTCATCCTGGATATCAATTGGAGGTATATCACGAAGAATTCGCGCAGAATTTCGAGGCCACTCAGAAGACCCACACATGAGAAAATTTTCTCTGTAACTAATTCTCCCGCCCCTTTCATACAATTTTATGATTGGTTCATACAGATCATAAAATTTAAGGGCTACGGGCTCCTCTTGGTCTAACAAGTAAGCCCATTCCAGATAAAACGTACAAACTGAATATGCAGTCCCATATATTTCGTTTAATTCCGTGCAGTATTCTTCAATATCTATAGGCAAATTAGCGTCTATTGCATCAGATGCACTAAAAACCGCAATTCTTCGATCAGGATTTTTATTAATAAAATCCAAAAACTGATTACCTCTTCGGATATATTCCTTAAGTAATAATTCATGTGAAGGCCTATATACATCTTCATAATCCCAATTAATCATACGAATTCGACTTCTCGCAGCTTCAAAGAATTTCCCCATTTTCTCCCACCTCAAAATATCAATCTTAAATTTGGTTTAAATCCTGGAAAATCTCCTGGTTGGGCTGGAGCCAGATCATGAGCACCTGGTGGGTTTTTGGTAAACCCTTTACCAGGCTCAAAAGACTGAATATCCCGATAAGGCATCCCTTCTTGCATCATTTTGCTTTCTGCCAGTTCATGATCAGCCAATTGTCGGAACCAAGCTTTTTCATCTGGTGTCAGTTCCCTTTTCAGAGCTTGTTCCCACCCATATGCAATGTGAATATCTGGATTAAAATATCCTTTGTAATAATACTTCCCGTTCTCTTCTGCCAAGTTGACATGTTCCGTCAAAAACAAGTGTGATTTTAATTGTTTTGCCTCTTCTACACTAAGTCCTGTATTTTTAGCAAATGTATCGATCTCCTCCTTATCCAATCCGGTCGACCTTAATCTTTCATAGGTCTTCAGCGCGATCTCTTCCTGTTTAAATTCAGGAAACCATTCAGCTTTTGGTCTCGAGTCAATGCAATCATTCAATCGCGGTTAAAGCAGGTGATCCGATCAAGAGAAGTGGGGGCAGTAGTAAAGGAATGATGTTCAATGTCCACTGCGATCCCTGTTCGTATGTTGAACGAAATCCAGTATTGTGAACGTCTCTTTTACTTGATGCACGTTCAAGGATTATTTGAACATAACGCAGATACTATAGAAGGAACCTTTCAGCACCAAAAGAGTGAATCCCGTTTACGTATCAAACAAAACGTGCCTGATGATCTATGGGGTGAAGCCCCTCGCAGCTTGTACTTAGGAGACGAGGAATTAAACATCACGGGAAGGCTGGATGCTTTGCTTGTTGAAAATAACAAGTGGGCACCGTTGGAATGGAAACATTCTTCGTCTCCTACCCCTTCCAAACCATTTATCGTGAATGATTACCAATTGGACCCCACGGCATGGCCTAATGACCAAATACAAATTTGTGCCCAAGGCTTATTACTTCGGAAAAACGGCTATCCCTCAGATTTTGGCTATTTATACTATCGAGGAAATAAAAAGAAAATCAAAGTCGAGTTCACAGATAACTTGGTTCGTCTCACGCTCGATTACATCCAATTAGCCAAGGAATTAACGAAAAAAGAAATTCCCAAGCCGTTGAAAGATTCCAACAAATGTTTTCGGTGTTCTTTGAACTATATTTGTCTTCCTGACGAAACTAACTATCTTACGGGATCAGCCACCCAAGTTCGCAGGATTGTTCCCGAACGGCCAGATGGTGGCGTGTTATATGTATCGGAACACGGTACAAAGCTTGGGAAAAGTGGGGATTGTTTAACAATCACAAAACCTTCAAGAGATACCCAGACAATCCCCATTAAAGACTTGATTCATGTAACGGTGATGGGAAACGTCCAATGCTCCACGCAACTTATCCATACATTGATGGCCAGTGGTATTACAGTCAGCTATTTATCCAGTCACGGAAAACTGATTGGAATAACCCAGCCGCTGACGACCAAAAATATTCGCTTGCGTCAAAAGCAATTTATTCAATTCCAACACCCTGAAATTTCACTTCGGCTTGCGCGTTGGGTTGTCCATTCCAAATTATCTAATCAACGAACGCTTTTGCGCCGCAATGGAAAACCTGGTAATCAAGTATTGAAAGAATTGGCTCTCCTCAAAGAAAAAGCATTGGTTGCTACAGATATAGAGACGTTGCGCGGACTTGAAGGACGCGCAGGGAGACTATATTTTGAATCGTTTCCCACCATGCTCAAATCTCCTGTCGTAGATGGAGTATCCTTGATGAATGGACGGAATCGAAGGCCGCCGAAAGACCCTGTCAATGCTCTCTTATCCTTGGGATATACGCTTTTGGTTCGAGATTTCATGGTGGCCTGTATCAATGTAGGAATGGATCCATTGTTTGGCTTTTACCACAGGAGCGAACCCGGGAGACCTTCATTGGCATTGGACTTAATGGAAGCATTTCGCCCTGTTATCGTGGATAGTGTTGTCATAAGAGTAATGAACACATTGGAAATTCAGCATGACGACTTTTATTGGAGTTCTGAAAACTGTCAGCTCAAACAACAACCGAAAAAAAGATTTTTCGCTGCATATGAGCGGCGAATGCATGATACTGTGACCCACCCTCTTTTTCAATACAAAATTAATTACCGAAGGACTCTCGATCTTGAAGTTCGCCTACTGGCCAGATTTCTCGAGGGAGAGCTTTCAGAGTATCGTCCATTTATGATTCGATAGGTGAGGAAAATGCGTTACCATGTTTTAGTTTGTTACGATATCTCAGAACCTAAACGCTGGAGAAAAGTATTTAAAATCATGAAAGGGATGGGGGATCACATTCAATACTCGGTATTTCTCTGCCAGTTGACCGAGCAGCAAAAAGTAGAACTTAAGTATCGATTGGACCAAGTGATTCATCATCAACAAGATCAAGTAATGTTTGTAGATATTGGAACAACAACATCCGATCAGTTGGAAAGGAAAATCACTGTATTAGGCCGAGATTATGCACCTAGAGATTTACGAGTGTTGGTTTTTTAATTTACCACAGTTTTAAAAATGCTTTTTCTTTTTCATCAGAAAAATGTTATAATAAAAATGCCTATAGGGCAAAAGTCTACTGTGCGTGTGCCACGGACGATTCAGAGTCGTCACATACCACAGAATCACTATATTTTAATACGTACTTTATTGGTCTTGCTGCATGCAAGACCTTTAATCATGTGAAAGTATTATTGTATTATAAAGACTTGAGTTATCGAAAGCGATAGTCAAAGTAAAGACCATAATGATTGGAACTTGTATAACAATTATTCTCGAAACACAAACTATACATGATCGAGCACCTTCGTATGTCAAAATACCCCCACCTTGCTCGCAGTCCAGTTTTTTTAAGGATTTTCCTCTTTTTTAACCTGTACATAAAGGATCATTTGGGAAAATATTTTCACCATACCCCATTGTAATTTTTGCTTGTTATGCGCGTAAAGGACCTGCGCTCTTCGGACGGTCTGCGGGAAGCTTCATATATAACGAAAACGGTTTTTCTTTCTATTCATCTATGTAAAATTTTTCCTTGATTTTTTGTGGTTTTGTCTCTCATCATTCATTGAATTACATCATACATTAAAGATGTATAGTTGCTAAAAATCTTGTCCACAATGATGAATGTTTTATGAGGATCAATTTTTATGCTAATATTTCTTTTAAAGGAAGAATAATAGAATAATAGACAAAGCTACTCTGTTATCGAGTAGCCGAAAGTAAAAAGTTGAGTTTCACAGGTTTCAAAAGTTAAAGAGTACAAAGGTATTACAGTTTCACTAATGTGTACATTACAACAAGCAGGCTAATAATAATACACCCTTTCAGTACTCTTGTTTGTGGCAGAGCAAGAGCATTCTTAATGGGTGTATCGGGGTGCTGGACTAAGTGTTTAATCACATCATACAAGGCACTTCCAGCTACCCCCATTATTAGCCCAAAAAGTAATGTAACGAGTGTAGTATTACTCATAATTTCTCCCTCCTTTCATTTCATTATTAATTTATATGAATGATTTTCGAAAAAATAAAGAAATTGTCTAAAATATTGGTTATTTTTTCTTCGTTTAAGAATATTTACCTATTTACACCATGCCATATTGACTATAAATAAACTATATATAGTATGGTTTTTTGGTGAGAAACTACTATATATTGTTCTTGATTAAACTAATTGAAAAGGTAAAGAAATAAGTTTCTATACTTAAAAGGATTATCGATTTTGTTTTATTGATTATTTAGAACATAGTTTTAAATAATATATTGCTATGTAAAAAAATCGTATGAACAAAGAAGAAACTAATGATCGAAGAAAAGAAATTGTAGATTTAACGAATGAGCTGTATCGTGATGTTGTAGCGATATTGCTATGACCTGCGAGTCTCCGCACTTTCTCGATATCGTTGTTCGTCGCTTTTAACATCCACTTACAAAATGTATGCCGGAACATATGGAGCGTGAGCTTTTTATTCGGTAGGATGTAGCTTTCAATCATTCGCTGCATTCCCCTTAGTAAGAATTTCAGTGATCGTTGACTATAAAAGACATATGGAGATGCTGCAACATAAAGTTTCTTTTTTTGGCCATTCCCACTCGAAACTTCAACTAATCCTCTAGTTCGGCTAATAAAATCTTCCGAGATAGGTACTACTTTCATTATTTTGTCTACAATACGAATTCGTTTTAACTCGAGATTCAGGTCTGTTATTTTCAAATTGGAAATTTCTTCAACACATAGACACGCGTATGTACGAAGGTAAATGATCACATGGACGCATCGGTATTTATGCAGTGGGATTTTGGGGGATAAATCCAGTGAAAAAGTGGATAACTGGCTTGTATAATAGGGGTATCACTTGATATTTTGGGGGACGTGTTTTATGCCTACCTTTCAGTTTGGGAAGACAGCTATTGAGTACACATTGCAGCAGGTGAAAGGGAAGGAAGATATTTCTATTGTTGTAGAGTGGATGGAGGGGGTTACAGTGGTAGCTCCCGATCATCTAGTTCTGGAAGAAATAAACCGAGTTTTGCGTAAGAAGGCAACGTGGATTTTAGATAAGTGGAACTCTTTGAATAAGATTAAGCGACCACCGGCTCCGTTAGAATTTGTTAGTGGAGAGAAATTACCGTATTTAGGGCGGTATTATCGAATTAAGGTGAAACAAAATCAAGATATCGATAAGGTAAAAGTGTTATTTCATCAAGGGAAATTTTATATTGAAACGCCAACATCAGCCGATGATATAGAGCATGTGCCTATGATTCGTGAAGCATTAAAATCTTGGTATATCCAGCGGGCGCAGGTGAAAGCGGAAGAACGGGTGAAACGTTATGCACAGCGTCTAGGGGTAACGCCGGCGAAGCTTGCGGTAAAAGAGCAGAAGTTTCGCTGGGGAACGTGCACACCACAGGGAGCGATTTATTTGAATTGGCGTCTTTTTCTGGCCCCAATGCGCATTTTTGATTATGTGATTGTGCATGAATTAGCCCATCTGCGTTACGCGGATCATTCGAAAAATTTTTGGAATCTGGTACGTTCGATTTTGCCGGATTATGAGGAACGTAAAGAATGGCTGCGTGTGAACGGCCCGACGCTAACGATATAGAAAAAAGCACCCATGAAGGGTGCGTTATTTTTTGTAATGGATTTCCGCCAGTTCAACGATTTGCTGAGCAAGCGCCTCGATTTTATCGGACGGGCATTTGCTTGTCCGGAGCTGGTGCTTGATTTTTTTACGCATTTCGCGTTTGACGTCTTCTTTGTTAACCCAGTCGATGACGACGAGGCCTTCGATATGTTCCACAATGATCTGGGTGATTTCTTTTAGCCGTTCTTTCTCTTCTTCTTGATCGGTCCATTCCTTTTGCAGCAATTGAAAAATCGGATAGGATTGCGGCGTCAGCCCTTCTTCTTCAATAGTTTTAGATTGTCCGCGCATCTCCTCAATCAATTTTTCCAACTCAAATGCGAGCTGGGCATCATTGATTCGCTTCTCTTTTCTCGCCTGAATGAGCTGTTCGAGACGTTCCTTCAGCGATGTGTAATAGACCGGATTTTGCTCGATTTTCACTTTGATTTCGTGACGGATCGCGTGCTCCATTTCCGACGCTTTCGCCTCGTCCGTCGTTAAACTTTTAACATGGGCGTCAAAATTCTTTTCGAGGATGCTGACGGGACGGTGAAGCGCCTTAATATCCGTCGCGTAAATATGGTCGTAAATGAGCTGCTTCACTTTTTCCCCGCAGTCAGAGATGTCCATCTGCTCGTCTCGGAAGCGGTTGCGCGCGTACTGGCGCACTTTCCCTAAAAATTTCAGGTCCTCGTAATACGGTTTTGCCTCCGGATGCGGCATGATCATGTCCATGCTTTCAGAGAAGCGTTTAAACGCCCGGTCAAAGGCGTGTCTCACGTCTTCGGGTTCTAAGATTTTCATGCACGCCTCAATGTCGTCGCGATTGACGCCGTCAAAAAAGCGCATGGCGGCGCGATGTCGCGACTGCAGTCGCGGTATCTCTGACTGGATCGACGTCATCGCTCCCTGGATGTCCGTTGGGTTAAAAATGGCCAATGCCTGCTTGAGGAACGCGGACACACCGTAATAGTCGACGATGAGACCATATGTCTTCTTGTCGTAGGTCCGATTCGTTCTTGCGATCGCCTGGAGCAAGTTATGTTCCTTTAGCGGTTTATCGAGGTACATCACTTGCTCGATCGGCGCGTCAAACCCCGTCAGTAGCATATCGCACACGATGATGAATGCCAGCTTGTCCTCATGTAAAGGCTTTTTAAAGCGCTCGATGTAGTGCTTTTGCTGCTCTTTGGTCAGGTGGTATTTTTTCAATCGGTCGTTGTCATTGTTGTTAGCGGAAATGATGACGACCGACTCCGGACCGTTGAGTTCATCGAGAATTTCTTTATACAGGACCGCGGTCTCGCGGTTGATCGCGACGATTTGCGCTTTGAAGCCGTTTGGTGCGATATGTTTCTCGTAATGTTCGATAATATCGAGACAGATCCGGCGAATACGCTGCGGCGCTCCGATAATGGCCTCCTCTGTCGCGTATTTCTTCTTGATCTGCTCCCGTTCCTCTTTCGAATAGTCTTGAAAGACGCGGTCAAAAATCGCGTCCAGCGACTCGCCCTCGACCCGTAATTCCGGCAGGCGGCTTTCGTAATAGATCGGGACTGTCGCCCCGTCCTCGACAGCCTGCTGGATGGTGTACGTGTCAATGTACGTGCCAAACGTTTGGACGGTGCTACGGTCTTCTTTGTCAATCGGCGTCCCCGTGAACCCTATATATACCGCATTCGGCAGCGACGACCGCATGTTCATCGCTAGTCCCCCGTAATTGGTGCGGTGCGACTCGTCAACGAGGACAAAGATGTTGTCCGCGTCATTTAAGAGCAGGTCACCCCCGTCGTCGACGTGATCCTGGAACTTTTGAATGGTCGTCATGATGGTTGCGCCTGTCGCTGTCCGCAGCAAGTCACGCAGATCCCGGACACTTTCGGCACGCCGCGGGTTCGGGAATCCGCAGCGACGGAACGTATTCGTGATTTGTTCGTCCAAATCGGTGCGGTCTGTCACGATGACGATGGACGGGTTGCGCAGTTCCTTGAGGCGGCGCAGTTTGACGGACAGGTAGAGCATCGTCAAGCTTTTTCCGGACCCTTGCGTCGCCCAGACGACGCCGCCCCGTTCCTTCGGTGTCTTGCCGGTTAAAATGCGTTCGACGGCCTTATTGGCGGCGCGGAATTGCTGGTAGCGGCAGACTTTCTTAATCGTGCGGCCGCCTTCTGCCTCGTAGACAACAAAGTTTTGGATCATGTCCAGCAGATTCTTTTTCGGGAACATGCCCGCGACCAAGATGTCCTGACGCGTCGGGCTGTCGCCGATGTCGCTTGGTTTAAGCGGATATGGGTCTTTCCATTCTCCAAAGTGTCGCAGTCTCGCGCCGATCGACCCGAATTTCGCCTGTTCGTTGCATGTCGCGACAACGACATGGTTGTAGTGGAAAAGACGCTCCGCCTCCTGCTGATAGCGAAGCAATTGCTGGACTGCCTCGCTGATTGGATGCGGCTTTGTCGGGCTTTTGCATTCGATGACGACAAGCGGCAGACCGTTGACAAACAAGACGACATCCGGAATGATGGTCGTCATCGGACCACTGATTTTCAATTGATTCACCACTAAAAATTCATTGTTTTCGGGATGGTCAAAATCAATCAACTTGACCGTCTGGCTTTTCTTCCCTTTCCCAAGGTCTTGCTGGATGGACACATAGTTCACGACCATGTCATAGAACTTCTCGTTAGCCTCCATGACGCTCGCGGCGTTGATATGGGTTACCATACGCACGACTTTATGGAGGTTGATGTCGTCAATCCACGGATTCAGGCGCTGGATCGCCTGTCTTAACCGTTTCTCCAACACGACATCCCGATGGGACATGCGCTCTGAATCGAGCTCATGTCCTGGAATGTACGTATATCCTAGTCCTTCTAATTGCTTGATTAATCGATGTTCAACTGGCCGTTCTTTTGCCCATTCGTAACTCACGACGACGTCACCTCGTCCTCATCTACCTTCACTCGGACTTTGCCGGTGAGAAGGACTTGCATGAGACCTGTTTTCATAAATTGAAGTTGATTCAACTTCTTTTTTTCTTTTTCAAACTTTGAATCCAAGGACAGTAATATTGCCGAAATTTTCTTTTGCTCAATTAAAGATGGTACGGGTAAAAGAAGGTTATGTAAATCTTGTTTATTGATTGCTGTGAAAGTACTTCCCTGTGACACTTTTAAAAGGCTAGATTTATAAATTTGCATTGCAAAATAAAGATAATCATTATTAATTTTGGTTGGAGTAATTGCCGCTAATCCTCGACCTATACAACATGTTTGATTAGCAATATTTAGCTCACCAACAGGAGCTCTTACACTTATAAGAATATCCCCTTTATTCGCTAATTTAGTTGGTTCAGTACACCATCTCTTTGGAATTGGATGTTTCATACCAAATTCTGCGTTACCTTGGAAAAATGGGATTCCTTCCCCTAAATCATTACATACAGCAGAACTCGGTGACTGACCCATATTTATTAAGGAGATTTCGCTCAAACGCTTAACTTCCCACTCTTCAGGAATCTCGCCAATCTCCGTCTTTTTAAATTTCGTATGTCCGATTCCTTTTGTAAGGAGTTGCTGCATCAGTCCTTTTTTCACTTTTTCCGTTTGCTCGATGATGGCTTCTGTTTTCTCAATCGCCTCATCTACAGTGGAAAGGATGGCAGCGATTTTGCGTTGTTCAGGAAGGGGGGGGATTTCTACTCTGTAAGATTTTAAAGTGCTCTTAGCTACTTCTTTAAATGTACTACCTGAACCAAGTTTTTCGAAATTGTCCTTATGGAATGTAAGAAGGTAGAGCAAAAAAAGATTATAGACATTATTTTTGCATATAAAATTTGCGAAACCTTGATTAGTCGCCATCGGAACAGTATTGATAGCACAATAGCCAATAGTCGCTCGACTAGTCATTAATACAGTCCCTGCGGGTAGTAGTTTAGCAGAACTGTTTTTTAATCCTTCTTCAGTGATATATTCAGCAGTTTTTTCAATTACTTTTTTATTATTTGTAATGTCTGTTGGAGTAGCCCATGGAATATTTCCATTCCAGTATGCGTGAACTTCTCTTTTTGGTGTTCCTCCACCTGTTATTTCAGCAATTTCTTCTAAAGTTACGGCATGCCATTCTAACTTTTCACTCATCATACCCCAACTCCTTTAAATACCCGTACATCACTTTTTCGATTTCCTCCCGCTCTTTTTCTAGCTGACGGAGTTGGCGAAGAGCTACAGCGATGTCGATTTGTTCTTCTTCTTCGGTGGCGTCGACATACCGTGCGATGTTTAGGTTGTAGTCATTTTCTTTGATTTCTTCGAGAGAAACGACGCGACAATATTTGTCCTGGTTTTCCCATTTTTCAAAGGCAGATACGATTTTATCAATGTCCTGATCACGAAGGACATTTTGGTTCTTCCCTTCTTGATAGTCGCGCGATGCGTCAATGAACAGCACGTGTCCTTTTCTTTCCGGCGCTTTGTTGCGATTTAGAATAAGGATACATGCTGGAATACCCGTTCCATAGAACAAGTTGGCTGGTAGACCGATTATTGCCTCTAACAAATCTTCTTCAAGAATACCTTGGCGAATTTTCCCTTCAGCGCCTCCACGGAACAAAACGCCATGCGGCATGACGACTCCAGCGATTCCCCGATGATTGAGAGTCGCGATCATATGCTGGACGAACGCATAGTCTCCCGCGGTTTTTGGCGGCAAACCAAAACGGAAACGGCCATATGGATCGGCTTCGGCTTCCTCGCGTCCCCAGTTTTTCAACGAAAACGGCGGATTGGCGATGACTCGGTCATATAAAAGTAGTTCTCCGTTTTCATCCAACAATTTCGGTTCTCGGATCGTATCACCTTTTTCAATGCGATGGTCGCTTAAGCCGTGCAAAAGTAAGTTCATTTTTGCAATGGCCCATGTGTTTAAGTTCTTTTCTTGTCCATGTAGTGTGAGGTTACGCGGGTTACCACCTTTTTCTTTGATGTAGTCAACAGCTTGAATAAGCATTCCCGCGCTTCCGACCGTCGGATCGCATATACGCATCCCTTCTTCTGGTTTAATGAGTTTGACGATTAGACGAACAACTTGGGAAGGCGTATAGAACTCTCCACCTTTTTTCCCTGCATCATCTGCGAATTGTTTAATGAGATATTCGTAAGCGCGTCCGAGAATGTCCGGATCGGATAAGTTTTCGTTGCGCAAATCGATTTTGCTGAAATGTTGAAGCAGCTGCATTAGCAGCTTATCCGGCAGTTTTTCTTTATCGTTAAAGTCGATGCTCGCAAGGACTCCTTCGAGGGATGGATTTTCCTCCTCCAGTTCTTCGAATGCCTTATTGATTGCCGCACCGATGTCCTGAGTAAGAGAGGTGATATACGACCAGCGCGCTCGTTCCGGCACAAAAAATTGGTGCTCGTCGCGGTCGTACCATCCGTAGTCTTCTCCTTCTTCGCGCTCGATGCGCTCCGCAGTTTCGACGAACACGTCATTTAGTCGTTTCAAAAACAATAGACCGAATATGTAATTTTTATAATCGGAGCTATCGATTGACCCCCGTAGTATATTGGCAGATTCCCATAAATGGGATTCAAGTTGTTGCAGTGTTAGTTTTTGTGTTGTCAATTCCATCATGTACCCCCTGTGAGTAGTAAATATGGTCTAATTTTATTTTACAGATGATATAAGGATTTGTCTTGAAGATGATGTATAAAATTTTGTGTAAAGCATTTTGCTAGAACAAAAGAAAAAAGGTAGGGTATTCTCTGATTTGGACCACAACACATTCCAGAGAAAGGAGTACCCTACCTATGTCTAAAAGAAGTATACCGAATGTCGACTGGGCAAATCAACTGGAAAATGCCATTCGTCAGTTTGTAAAAGAAAAATTAGAACTGATTATGCGGGAAGAAATCAAAAATTTCCTCGAAATCGAACAGGCTGGAACGCCGAATATGAGAAACGGCTACTATCAGCGAAATCTAGATACACAATATGGCCGGATTGAGGGTCTTTTGGTTCCAAGAGACCGAAACGGGGAATTTCAAACACAGTTGTTTGCCCCTTACCAACGGCACACGGGCTGGCTGGAGGAAGCCATCATCAGGATGTATCAAAGTGGCATGAGCACGCGTGAAATTGGCAAGTTTATCGAACGAATTCTAGGAAGCACCTATTCTCCTGCGACGATCAGCCGGATTACCGATGTCGTGAAGGAAGACATCGAGAAATGGCACGCTCGTCCACTACACAAGCGTTATTCGGTCTTATATTTGGACGGCTTGTACGTGAAACTTCGCCGGGATACGGTAGAGAAAGAAGTTATTTATGTGGTATTGGGGGTGAACGAAGAAGGGTATCGTGAAATTCTTGATTTCTTCGTAGGAGGACAAGAAAGCGCCTATGTATGGCAGGAGATTCTCCAACAGCTCTACAAAAGAGGCGTCAAGGAAGTGCTTCTTGGCGTCTTCGATGGCCTTCCGGGGTTGGAGGAAGCCTTTAAGGCGGTGTATCCGAAAGCCGATGTGCAGCGCTGTGTCGTTCACAAAGTCCGCAACACCCTCAGCCGTGTTCGGAAAAAAGATCAATTCGAAATGGCGGAGGACCTGAAACTCATTTATCGTTCTCCGAATAAAGAAATCGCATTGGAGATGTTTCAACAGTTTCAATCCAAATGGTCTCACAAATACCCAAGGGAAGTCCAATCTTGGGCAAATGAGTTGGATGTCCTTCTCACCTTTATGGACTATCCAAGCAGTATTCGAAGTGTGATTTATACGACCAATGCCATCGAACGAACGATCAAGGAGATTCGGAAACGCCTAAAACCGATGAACAGTTTGAGCAGTTTAGAAGCCGCTGAAAAAGTCGTATATTTGACGATACAGGACTTTAACGAGAAATGGGCAGGGCGAAATTTGCGAGGATTTGCCGAAGCGCAAGAAGCCCTTCAACGAATGTTTGAAGAACGTTATTGTTAACCAAATATTGTAAATAAACAAAATAAGGGGATTTTCCCTTTCCACACAAGAGACTGAATATTCAGTCTCCTGTGTGAAGGAAACCGGTTCCCTATCCATTCCAAATCCATTTCAGAGATACCCTATCTATCTTACATTACACAAAATTCTTGACGGTACCGTATTTTCTAACTATTCGTGATTGTCTATGAATCTACGGAAAAATCTTTTGTCATTCACTCGCGTTTTATCCTAAAAGGTTGAATAACGTAATGCATAACAAAAATCATGAGTGTAAAAAATAGGATTGTCACTGTATACAAAGGAGGTGTCTCTGATGGAACGATATGAACAATTCAACAAAAGTTTCATCAACGGCGAATGGGTCGATGGACTTAGCGAACGGACATATGGTAACTTAAACCCGTATGACAATTCCGTTATTGCAACCATTCGTCTGGCAACGAAAAAACAGCTTGCCGAAGCGTTTGACGTCGCCAAACAAGCTCAAAAAGAATGGGCGAACACACCCCCAGAAGAGAAAAAGGAAGTGCTCCGCAAAGCGGCGGAATATTTACGTTCCAATCGGGATGCAATTATGGATATGATCGCCCGCGAAACAGGCGGAAGCATCATTAAGGCGAATGTGGAAGTCGATTTATCGATTGGGCTTGTCGAAGAAGCAATCAACATGGTCGATGAATTGACAAAAGTGAAGGAAATTCCGTCGGAAACAGAAGGAAAAATCAACCGGATTTATCGCCTGCCATTAGGGGTCATCACATCGATTTCTCCGTTTAACTTTCCAATGAATTTGTCGATGAGAACAATCGCCCCAGCGATTGCGTTAGGAAATAG
The DNA here is from genome assembly GCF_016055145.1 of Thermoactinomyces sp. CICC 23799. Taxonomy (NCBI): domain Bacteria; kingdom Bacillati; phylum Bacillota; class Bacilli; order Caryophanales; family Thermoactinomycetaceae; genus Thermoactinomyces; species Thermoactinomyces sp. CICC 23799. The sequence continues at coordinate 229,321 of NZ_JAECVV010000004.1, forward strand.
CGTCGCACATAAGCCGGATATCCAAACATGCTTCACAGGCGGCTCCATCATCGCAAGAGCCTTTGAATATGCCGGATTGCCAAAAGGAGTTTTAAACGTCATTCTCACCGATATCGATGAAATCGGCGACGATATGTTAACCAATCCGAATTCACAGCTTATTAGTTTTACTGGTTCGACCGCTGTCGGCAAGCATATCGGAGCGATCGCAGGCGGAATGTTAAAACGCGTCGCGCTAGAGCTTGGCGGTAACAACCCGTTTGTCGTTCTTGCTGATGCCAATGTGGATCGTGCCGTTGACGCAGCAATATTCGGCAAGTTTATCCATCAAGGGCAAATTTGTATGATTATTAACCGCATCATTGTCCATAAAAACCATTATGATGAGTTTGTCGAAAAATTCGTCGAACGGGCGAAAGCGCTTCCGTATGGCGACCCGCGCGATCCGAAAACGATCATCGGTCCGCTGATTAACGAAAAACAAATCGAAAAAGCCTTGGCGATCATTGAAGAAGCGAAAAAAGAAGGTGCCAAAGTGGCGCTCGAAGGAAAGCGAATCGGCAACATTTTAACGCCGACTGTATTTGTCGATGTCGATAATAACAGCAAACTGGCACAAACCGAATTGTTCTCCCCAATCGCGACCATTATTAAAGCTGAATCCGATGACGAGGCGATCGCGATGGCGAACGATACCGAATATGGTTTAAGTTCAGCGATTTTCACCGAAGATTTAAGCGAAGGCGAACAATTAGCCTTACAAATTGAAAGCGGTATGACACATATTAACGATCAGACGGTCAATGATAGCCCGACCGTCCCGTTTGGCGGCACAAAATCCAGCGGTATCGGACGGTTCGGAAACCCGTGGGTTGTGGAAGAGTTTACGATGACAAAATGGGTATCGGTTCAAAAGGAGTATCGCCGCTATCCGTTTTAGTAGTCCAAGAAAAAGGGGCCGACCGAAAAGCAGAATTGCTTTCCAATCAGCCCCTTTTAAAATTCGCTTGTATTGGCGTGAATCGTGACTTGTTGGATTTTTACAACTGTTTTTCCCCTTTCACACCATTAATCGAGTAGCTTGCCGTAATGTTGGCATTTAACGAATGGGATACAGAGCAGTACTTCTCTTTAGACAATTGAATGGCACGGACGACTTTGTCCTCTGGCAAATCCCCTTCTAACACATAATGAATGTGAATATCCGTAAACCGTTTCGGATGATCGTCCGCACGGGTTCCTTCCACTTCCATATAAAACGAACGAACCTCAAGTCGCATTTTTGTCAAGATCGATATAATGTCAATTCCCGTACATCCGGCAAGCCCATGTAAAATCAATTCCATCGGTCTCGCTCCAGAATCTTGCCCCCCTGCTTCTTTGGAGGCATCCATCGGGATTTCCACTCCCGAAGCGCTCATCCCTGTAAATGACATTTGCCCATTCCACGTCACTTTCGCTTTCACTTTTTCTTCCTCCTCTTTTTGCTCCAGCGGTGAAATAAATGATGTACCCGTGGTGCTAGTTGAGTCTTAACGCTCAACTAGCCCAAGAACAACAAGCGAGTAAGCCAGTAAAATACCATCCAGTGCCGTTTCAAATCCAGAAACCGAATTGGCACGAATTTCCGTAATCCGAAATGAATCCACTAAAACCGAGAACGCAGTTTCGACGATTTTGCGTTTTTGCTTCATCCATTGTTTCCATTTTTTTGATTGCGCAACTCGTTGATTTTTCCGAGCAGGCGTCCAAAAAGCGATTTTGTATTCATCGTATAGTTTCTTTTGCAAGGCTTGGCTCACATATCCTTTGTCGCCAAGTGTATACGGATGAGGAAGTTGGGCCATCACGGTTTCCGCAGCTGTCCGGTCGTGGCAGGATGCTTCGGTCAGGACATATCCCATCGGAAGCGCTTGGTCGGTAATCTGAAGATGAAGCTTAAATCCATAGTAAGCCATCTTTTTGGATGCACAATACCCAATATCTGCGATTCCTTGAAATCGTTTGACGCGATACATTCGTGCGTGGAGGCAGAGTTCAATGGGTAAGCTATCCACCACCGCATAAGCGTGATGTTGTCCACGTTTGGCGAGTTGGTGACGAATCCATTTGATCGCCCAACGCAACGACCGGCATCGACGGTTGTATCGAGAGCGCTCAGGGAACAAGACCTTGGGAAACAAATTCCCAATCACAAACCGATGCCAAGCCCGTTCGGAAGTGAAGCCCAACAACTTTCCAAGGACATGGATGGTGATGATGACTTCGTCTTTCTGTTTCAACAAATGACGATTTCGACGTTGAAGAGGAATCTGGATACTCGATAGTTGAGCCGATACAAAAAGCAAAATCGATGCATATTGTTTTTGAAGTTTGACACGATCTGTAGTAAAATGAAAGTGCTCTTGCATGGGGATTCTCCTTTCGAATGGTAGGTCGCACTTTCATTCTACAGGAGATTCGCCAGGCAAGAGCTATTTTTTATGCTTGTTTGATTTTATCTAGCACCACGGGTATGATGTTACTATTCAGTTTACTTTGCCAAAAAAATAAATGCAAAAAAAATATCTTTTCGTATACAGATGATGTATAAAATTTTGTGTAAAGCATTTTGCTAGAACAAAAGAAAAAAGGTAGGGTATTCTCTGATTTGGACCACAACACATTCCAGAGAAAGGAGTACCCTACCTATGTCTAAAAGAAGTATACCGAATGTCGACTGGGCAAATCAACTGGAAAATGCCATTCGTCAGTTTGTAAAAGAAAAATTAGAACTGATTATGCGGGAAGAAATCAAAAATTTCCTCGAAATCGAACAGGCTGGAACGCCGAATATGAGAAACGGCTACTATCAGCGAAATCTAGATACACAATATGGCCGGATTGAGGGTCTTTTGGTTCCAAGAGACCGAAACGGGGAATTTCAAATACAGTTGTTTGCCCCTTACCAACGGCACACGGGCTGGCTGGAGGAAGCAATCATTAGGATGTACCAAAGTGGCATGAGCACGCGTGAAATTGGCAAGTTTATCGAACGAATTCTAGGAAGCACCTATTCTCCTGCGACGATCAGCCGGATTACCGATGTCGTGAAGGAAGACATCGAGAAATGGCACGCTCGTCCACTACACAAGCGTTATTCGGTCTTATATTTGGACGGCTTGTACGTGAAACTTCGCCGGGATACGGTAGAGAAAGAAGTTATTTATGTGGTATTGGGGGTGAACGAAGAAGGGTATCGTGAAATTCTTGATTTCTTCGTAGGAGGACAAGAAAGCGCCTATGTATGGCAGGAGATTCTCCAACAGCTCTACAAAAGAGGCGTCAAGGAAGTGCTTCTTGGCGTCTTCGATGGCCTTCCGGGGTTGGAGGAAGCCTTTAAGGCGGTGTATCCGAAAGCCGATGTGCAGCGCTGTGTCGTTCACAAAGTCCGCAACACCCTCAGCCGTGTTCGGAAAAAAGATCAATTCGAAATGGCGGAGGACCTGAAACTCATTTATCGTTCTCCGAATAAAGAAATCGCATTGGAGATGTTTCAACAGTTTCAATCCAAATGGTCTCACAAATACCCAAGGGAAGTCCAATCTTGGGCAAATGAGTTGGATGTCCTTCTCACCTTTATGGACTATCCAAGCAGTATTCGAAGTGTGATTTATACGACCAATGCCATCGAACGAACGATCAAGGAGATTCGGAAACGCCTAAAACCGATGAACAGTTTGAGCAGTTTAGAAGCCGCTGAAAAAGTCGTATATTTGACGATACAGGACTTTAACGAGAAATGGGCAGGGCGAAAGTTGCGAGGATTTGCCGAAGCGCAAGAAGCCCTTCAACGAATGTTTGAAGAACGTTATTGTTAACCAAATATTGTAAATAAACAAAATAAGGGGATTTTCCCTTTCCACACAAGAGACTGAATATTCAGTCTATTGTGTGAAGGAAACCGGTTCCCTATCCATTCCAAATCCATTTCAGAGATACCCTATCTATCTTACATTACACAAAATTCTTGACGGTACCATAAGCCGAATTCTGACTGCTGATTTCATGTTAAAGGGGCTTTCAACCATTGTTGAGTTAACAAGAGTAAAATAGGCTTATGTTCAATAATATTTATTTTAGGGAAATCCTCAGGAATCGAACTGCCTCCAATTTCAGATAAAAATTGCATGCAAGTTTCAAGTATTTCTTCATAGTAACTGTCTATTTCAAAATAAAACTCGCTATTTTCCTCTTTTAAAGTTGCTTGAATCACTCTTATTTGGTTAATAAGATCAATCAGCTCCCTACTTTCATGAGCATTATAATGACCGCCAACTCCTGGTTTTGATACCAATTGTTCTTATTCTTATCCCACTCGGGTCCCGGAAAAGAGTAACATATCCTCGCACTAACTCATGAACAGCTTCCGTCACGTCCTCTTGAGAAGCAAGAGCCTTTTTAACTCTCTTTTTGTCCATTGCTTCCCATTGATATACCTCATCATTTCCAATTTTTATAAATTTCCCGTCTCCGAGAAGTTTCCGGGTTCTTTTATTCGTTGGCACATAAGATTCATCTTTTACTCGTTGGCATACAATACGAAAAATCTCGCTATTTTGATTCCAAAATCTTTTTTGCAGGTTCTGAGCTGCATTAATATCTGCATGCAAAACGACTAATTTGCAATCAGAGGAATACGGATTAGACAGAGTGACAAACAACTCTCCCCCAGACCATGAGACAATATCTCCGGGTTTTAATAACGAAAGTTCTTCTTCCTTCAAAAATCCTGTTTCCAGCAGTTTCTGTTTTACCTGTTCCAGATCTGCCTCAGTTACAGCGTGACAACGGCGGGAAGTGTAAGCGGAATAGACATCCCCGACCTGAATTCCGTAGATTTCCGCGGGAGATGGAATGACTTTGGAGTTTCGTAACTCCGGAAATCGATCGAACTTGAATATATATCTACATACCAACTCTGAAAATAAGGAGCCATTTAACTATATTGTTGATTGGTTCGAAGAACGTGACCAGGGATTGCAATATTTCAATGAAGAAGAACAAATGTACTCAAACATCGAGGGCTTTTATCTTTCACTGGAATTCAATGGGCCAGTTCTAGTAGAGAAAATACAAGAAATTGCACAAGCTAATGGATACGAGTTGAATATAATCTATAAAGAAAGCGTATCATTTGAACATGGTGCTGGTAACTTTATGGAATTCATAACTTTTTTAGTTAAGCCAGCATCCGAAGCGATCAGCAACATATCGTTGAATTTATTGAGTAACATAATATATGATAAGTTAAAAGAAGATCATCCTACAAAATATTTTGCAGGAACTATTAATCCCGAAGCTATTCTAAATATTGTTGTAGATCACTTTAGAGAGGAATCCAAAGCTAGTTTATTGTATAGGGGAGCAATTACAGATCACGAAACGGGAAATTGTACACATTTAGTACAATCCTGCTATTGTGATTATGAGATAGAATTTGATAAAAATCAGATTGTTCGAATTGAATCGAAACCCCGTACACAGACACGTATCTAAATTAGAGCTTCATAATCACCCCGAGAATTAATCAGCGAATCTCTCCGAGGGATTCAAATTAGTGCAATTCACATAAAAAGAAAGCAGCCCATTAGGTTTTTGGGCTGCTTTTTAATATGTTCAAGTATCGATTCAAAGTGTCCATATTCTTGCTAGTCGGTTTCACTTAAAGCCAGAAGTATTTTACTTAATCAAATAAGTCGTTTCATCGAGGTGGGATTGAGAATTGATTTTGGAAAAAGGTATAGGAAAGAGTCGGACTTGCAGCAAAAGTGATGTTCGGCTTTTTAGACGGCTGTTGTTCTTTGTGTCGTTTCATAATACTAAGTGAGATCAGCTTGTCGCACCGGGGCGTTCTTTTCCTGGATGAATTGCCGGAGTTTTCCAAAACGGTGCTGGAAGTGCTCAGGCAGCCCTTGGAAGACGGGACCGTCACCCTGGGAAGGGCAAGAGCGGTTTACACTTACCCGGCGGAATTTATGCTGGTGGCTTCCATGAACCCGTGTCCGTGCGGCTTTTTTGGTTATGAAGAGGATCGCAGTTGCACCTGCACCCCGCACCAAGTGCAACGGTACCGGTCCAAAATTTCCGGTCCCTTACTGGATCGGATCGACATCCACATCGAGGTGCCGAAAGTGGATTTTAAAACATTGAGCGAAGGGGAAAGAGGGGAAACCTCCGCTTCCATCCGAAAACGGGTGAACCAGGCACGAAAAAGGCAGCAGGAACGTTTCCGGGGAAGCGAAACGAAAACCAACAGCACCATGAGTACGGCCGATATCCGCAAATATTGCAAGTTGGATCCGGCGTCGCTCCAACTGATGAAGCAGGCTTTTGAAACCCTCGGTTTGAGTGCCCGGGCGCATGACCGCATCCTCAAGGTGGCCCGCACCATCGCCGACTTGGCAGGAAAAGAAAACATCGAGCCTGCCCATATTGCCGAAGCGATCCAGTACCGGACACTTGACCGGAAGTTTTGGGAGTGACACACTCTGAATCAGAACGCCTTCATATCAAGGCAAACTCTCAAACAATTTAAGCCGGCTGGGATGCCACCTCATGCTGCAGCATCAGGATAATCTTGTTCTACCATCAAAAAATACAAAAGTTGTTTGATGGATTTGGCCAATAGTAAATATGGCATGGAAATAAAGCAGAGAGGAATGAATCATGCAGAAACCACCAGAAATGCAATTACCACCGGAGATCAGAGCAGCATTGGAGAAGATTGATTTTATCAACAGGTACAAAAGTCTGGCTGCAAGGTACAAATTTAAGTCTGATGAAAGGTTTAAAAACTATGATAACAATGAAGTGTCGAAGATATTTGCTGAATTGGGTTATCCGGCCCGTTACGATAAAAGGGAAAATTTCTTTCAAATTGTAGAGGAATATCCTTCCTTTCAATTTGGATTTCATATCTATCTCAAATATGCTCTTTTGGAGTTGATCTGGGTGGTCCGAAAAGATGGGGAGTTACTGATTGGTGATCCATGGGACTGGTTAAAGCAGTTATTGGATGGTACAGACGAACGTTTCAGAGCAGCCGGATTCCGCAATTATGATGATTTAAGGGAAATATTGAAAGAAGCATTTGAGATGTATGAGGATTTTAAACGAGTGTTGCTGGAAACCACTGATCCTGAATAATTATATTCCCAAGGCGATAAGGAAGCTATATCGCCCTTTTTTTAATCTTTGTATCAAAGAGGAGACAGTATGAGTTTAGTATCGAAGAAGCATAGAATAACCCGCATGAGTTATCAAGTGATCGGACAATGGACAATAGGTCAAGCTGGTGTCATTTCATAAATCCACGTGAAATCAGCTTGATGCACTGGTGGGTTCTCCGGGTCTCCCTTCGGAGATGGACCTTTTTTATTTGCTCAAATATTCACAAGACAGAAATGAAGCATCTCATCAGAGAAAAGTGGGCAGGTAAAAATAATGCTTGTATCAATGACCTGCATTATTTTCTTGACGCACTTCTTCAAACCAAGAAAGAAAAATATCATCTGGTAAAAGCATATCGTCATTAGACCAGACTAAATCATACTTATATGTTGCTCGTAGTTTGTTCTCTTTTACCTTGTAATGCATTTTTATTTCGGTAGGCATTTCCCGATTAAATTCTTTACATTTATTATGAATTTGCTTTAATATTTCAACTCCTTTGTGTAGCATACTCCACTGTTTTTCTTTTGAAACATCATAAATTTTATCTTCTAATACCTCGTTTAGTTGGTTTTTATGAACAACCTTGCCGTTAATTTTATAGAACACGTTAAATGAATACGATAATTCACAAGAACAGTAAATATAGATATCATCCGCTCTGTTATTGACATACTCTAAACAGATCGCCACCATTTCAGCTTGTAACTCTGCAAGAACATCTTCAAAACCTTTTTTCATGGCTTTCACCCCTAATTTGGAATATGTTGCTCAAATCCGACGCCATCAATTGTATACTGTACATCAAAACTACTCGGCCTGCGAAGAAATCAGCGGTTATCTGTCCAAAAATTTTCAAGTGTCCCCGTTGACAAAAGCGCCCGCGCTCCAGCAGATCCGGCGCGAAAAGGAGCGCGAAGCCTTGAGAGCCAAAGCCAAGGACTTCGCCATTGAGAAGAAGCTCCCCGCCCATCTGGTCGATTTTTTCATTTCCGACAGTGAGGAAAAGACGCTGGAAAACTTGGGCCTCTTGGAACAGGTATGGACCCAATCTATTCAAGCCGCCGTCGGTGAAACGTTCAAACAGCACGGCCGCGAGCCGCACAAGCCAGCGAATCAGCAGCAGATGGACAACCCGTGGCGGAAAGAAACGTTTAACCTGACCAAGCAAGCCCAGATCCTCAAAGAGAACCCAGAGCTGGCCCAACAACTGATGACACAAGCAAAGGAATAAAAGGAGAGTGTGATAAATGGCTGTGACGAAAATTGCTGATGTTATCGTCCCTGAAGTATTTAACCCCTATGTTGTGAACCGTACAATGGAGCTTTCCGCTTTGTTTCAAAGTGGAATTGTTCAAAATAGCCCAGAATTTGATCGTCTGGCAAGCGCAGCAGCGAAAACGGTCAATATGCCGTTCTGGAGCGATCTGACTGGCGATGATGAAGTGCTTTCTGATTCTGGAGCTTTGACGCCTGGGAAAATCACTGCTGGCCAAGATGAAGCTGTAATCCTCCGGCGCGGACGTGCGTGGGGCGCGAATGATTTGGCTGCGGCTCTGGCTGGTGACGATCCTATGGGCGCCATCGCCGATCTCGTGGCCAGCTACTGGGCACGGATGATGCAAAAAGCACTGATCAACACCCTGACCGGTGTGTTCGCCTCCGCCTCCATGTCCGGCAACGTTCACGACATTTCCGGCCAGACGGGAGGTGCTGAGAAAATCAGTGCTTCCAGCTTTGTGGATGCCGTCCAAAAGCTGGGGGATGCCAAAAGCCAGTTGACAGGGATCGTGATGCATTCCGCTGTTGAGGCCGCACTTGCCAAACAGGATTTGATTCAATACGAACGGCCGTCTACCGGATCGCCGGAGGTCCCCTTTTACATGGGCAAACGGGTCATTGTTGACGATGCTTGCCCAGTGAACGCTGGCACCTACACCACCTATATTTTCGGCCCTGGTGCCATCGCTCTTGGCAACGGAAATCCCGTGAACTTTGTAGCCACAGAAACGGACCGCGACAGCTTGGCCGGTGAGGATTACCTGATCAACCGGAAAACCTATATCCTCCACCCGCGTGGCGTGGCGTTTACTGGAACGTTTACAGGCTCCAGCCCGACCAATGCTGAGTTGGCCACCGGAACCAACTGGACCCGAGTATATGAAAACAAGCAAATCCGCATCGTGAAGTTCGTACACAAAATCTAAGGGGGGCATGACGCCCTCCTCTTTGGTTTGGAGGTGAAAGCATGAGCGTGACCGCATTCAACCGGAGACGGCGCGAATTGGCGGCGCAAAAAGCTGCTGAAGAAGCAGCAAAACAGGAAGCCGATAAACAGACCGAACCGGAAACCAAGAAAGCGAAAAAGCCCTCAAAAAAGGGAGGTGAACGGGCGTGACGGTAGATGAAGTGAAGGCACTTTTACGGGTCAGCGGGACAGAGTATGACGCCTATCTCGACGCTATTCTCCCCATGGCAAAGGAATATGCTTCGACCTATTGCAACCGGGAATTCACCGATGAACAGGGAAACGAAGCGTTCCCCGGCGGCGTCAAGCTGGCGATTGCCAAGATGTGCGAATTCCACATGAAGCAGGCGGGAGTTCAAAGCGAAACCCTTGCGCGGCATAGCGTTACCTATTCGAGCGAATACCCGGTGGAAATCAAAACCATCCTGAACAACTACCGCCGCCCAAAATTCGTATGATCGAGCGGCGTTTTGTTTCCGGATTTGAATTGTGGCGATATACCGAGACATCCGATGAGCTGGGGAACCCGGTGAAGAACTGGTCAAAGGTGGCCGATCTGGCAGGAATCATGGACGCTGTGACCGGCAGCGAGCAACAGGTGGCCAACGCGCCACAAGTGGTGGCCACGCACATGTTTTTCACCCATGGCGATTCGGACATTCAGGAACGGGACCGCATCCGATACAAAGGGAAAGAATACAACGTCCTTTTCGTGGATGATCCAATGAACTATGGCCGTTTCCTCCAAGTGTCGCTGGAGCTGATCCGCTGATGGCTTACAAATCGAACATCAACCGGATCATCAAGCGACTAAGTGAAAATGAAGAACGAGCCCTGACAGCAACCGGTATTTTCATTCGCGGCGAGGCACAAGTCCGGGTCCCCATCGACACCGGTGCCCTCCGGGATAGCATCGATTTCATTGTGAATGACGGCCGGAAATCCGTGGTCATCGGCACCAACATCGAATATGCGCCCTACGTTGAATTTGGGACGGGTCGTTATGCACAAAACGGAGGGGGCCGAAAGACGCCTTGGGTGTACAAAAACCGAAAAGGCGAATGGGTTTGGACTGAGGGACAGAGACCACAGCCTTTTTTGACTCCGGCATTTGAGGACAACAAGCAGAAAATCAAAAAGCTGGTCGCGCGAGAATTGGGGCGTGGTTTGAAGTGATCGATTTACAAAAGTTCATTGTGGCTGAATTGAAAAAGATTCACTCCCGTGTGTACTAGGAATGGGCACCACAGGGCGCAGTTTTCCCGTATGTCGTCTATCGGCTTCCTGTCAGCAACCCCAGTGAATGGCGAGAAGATTTCATCTTGGAAATCGACGTATGGGACCAGCCCGCGGATGGATCAACCGTGACACTCCAAACACTGGCGGATAGCATTGATCGGGCTTTGAACCGTTTGAGATATACCGGGGATGGTTGGAATACACGGATATATCGGATCAACCGGCTGATGGTGCCTGATCCAGACCCAACCATTCGCCGCCGACAGTTGCGGTATGAACTGAGGACATACGAAAGTTAGGAGGATGACAATGCCGTACCAAACCCACGGAATCACGGCTGATACCGTGAAAAACATGTTGTTGGACGCTGGGGCCGTGTATGTGAATTATGGCGAAGTGGATGAAAGGCTGATTGGTGCGACCTCTGGCGGAAATAGTTTCACCGTAGAGCGCGAGATCAAGGAAATCGAAATCGACGGCGCACGGGGCAAAGTGAAAGGCGCCCGGCGGATTATCACTGAAAATGCCAGCCTTACGATTAATCTTTTGGAAATGTCGGTGGAGAATTTCAAAATGGCCCTGACAGCAGCCGATGTATCTGACGTGATGGATGAAGGTGGAAGCACGAAAATCGCCGACAAAATCCAACCACGTGGGCAAATTCTTGACTCGGACTATTTGAAAAACGTGGCCTTGGTAACGACTGTGAGCGGGACGGATCAACCCTGTGTCATCATCCTGTACAACGTCTTAGCGGATGATGAGATTGAATTGGAGCTGGAAGACAAGGAAGAAGGGAAACCGGAAATCGTCCTTTCCGCTCATTATGATCCGGCTAATCTGTCCCAAGTACCCTATGAAATCCGTTATCCGGTGGTGGGAGCATGAGACAACTAAAAACGAGCGATATTTTCCGTCTGTCGTCGATCATCCGTAAATTGAACCTGAAAAAAGAGCTGGCCGCCCTGAATGCCAAAGAACCGGAAAAGTTAGGGCTTCAGCTCTTTTTGTTGCTGTTTGAAAATCTCGATCAAGCAGAAGAGGAGATCACCAGCTTTTTCGCTGATCTTGCGGGGAAAACCCCTGATCAGTTCAAAGAAATGAGCTTAGAGGAATTGGGACAATTCATGGATGAATTGCGCCAGGTCAAAGGGCTTGGCGATTTTTTTCGCTCGCTCTTCAAGACCGAGAAAGCGAGCTGACAGACCTTTTACTCCGCCGTTATGGTTCCGGATTCGCCCATCTGTTGGGGATGAGTCTGACGGATGGGCTTTCCCTGATCCGCCAAGCATTAGAAAAGGAAGTTGAGGAAAAGGCATGGGGCTTTTGGGTTACGCTATTCCCGCATATGGAGCCGGAAAAGCGAATTCCATTCGAGCAGTTCATGGCTGAAATCAAACGAAAACAACAGCCCCAAACCGTGATGTCAAAAGAGGAAATCATCCGCCGGGCTGAGGCGATCAGGAAAGCGGACCAGAAGGGGGTGAGCTGATGGAACTGTTCAAGATGTTTGGTGAGGTTGCACTGAAAGGCTCTAAGGCGGTTCTGGCGCGCCTGAAACTCATTGATGAAGCCGCAGAAGAAGTGAATCGGAAGATTATTGATATTCGGGACTACCTCAAAATTGAGGTGGATGCAGACACAGCCGCAGCCCAAAAACAGTTGGAAGACGTGGAAGACAAGGTCGAAGATATTCCCAATCGAAAAACGGTCAATATTCACGCCAACACCAGCGGCTTCATGGGCACGATCATGGCTTTGGGCCCGGCCATTGTTCCGGTGTTGGCAAGCGCAACCGCGGCCGTTGGTGGACTGACCGCGGCGTTTGCCGCTGCCGGTGCGGGAGCTGCGGCATTTGGTGCGGTGGCTATCCCTGCATTGAACGGCGTTTTCGACGCTTCAAAAGAGGTTGAGAAGATCCAGAAGAAGATCGCCGAAGCGGATACAGCCAAAGAGCGGAAAAAGGCCATGAAAGAGCTACAAGCCGTATATAGTGGCCTTACACAGCAGGAGCGAGCGGCGTTGAACGCCTTCCAGAGTTTCAAATCCTTTTGGGATGGTTTCGTGAAGTCGCTTCAAAATCCGGTGCTGGATGTGTTCATCCGGGGGTTGGATCTGTTGAAGACGACCCTGGAAAAGCTAAGGCCCACGTTCCAGATGTCGATCAACGCCGTCAGCCTCATGTTTAACAACATGAACAAGGCGATGAAAGGCAATCAAATGCAAAAGTTTTTCCACTGGCTCACTCGAAATGCCGGTCCGGCGCTTTTGAACTTCGGAACCGCCTTTGGCAATGTCATGATCGGCATCATGAATTTGTTGATGGCATTCGAGCCAGTTTCCTCTGACATGCAATCCGGATTGGTTGGGCTCACCCAACGTTTTGCTGTATGGTCGGCGGGGTTGGCAAATTCCCAAGGGTTCAAAAACTTCATCGCCTACGCACAGGCAAACGGGCCGAAGCTCATGACCATCTTGGGGCAAGTGGCGGACATCATCGGCCAACTGGTGGTTTCCATGGCGCCGTTGGGGCCGGTGGTGTTGGACATCATCACCAAACTGTTGGGCTTCGTTCAATGGCTTCTCCAGCTTCACCCAGCCGTGGGCATGGTGTTGGTGATCCTCTTCCAGTTGATTGGCGTGTTCCAGATGGTCATCGGCCCCATCATTGGATTGATCACTGGGATTACCACATTGACGGGTGGTCTTTCCAAAATGGCGCCCATCTTCCGAACGATCGGGACAGCCATTTCCACGCTGGTAAGCGGTGCTCTGCGGATGCTGGTGGCTGGGTTCCGAGGGCTGATCAGCGTGTTCAACCTCTTGCGTGTAGCTATGATGACCAACCCCTTCACCGCGATCATCACCGCCGTGATCATCTTGGCGGCTATCATCATCATGAACTGGAGCAAAATAAGAGCCTTCCTTCTCCCGCTTTGGAACTCGCTGAAAAGCGCGGCGGCAAATGCTTGGAACGCCATCAAATCGGGGATTTCTTCCGCCGTTTCTGCGGTGACGCAATTCATAAGAACGGCGTGGAATTCAGCGAAAGCAAAGGTCAGCAGTATCTGGAACGGTCTAAAATCCACCGCTTCTTCCGTGTTCAACGGGATCAAGAGCGCCATTTCTAATACGGTGAACGCCATGCGATCCACCATCACAAGCGTTTGGAATGGGATCAAAAGCACGACGACATCCCTTTGGAATAGCATCAAAAGCACCATTTCAAACGGGATTCGGAGCGCCTACAACACCGTGAAAGGATATGTCAGCAGCTTCCTAAGCGCAGGGAAAGGGCTGATGACCGCCCTGGCAAACGGGATCAAAAACGGGTTGGCAAAAGCGGTCAGCGCAGTCGAAAGCGGGATGGCAAAGATTCGAAGCTACTTGCCATTCTCCCCGGCAAAAAAAAGGCCCGCTTTCTGACCTGGACAAATCCGGTGAATCCTTCTTCCCAACATTCGCTTCCCGGATGGATCGGGGGCTGTCTCCGCTGTTGAAGACTGTTTCCGCTGGGATGGAAGAAACGGCTGGGCTTCTGGCTCCGCCATCCAAGGGGGGCCTTATCGCTGGATTCGCGGGCGGTGGCGCGAGTGCTGGAGTCATGACCGCTCCTATCATCAATATCAATTTCAACGGTCCGGTCTCTATGAGAAGCGAAGAAGACATTGCCCTTTTGGCTCAAAAAATCGAAGAAGAGCGATACAGACAAGAAATGCGCAGGGCACGGGCGCAGGGACGAAGGGGGTGATGGTTCATGGGCTTCTTCTTCAGTGGGCAGTCAAGTGATGATTTCCCGTGGCTGAAAATAAACAAAATCACCAGCTCCATCCTTCCACCGATGGAGCAAAAGCTGATACAGATTCCCGGGCGGCCGGGGGCGTATCACGCCGGAAAGGAACGGGGCGTCCGAAAAGAAACCATTGTCATCACGATTTTGGGCGACAGTCAGGAAGATTTGGCCGCCAAAAAGCGGATTCTAGCCGACTGGCTGGACACAGACACGCCCCAAACCTTTTACTATTCCTACGAGCCAAATAAGGAGTATCAGGCCATTCTGGATGGGGAAACGGACATGGACAAAGTGGTCACGGACGGCCAAATCACCTTGAATTTCCTGATCCCTGATCCATACGCCACAGGAGTGGAGAAGGTAGTGTCTTTGGACACGAAAGGCGACGGAACGCCATATCAAGAGGGCGAACCGATCCCGGTGACCAACGCCGGGAGCGTCCCGGTCTTCCCGACGATGCGGTTCGAGTTCACCCAACCGACAACGGAGTTCGCGATCATCACCGAGGATCGATATATGTACTTCGGCCAACCAGCGCCCGTGGATACAGTTACACCAGCTCCCGAACGTGTCCGGATTCTTCTGGACGATGGTTCGAGCTTGGCGAACTACTCCAGCGGGATTTCTGTCGATGGTGGCGTGATCGCCGGTTCTTTTTCCTCCAATGGGGATATTATCCGCCCGGCCGATTACGGCGAAGGGACGGCATGGCACGGGCCCGCGGCCATCCGGTCGCTGGGGCAACAACTGCAAGACTTCACACTTCAGGCGGAAGTCGCTTTCAAAGCCGGATACCCGTATCAAGTCGGGCGGTTGGAAATCTATCTCTTGGACATCAACAACGCGATCATAGGCAAGATTGCCATTCGGGATTCCACGGCCCGGGTGGACAACCCCTATATGGAAGCGAGAGCGGGCGCGTCCCGGCAGTTCGTGAACTATACCGGGAAGCCTGGTCGCTGGTCCAACTTTGGTGGGCCTATCCGGATCACACGGAAGGGGAAACGGTGGGAATTCAGCGCCAGCAAGCGCGCTGCCAATGGGAAGCTTTATGATACCTTTTCTTATTCGTTCTATGACAAGGACAGCCAATATCAGCAGAAGCTGGCCGGGTTTCAAATTCATATCGGGAAATATGGGACATTGAGCCATATTTCCACCGTCTACATCGATCGGATCGAGGTATGGAACGAGAACACCTACAACCCCGTGACGCAGGTGCCATATGCGTTTGATACAGGGGATGTGCTGGAGATCAACTGTGCGACCGGCGAAGTACTGAAAAACAATGAGCCGTTCTTCCCGAATCCGGAGAGCGAGTATATCAAAATCGATCCGGGCAGCCATTCCCTAGTGGTCTCGCCGCAGGGGATTTTTCAAAATAGCACACTATCTTTCCGTGAGAGGTGGCGCTGATGCAAAGCATCTACATTTTGAACGAAAATGAATCGCCAGTCGCCGTCCTCAACCCGGAGTTGCCTGAGGGTTGCCCGTTTTACGATGACGTGCTAACACGGCGCCTAGAATATGGATATATGACCTTTGAATTTGAAGTCCCAGCGGATCATCCCGTTTCGAACCGGATCACCACCAATGGATATGTGGTCTATCCCTACACGAAAGACGGGCGCCCCTACTACTTTCGGATTTTGGAAACAACCGAAACCAATGGCGACGGATACCGGAAAAAGGTGTTTTGCGAAAATGCCGCTGTGGACGATCTCCTTGGGAACCCCGTGCGCCCGGCCACGCTCAACTCCTACACATTAGAACAGGCCATGAACTATGTGTTGGCTGGAACCGATTGGTCAGTGGGCGAGGTCGAATTCGCTGGTGTCAAGGACATCAAGTTGGACGACTACATGACGTCATTGGAGGCGCTCCACAAGGTCTTGGACGCCTTTGACGCAGAAATTGAATTCCATGTCCGCTTCGAAGGGCTTCGGGTGGTGGAAAGAAAGGTCTCCGCCGTGATCCAGCGGGAGAAAGTCACCCGAAAGCCTTTTGTATATAGCTTGGATCTGATGGAAGTGGAGCGAATCGAAGACACCACCAATCTGGTCACGGCCATGATCGGCGTGGGGAAAGGCGACACGACAGGTCAGTTCCTCACATTCTCCAACTATAATCCAACTGGTCTAGACACCACCAAATATGAAAAGCCGGCTGGAGCGGATTGGGTGGGGAGCTTGGAAGCCTTCCAGCGGTGGGGGAAAAAGGGGCGCCATATCTTCGGAATTCACCGAGATGATCAAGCTACAAACCCGGTGGAGCTGTTCAATAATACATTGGCCGCGCTCGAAAAGTACAGCAAGCCGCTTTATACCTATCGAGTCGGCGTGGTGTTGCTGGCCGATCTGTTAGGGCTGGAAGCGCACGAGGTTGACCTGGGCGACACCGTCACCGTCAAGGACACCACCTTCCAGCCGGAGCTGATCCTTGAGGCGCGGATCATCGAAATGAAAGAAAGCGTCCGCGATCCATCCAAGAACGAGGTCACACTGGGCGAATTTCGCCCCATTGCCATCACGGAAAACCAACGAATCCAAGACATTCTGCGTCGGCTAGATCAAAAGGAAGCTGCATGGGACCAGGCGCGTTACGCCAGCGGAACGGGCCTTCATGTGCTAGCCAACACACCTAAACCGCTGGTCAATGGTCAATATACGAATTTCAACCACTCCCTCACTATCCAGGTGACAGAAAACATCCACTTAGGATATGTGAGCGTCTACTGTGACACGGCAGGGCAATCGGGAATTGTTGAGCTTCAAGACGGCAACGGAAACACCCTTGAGAAACGGGAGTATTCCAACCTAGTTCAAGGAGAAAACCGGTTGAAGCTGGATTTTCTCCTCCGGGAAGACGTCGGAACCTACCGCCTCTATGGGGATTTCTCCGGAAACACGTGGCGAACAGATAAGGGACTACAATACCCCTACGAATCCGGTTCATTTAAAATCACGGGCACTAGCTCAACATCTGGTTATTGGTACCATTTTTACGATATTTCGATTGGCGGCCCCGGAGTGAAGGGAACGCCGGGGCAGGAGATTCTCCTAGGCGATACGCAGGGACGATATGGAAAGATTGTGGCCTATGACTCCGACGGGGAAACGATCGCGGTCATCGACAACAAACAGATCGTGTTGGGTTCTGTAGTCGCCACCGAAGTCCAAGCGCCCAATCTGGTGACGTCTGGCATTCCTGCCGGGGAAACCATTTCCTATTTTGTGAATGCCGTGACCGGAGAAGATGGAAACGATGGGAGTAGTTCCACTCCGTTCGCGTCCGTAGCTGCCGCCATCCAGAAAATCCCCCGTGTCTTTGATGGGGAAGTCAAAATCCATCTTCAATCAGACATTGTGGAAGACATCACGCTTTCCGGTTTTCTTGGAACTGGGAAAATCACCATCCTGATGAATGGATATACGATGACGGGCCGGATTTCGATTCAGTCCGTCAAGTTGCGCGTCTCCCTATACGGCGGGGGTGAAGCAACCAATGGGATCTATGGGCGAATCAATGCGAAATCCGGGGAAACAACAGGTGTCATCCAAGTGTACCATTCTGATTACGTGGGGATCTTCTGGGTCAAAGCCTATGGAATCTCAGGGGGAAGTGGATCAACGGGTGTCCTTACCACCTACGACAACAGTTTCGTATACTGTGCCAACTGCGAGTTCTACAACGCCCGGAGCGCATGCGTATATAGCGCATATGGTGGGAAAACAATGGTTGTTTCATGTGTGGGGAGCGGCGCCCCCTATGGCGTATGGGCTGACTATGCGGGCTACATTGGATGGGCCACACAGATTCCAGATGGAACCGGGAATCCAATCCGGATCACAAACGGCGGGATGGTCACCCCCTCCACAGTAGGCGGTGGTCAAAGCGGAGGCGGGACGGGCGGAACTACACCAACCGCGCCGACCGTCACAGTATGGAATTCGTCGAGCGGCGACTCCTGGCGAACCGTTTTCAATGATTGGCGCAGTGATGGGAAGGTCATTCAAGGAATGTGGCGTTCTCAATACGGCCACCACACGGGGATTTGGCTCTATCCCTCCGGCCTGTCGAGTACAGTCACGGGAAAAACCATCAAGCGGATTCGCACATATCTCCAGAGGCTGAGCGGGGGAAACGCAACTGTCACCATTTCTCTCCGCATGCATGGTCACGCATCCAAACCGGGTGGGCAACCGCCAGTGCTGGCTCCAACCCTCAATGTCACATTCAAAGCTGGAGAAGCAAAATGGGTGGATTTGCCGTCGAGCTGGTTTTCCTATTTCACCAGCGGTCAAGCCAAAGGAATCGCCCTATACACTTCCAGCACCAGTGATGACTATTATGCCGTTTTCGATGATAGCGCCAAAATTGAAATCACCTATGTATAGGAGGGATTTCATGAAATATTGCAGCTGTACCCGTGATGGTACAGTGCTGGAAGTGTTCGAACAAATCACCGAGGTTGAATATGACGCCAACAAAAACATCGTTTGGTTCAAGTGGAATGGGATCGGCACGATGTTTTCAGGGATGGATCAGTTTCTGATTTTGCCCGATTCTGTTCCAGTTTCACCTGGTGATCCGGTCACTGACGACCTGAGAAATCAAGATATTCGAGACCAAATAAGCGCATAAGGCGCTTTTTTTATTTGCCAAAGGAGGAATCGCCAATGAGCAGACCAGTGATTTTCTACGCACCGCATGCGGACGACGAAACTTTGAACATGGGAGTCACGATCGCAGAACATGTGGCAGCAGGCAGACCCACGCATGTGGTTCTCATGACGCACGGCCGCATAACCGGAGCTTTGAACGCGATCAACGGCACGACCTATAGTGGTTATTGGAAAGCCACACATGATCCCGAATCAGAGGGATATGAGCCGCTTACCAAAGACACGTTGGCCGAAGCTCGTATCAATGAATTCCACCACGCCTGCGGCCAATTGGGGGTTCCGGTAGAAAATCGCCATATTGAGTATCTCGATGACTCGGCCAATGGCGAAACACTCACATACGACGAAGCCAAAGCGGTCATCGAAAAATATATCGATCTGTATCCAGACGCTGACCACTATACCCTGAGCTATCACGACATCCACCCGGATCACGCTGCAGTCGGACAGGCACTTCTTGACCTCTACAACGCCGGGCGGATCCAATACTATGTCCGTTTTATCATTTCGATGGCCACACGAACCGACTATGAAAACCGCGGGGCAACGATTCCGGGCGGTGGTTGGAAAGATACTCCCACCAATGATGAGATCAAACAGAAGGCCATCAACGCGTGCCGGTGTTACGCCGCCTGGGCGCCGTCACTTGGGGCCTTTGCGGTGGGGTATCACAGTGTAGCTGGCCAGTTTGACAAGTTTGTCGCGAACCCGTTCCACTACCTGCACATGCCAGGGCAATAAAAAATAAAAGGGTCAAGATGAAAGGGGGGGAAGGTGGTGGGCGAAAAAAAGGTCAAATCTGGAGTCGTAATCACACAGCGGGAAATGTATGACCTCATTCAAGAGGTTTCACGATCGCTCCACCGTATGGAATCGAAACTGGAGAACCTTGAGGAAAAGATCGAGGACGTTGTTGAAGCAGACGAGAGAAGCAGAGAAGCGCTTAACACCGCGAACGAAGCTTTGGAGATCGCAAAAGAAACCAAAAATCAATTGGATTGGTTTTGGAAAACTGTCGTATCTGGCGTAATTCTTGCCGTTATTTCGGCGCTTTTTATACTTGCAGGAATCCCGATAGGAGGTTGATATATATGAACTGGGAACAATTGAAAAATCCGCAGGTTTGGGTGTATCTTTTTTCGTTTTTGAAGGTGTTG
Organism: Thermoactinomyces sp. CICC 23799; assembly: GCF_016055145.1. Taxonomy (NCBI): domain Bacteria; kingdom Bacillati; phylum Bacillota; class Bacilli; order Caryophanales; family Thermoactinomycetaceae; genus Thermoactinomyces; species Thermoactinomyces sp. CICC 23799. The sequence goes on from NZ_JAECVV010000004.1 coordinate 249,655, forward strand.
ACAGCCGCCTTGGGCTTTGAGGTGGCACCAGAACAATGGGAGCAATGGGAGCAAATTTTAAATGCCCTCGCTGGCCTTGGGGTCGCGCTGGGCATTTTTGCATTCAACCCTTTTGACAAGAAAGGAGCTGACCACTAATGGCATACTTGATCGCATTAGATGACGGCCACGGTCAAGAAACTCCCGGAAAACGCACGCCTCCCATTCCTCAACTGGGAGGCCGCGTGATCCGCGAGAATGAATTCAACCGGGAAATTGTGAAATACCTTGACGCTGAATTGAAGCGTTGCGGTTTCAAAACGCTTTTGGTAGCGCCAACCGATGTCGACACGCCATTGGGCGAGCGTACCCGTAAGGCGAATGCTGCCGGGGCGCATTTGTATGTGTCGTGTCACTACAACGCGAGCGGCGGGGAAGGCCTTGAAACCTTCCATTACCCCGGAAGCTCCCGGAGCCAAAAGGCTGCCCAAATCATCCATCGCCATCTCATGGCTTCCGGGGTAAAAAGAAAGGATCGCGGCGTCAAAACCGCCAATTTCCACGTTTTACGTGAGACCAAAATGCCAGCGGTTCTTATTGAATACGGGTTCATGGATGATCCGGGACTCGATGAAGCGGCGCAAATGATTGATCCGAAAGTGCAAAAGGCTTTCGCGATCGCGACGGCCAAAGGCATTTGCGAATACTTCGGCGTGAAATATGTTCCCGAACCAACGCCGGATCCGGTTCGCCGCCCGATGTATCGTGTCACAGTGGATGGGCAGTTCATCGTTGATACTGCGTATCCCGCCAAAATCAAAGACTCGGTCGAAAAGGCCGTGCTGGTACAGAAAAAAGAAATCCTGATCAAGATTCGCGACTAAAGCAAAGACCCTCTCCGATCGACGGGGAGGGGATATTTCTATTTATATTGATATCCGGTTTTGGCACGTATCATTTTAGAGGGTTTTTTGCGAAATAAATTTCTTGACCACTTGTTGCGATGCACCGGAGGGCTTTGTGGTCTTTGGAAACTTCTCATGGGAGAAAAGTGGGCAGGTGAAAAAAGTTAACACCTAGAATGGCTAGCCAATGAAAAAACCCCGGCCTTTAGTCGTACGCATTGGTTAAGCGCTGACTTTTCTGACCGAGGTAGTTACACAATTTCCGACTCGAACTTTTTAGTTGGAATCCTAAAACCTATTATTAGTAATTTGATTTAAAACGTCTTCGATTGATTTAACTATTTCATGGAGATCATTAGATGTAAACTGTCGAATTGGTTGTTCCCAATTTCCATTTTGAATGATTTGCACTTGAAATTCACCTTCTGGAGTGACATCGGGATACCAACCTAGATCAAGCAATATCGATTTTTCTTGGTGTTCCAACTGCAACAAATCTTGTGTGAAATAAAACCATTTATCATCATCTTGTTTCAGTGTTTTGGGGTTAATTTCTCGCAAATTGTTATGTTTTACAGTCCATCCTTTTGGAATCCGTAACGCTTGAATTTTTGCTTCAGGCAATTTAAACATTTCCCTCATAATCATCCCTCATTATTCATTTTTAATGCCTAAACGCTTTAAATACTTTTCTAACCTGTCTCCAGCTATTGGATGCCCATGGTATTCACCGCCCGATAATTCAGCTCTTATCCAAGTAGTTGGCATACCTCTATCATAGCCAACTGTTTTATTTGCATTATAGATAAAATAGTAATTATCGTTTCCAGTATCGATAACATATCCCTTTAATAATGCTTCTTTTTCAAGTACCTTATTATTAATACTGGGCAAATATTGAGCAGCTCCTTTTTGACTAAACTTTATTGCTTCATCTGGTGTTTTAGCTTTTAAATGCTTATATCCGTGGGGAGTATATTTAGCATTATTTATCATTGATCTAAATTCTTTTCTTTTGTAATACCCACCATGAGCAATTTCGTCATGCTTTGGCGAAATATTAGATTTACCTGTCACATTATCGCTTTTAGTAGATGCAAACTTCTGTAACCAAGCGCCAAACTGGGTATCTTCTATTTTGGTATGGCCAATTTCTAGCGAAGGGATCCGTAGATTGCTATCCGCGGATGCCAAGACATGCATCTTGACGGTCGGAAAACTGATTTTGTTAATGCTGGTCACAATCGTATCAAGGTTATTGGTGAAGAGCCATCCTCCGTATGAAAGCAGCCCGCCGATACCAATTGCGATTAACGTATTTTTGACGTTGATTTTCCCTGTTTTAAAAAAATCAAATACGCTTTGCTCAACTCCCGTGCCTACTGATCCTTTAACTGCAGTAGGCAGCCACGGGATTTTGCTGCCGAGCCAAGTAATGAAACGGGCACCGCCGATCAGCTCTCCAAAAAGTCCCCCGATTCCACCGGCAATGCATCCAAACAATGTATCGGTCAGCATCTCCATGCTCATAAATTCATTGCCCGAAAGCCATGAAGTGAGTCCGCCAAAACCCCCACCAAGTAATATTCCATAACCAACGAAGGATAGAATTTGGGGGGAGATCGTAAAAGACAAAATGGTGAGTGATGATCCGGCTGCAATTAAGGCAGCTGCTGTTGTAATTAACCAAACGGCAAAAACAGCCAATACTATGATTAATAGCAGCACAATGATTTTTTTGTAATTCGCTTTGATCCAATCCCAAGCGGCGGCGAGTGCATCAACGACTACTTCGGTGATTTTGGACAATACGCCAACAAACCAATCCCACAGGGCGGACGCTTTTTCCGTTGTCCATTCCCATGCGCCGGAAATCGTGTCTGTTGTCCATTCCCATGCGCTTTTGAACGGCTGGGAGACTGTGTCCCATAAGCCTTTCTCTTTCTCGACGGGCGGCGGAGCCGGCAGATTCTGCTTCGGAGGCGGGCTTTGCTCGAATTGGTTGAATTGGTCATTCACCTTCGGCACGTCAAATCCGCCCGTAGCATGAACTGTTCCAGATCCAAAAATGCCTAATCCGATACAAGCGATCAGCAGGATGATAAAGGTTCTATGAAATTGACGCAAAAGTTTCGCTTGGGAACATGCGATGTTTGTTTCGCCTCCCTAAGCTCATTCTCCTCCTTATTATGTGATTTTTAAGAAAAAAAGACAGGGATGGCCGAAGCCAATACTGTCCCATAACATCTCGACTCTTTTCTGCATCATCTTTTGGAATTATAGGTGAATTCAATTTACTTTTTCAATATATTAGCCTAAATCAGCCATAAAAAATTTATGACATTTAAAATTCGATTCAGGAAATTCAAAAGGAACAATAGTAATTCTTTACTGTCGAAACTTAGCTTATTAAAACCTCAAGAAAGTAGTAGTTTCGGTAATTTAAATAAGTCGTCGACCTCCAGTTGTGCAAAAATCCCTGGGGATCGACGACAATTACTTTTCAGGGTTATCAAGTATTTTCAGATTTGCTTTAATTTTGGAGTCAAAAGAGGTAAAATAAAAACGCAGTGTTTATGAGGAGTTTAGGGGTTTATAAACTACCTATAAGGTATTGAAACTCGATTCGCCCTCTGTTTTGTTCAATCGCCTTATCGTGTTTATAAACTACCTATAAGGTATTGAAACAATGCTTGACATCATATCCCGGAAATGCTTTTTCTAACGTTTATAAACTACCTATAAGGTATTGAAACTAAGCTCGGACCCAAGGGACTACAATTGGCAGCAAAGTTTATAAACTACCTATAAGGTATTGAAACCCTCGATATATAGCAGGGGATCGGCTGGGGTGGATCGGTTTATAAACTACCTATAAGGTATTGAAACTCCAAAATGTCACTCGGTCACCAGCACTGTCTTCGGGGTTTATAAACTACCTATAAGGTATTGAAACAAGAAGAAAACCAGAAATCGGAAGCAGAACCGGAAGTTTATAAACTACCTATAAGGTATTGAAACGTGGACATCCTGAAGTGTTTAGTTTTCCGAACTATGTTTATAAACTACCTATAAGGTATTGAAACATGAAGATGATCGAAATAAAAAAGTCGACAACCACGTTTATAAACTACCTATAAGGTATTGAAACAACTAAGTATAAACGGAATATAAACTAAGGAGGGAGCGGGTTTATAAACTACCTATAAGGTATTGAAACTCATCTTATCTTGCGCCAATAGTGACTCATCCAAAGTTTATAAACTACCTATAAGGTATTGAAACTACTTGAGCAAGTAGATTGCCTCATCCCAGGTGAAAGTTTATAAACTACCTATAAGGTATTGAAACTTTTCGATCAAGCCAATCACGTATTGAATAGCCTGTTCGTTTATGAACTACCTATGAGGTATTGAAACCGCCAGTGACGAATGAAAGATTGGCAAAAGAAGAGATTAAAATGTTTTAAAATATTAATGGGATTGCTTGGTTTCAGTTGATTGATCCAATATAAGGAGGATCAACCTTGAATAAATTTTGGAGAAATGTATTGGATCATTGTAGTTGTTTTTATTGTTGTTGTAATATTTGGAGGAGCACTCTTGTTTAATTTTTTGTGGAGCCTATTTGGATGAGTGAGATGTAATACCGATCTCCATTTTATTTTTTAATCAAAAAGGGTAAAGAGAAAGACATAGAGTTTTCGTAGAGTTTAGGGGTTTATGGATTACCTATGAGGCATTGAAGTACCTTCACATAAATGAAAGCAGCCCATCATGTTTTTGGGCTGCTTTTTAATATGTTCATGTATCGATTCAATGTGTCTTTATTCCCACCAGTTGGCTTCACTTTATCCTGTTCCCACAACCGGAGTGTTCTTACATTGACGCCAACTCGTTTTGCAAATTCCTCCCGGTTGTACCCATGGAATAACCGTGCTTTTTTAATTTTTTGGCCCAAAGTTTGTTCGGGAAGGATTTCAAAGCATCCCAAATATGAGATAGGCACCTTGAGGGATTTGGCAAGTGCTCTGAATGTGGGCATCTTTGGTGTGTGTTTATTCGTTTCAATGTTGCTGATCGCTTCACAAGTCAACCCAGACAGTTCGGCCAATTCTTTGATCGTCATGTTTCGACTTAGGCGTGTGTTCCGGATCCGTGCCGCAGGTGTAGAGAGGGTGGGATCGTAAAACTCACTTCGGGTGACATTGAGTTTCATTTCTCGGTGGATGGCCATTCCCCAATTGTTCACTGCATGCTTGTCCATGCGGTTTTTTTGGATATGAAGAGGATCGCAGTTGCACCTGCACCCCGCACCAAGTGCAACGGTATCGGTCCAAAATTTCCGGTCCCTTGCTGGATCGGATCGACATCCACATCGAGGTGCCCAAAGTGGATTTTAAAACATTGAGCGAAGGGGAAAGAGGGGAGTCCTCCGCTTCCATCCGAAAACGGGTAAACCAGGCGCGAAAAAGACAGCAGGAACGTTTCCGGGGAAGCGAAACGAAAACCAACAGCACCATGAGTACAGCCGATATCCGTAAATACTGCAAGTTGGATCCGGCGTCGCTCCAACTGATGAAGCAGGCTTTTGAAACCCTCGGTTTGAGTGCCCGGGCACATGACCGTATCCTCAAGGTGGCCCGCACCATTGCCGACTTGGCAGGAGAAGAAAACATCGGGCCTGCCCATATTGCCGAAGCGATCCAGTACCGGAGCCTGGACCGGAAGTTTTGGGAGTGATTTATCTTAGACAAAGGGATTATGCGAAAAAAAGGCATATCGCGTGTCCGGGGATTATCAGTGAACAACGAATGACGGCGGGCTTCCCAAGCCGAATTCTCAAAAACTCGTGTGCCTCAGTTCGATGAACGTCGGATGGAGAGCGGAGTTGGGTGTCTGTTTTGACACACTCTCCGCTTGTTAATCAAAGCGGCTCCATATCAAAGCAAACTCACAAGCAATTCAAGCCGGCTGGGATGCCACCTCAGTCTGGAAGGATGGGGAGTTTCTGATTGGTGATCCATGGGACTGGTTAAAGCAGTTATTGGATGGTACAGACGAACGTTTCAGAGCAGCCGGATTCCGCAATTATGATGATTTAAGAGAAATATTGAAAGAAGCATTTGAGATGGATGAGGATTTCAAACGGACTTTAATGTAAATGCTCTGATCCGGAAAGAGGATTTTGTTGGGCGATAAAGAGCTATATCGCCCTTTTTTGGTTCTTTTATATCTTAGCGTTTGGATTTCACAAACCCATCATCTTCAGCGGGAAAGATAAAAATTGAGGAGGAAAATTTTTTGGAGAAAAAAGGATATGTATCCATGTTCATTGGTGACGTAAGTTCGTTTGAAGAGCTGGAAAGCTATGTGATGCAAAGTTATACAGAGGACGGGGATTGGGTTAATTCGCAATTTGAAAAGGATTTTAGCATTGAATATTACGATGAAGATTTTTTAGAAGTGGAGTTTTACAATGAACCATCAAATGATTTGAGAGTTATTCTTAAGGGGTTTTCATATGATGAAAAGATAATTCCTGGATTTATCGGGATTTGCGGTGAGTATCTGGATCAAGAAGTGAATTCAGTTATTTTACTTTATAACTTTGCCTATGATGGAACCGTAAAAGAAACAAATCGGTTTCGGTTTTTGGGGGCGTTACCATATATGTAAATGAATAATGTTCCCATTTAAAGCATTGTGATTCCGTTTACAGGGACAACCCTAACACCATGGATCACTTCACATGGAAAGGAATTCAAAAGGTGTTAACCTTGGATGTGAAATAACAATTTTCCTGGCGGGTAAGATATGCCACGAAGTTGCTGAAATATGGTCTTTCGGGTAACGATTTGGGATCAGAAGGAGTAAGAGACTTGGATGAAGAGGATCCCACTGAAAAGTGGATTAAAGAAGTTTGTGATTTGACTGTTCATTGAAACCCATAATCAACTTTTACTCTTTTGCAATGGTTAGAACTTAAAAGGCTTAGAGGATTATTGGGGATTATTAGAAGAAGATGTCTTTCAGGATATCACCATCGATTTATGGTTATGAAGAATTAGTTGTTGTGTCGTTTGGTATAGAAGAGTCAAATTACGCTATCCGGTACCTCAAACCTCTTATTGACTGGTACCATTAGCTCTGGGGTTGATCGACCTGTTAGATTATAGAAAATTTTTTCAATTCGCTTTCGGGGCCGCTTTGGGGAGGTGTCGGTCGGGTTTATTGCCGCTTGGTTAGGCATTCCCTCCTTTTCCTATCCGGTGGCGTTGGCGGGCCCATGCTTTTTTGTCTGCGGGGGTGGTCCTGCTGGGGGTCATCAGCGGTTTGATCACCAGTATGTTGACCCCTTTTTTGCCGGTGATCATTAAAAACAGCGGATTCTCCATTACCAGTGTCGGGGTCCTCATGGCGGTGATCACGTTGGTTTGGGTGATCGTCTCTCCTTTTATTAGTGGAGAAAAAATCCATCACAGAAAAGTCCTGTTGTTTACCGGATCCCAAATTTTGACTGGTGTGGTGGTTTTGCTTTTGATGGTGAAATTCCCGCCCCTTGTGGTCATTGCCATTTTGGTTTTACGATCCGTTTTTTTATCCGTTTCCGTCATTACGGAACAGCTGATTCAATTGGAGATGTTTCCCGCAAACGTCGTCGGTCTGTTTTTTGGCCTGTCCCAATCCGCTTTTTTCGTCGGAGATGCACTCGGGGGATCGGTGGGAGGATGGCTGTACAGTTATCACATGAATGTTGCCATTCTCGTTTGCGGTGGGCTGACTTTGCTGAATGCGCTGTTGGTGCCTTTGTTGTTTGCAATCGTCAAAGCCAAAGAAAAACACCGGCTGGTTCATGATCAGTCTTTTCATAAGAATGTGTGAACTCCATGAAACCGCACAAATGTTGCGGGAGCCGGGTGCACCTTCAGACGTGAAAAACATATGATAAAAAGAGACACCAGCACGGTGTCTCTTTTTGAGAGAAGAAAAAAGGGTGTTGAGAATGTGATCTATGTGAGTTGTCCGTCCATACAGAGATGGTTGTCTTCGATGTTCAGAATGGATCTCTTATGTGATGTTGCTGAAAACGGTACTTTGCAAGTGCCGCTGCGATATTTCCACAGCGATGGCAGCAATCAATATCTGTCCGTATTTCAGAATCAGTAAGAGAGATCGGCAGTGGACCAGGTTTTGCATTTGGGGCAGCGGACCATGCTGCCGGGAAGTGCTTTGCACACTTCGGTTTTACATTTGTGGCAAATCACTGTGACGAGCTGGTCTTTTTTTGAGTGCATGCTGCTTCCCCCCAATCGGGAACGTGACTCCTAACATCGATTGTACATATTTTTATCAATTTGTAAATAATATTATAATTTTTCAGTAACCAGTCGTGGGTTTCGAATTTGGTTATCATATTCGGTAAAATAAAAAAGAAATTTGATTTTAAAGAGAAACAAAGAGGCCGTCCAAAACGGCTGGCCCATTTAAGGCGGGGTGATGAAATGGATGAGAAGTGGATCCGGGTGTTGCTTCATGCGAGCATCTGGTTTGCTCCGGTTTTGGTGCCATTGATTGTGTTTTTGTTTGGACACGACCGGGAATTAAAAAGATTGGCTTTGCAAGCATTGGTTTTTCACGGTTCCGTTTTGTCTCTGTTATGGATTTCCACCAATTTATTATGGATTCTGATCGGGTTTCCGTTCATCGTGGTTTTCGGCCTGGCGGCTTTTTTTGTTCCGTTGACGGGCATTATTCGTGCAGTGCAAAACCGTCCGTTTCAATATCCGGTCATTAAAAAGTGGATTTAAATTTTCTTTACCGAATTTGATTTTTAATCAGGGGTGTGGTAATTTAGAAAAGAAGTACAAATGGAAATATATACAGATCGATTATGAAAAAAGGAGTAGGAATGGTGAGGAGTTTCAGAAAGCTGTCAATTTGGGGTTTGTTGGTTGCGTTGCTCATGGCTGCCGGCTGTGGAAACGATGAGAAAGTGGAAGTGCCCAAACAATCCGTCACCGTGATTGACGGGGACACGATAAAAATCAAGTTGAAGAATAAAGAGGAAACCGTCCGGCTGCTGTTGGTGGATACGCCGGAAACCAATCATCCTCAGCTGGGAAAACAACCGCTCGGGGAGGAAGCCAAAGCGTTTACCAAACAATTGATCGAAAAAGCCAAGAAAATTGAGCTGGAAAAAGAAGAGAACAAAAGAGACAAATACGGACGTTTCCTCGCCTATGTCCATGTGGACGGGAAACTGTTGCAGGAAGAGTTGGTGAAAAACGGTTTGGCCCGGGTCGCCTATGTGGATGATCCGAAAGCCAAGTATCTGGAAGATCTGAATCAGGCGCAAAAAGAGGCGGAAAGCAAGAAAGCCGGCATTTGGCAATGGGATCAGTATGTTCAGAAAAACGGATTTAAGGTGGAATCTTTGCAGGATGAAACCAATATTTTTGTTGCAAGCAAAAACAGCGATGTTTATCACCCGATCGGATGCAAAGCGGTGAAAGACATCAAACCGGACAATATCATTTATTATTATTCCGAACAGGATGCGATGAAAGACAAGCGTAAACGCAGTCAGGTGAAAGAATGCTGGGATCATTATCATGAATTGATGGGAAGGTGATGAAACGTGTTGAAGGATCTGATGGCCCGGTTTGGCAAAGGGGCGGCCAAAGTGGATTTGGTGTTGGATCAGAGCCGGTTCCAATTGGGGGACACCGTGGAAGGAAAATTGCTCATTCATGGCGGCGAGGTTGAACAAAAGATCAACAAGATTGATGTGAAGCTGGAAGTCATCATCCGGCACGGGGATACGGATCATGTTCATACCATCACATCGATTCCCTTTTATGAATCATTTACCATCCGCCCCGGCGAAACCAGGGAATTTCCGTTTGCATACCAATTGCCTTATGACCTTTTGATTTCAGGAAACTACGTCACCTATTATTTTCACACCGATTTGGATATTGCCGGCGGGGTGGATCAAAAGGATCGCGATTACATAGAAATCCTTTGTCCCGCGCCATTGCAAAAAGTGCTTGACGCTTTGGGCCAATTGGGTTTCAGGGAAAAGCATGACTCCAGGGAGTTTAACGGACGGGTGCAGGAATTTGAACTTTTCCCGACCGGTTTCTTGCAGGGGCAAGCGGAAGAATTGGAGTTTGTCGCCGCCGTTCAGCCGGACGGAATCCGGTTGTTGCTGGAACTGGAATTTTACTCTTCTTTTGGAGGCAAACAAGAGGTCAAACGGGAAGTTTTCATTTCCAATGAAGAATTGGAGCCGGAGTCTGAGTTGGTCGGGCGGCTGCAGCAAATTTTGAGCGAAATGGCGGAGGCGCAAGGCGGATATCATGGAAGCTTTTCTCATGAACCGGTTTACCATGAACACAGCCACGGCCACAGCCATGGTTCTTCCGGATTGGCCGGAGCCATTGGCGGCTTTGCAGCCGGCATGATCGGCGGGATGATCATGAATGAAGTGATTGATGAATTGATGGATGACGACGATGATGACGACGACGATGATGATGCATTGGAAGAATTGGAAGATTTCTTCGAAGATGAAGATTAATCCAAAAAGTGATGAATGACCCGGTGGTTGTTCATCACTTTTTTTATTTCCGGGCGGTTCTAAGTGGAAGAAATCGGAAGAAAGAATATAATAAAATGATAATGATAGAATTTAAGATTGACAGATTTCAACCGGAGCAGCAGGGTTTATTTTTTGTTGTGAAGAATTAATTCTAATGGAGAATGAATTATCTGAATGTTGCGTCTGTCAATCTGTTTCAGGGGGGATGCCGATGAGTGTGTATGTTGTGATTGACCCGGGGCACGGCGGGAAAGACCCGGGGGCCAGTGCCCATGGATTGGCGGAAAAAGATGTGGTTCTTCAAATTTCCAAAAAAATGAATGATTATTTTGGGGAGTATAAAGGGGTTACAGTTTCCCTGACCCGTTGGGATGACCGTTATCTGGATTTGAATGAGCGGGCCGATTTTGCCAATGCAAGAAACTGTGATCTCTTTTTGTCGATTCATATCAATTCGGCCAGCTCTTCGCAAGCAGAGGGATTCGAAACGTATATTCACCCGGACGCCGCATCCAAAACCAAGAATCATCAAAATCAACTTCATTCGACTATCACCAATTATTTATCCCGATACCAAATCAAAGACCGGGGCAAAAAGCAAGCAAACTTTGCGGTGCTTCGCAATACAAAGATGCCGGCCATATTGATTGAAAATCTTTTTATCACCAATGAAAGGGAAAATCAATTATTAAAAGACGGCAAGTTTATCGATGGTTTGGCCCAATCCATTGTGGAAGGGGTTGCCCGCATTTACGGTTTGGAAAAGAAAAAAACGGAACCAAAACCGATGTACCGCATTACGGTGAATGGAAAAGTGATCTGTGACACAGCGTATGAATCGAAAATCACGGAAGCCGTTCTCGAGGCGGTGAGAAAAGGAGCCGACGAAATTCAATTGAACAAATTGACTTAAAGAAAGGGAAGGAGGATGCATTCCTCCTTCTTTAATTCTGTTGATCATATCCGGGAGATATTCTGAATAGAAATAATCATATCTATTTTGCATATATATGATCTTTTATAATAAAATATTTTAAAATATTGAAAGAGAAAAGAGATCCATTGGACAAGGCTTCGGATGGAAGGATGGAGCAATTGTTCAGACCGTGGGTCGTGGAGGTGTACCGGATGAATAAATTGTTGAAAAATATGACTTTTCAAGTTCTGTCGGCCATTTTCGCAGGGATCTTGCTGGGGGTCTTTGTTCCGGATGTTGCCAAAATGATGAAACCATTGGGAGAAATGTTTATCAACATGGTAAAAATGGTGATTGCCCCGTTAATATTTTTTACCATCGTACTTGGCATTGCCAAAATGGGAGACATGAAAAAAGTGGGCAGGGTCGGGGGAAAAGCGCTGATCTATTTTGAAATCGTTACCACGTTTGCTTTGGCGATCGGACTGATTGTTGCCAATTGGGTGGAACCCGGTGAAGGAGTGAACATTCATGCAACCCAAGCTGAAAGCGACCAAGTGAGTGAATACGCCCACGAAGGGGAAAAAATGAAGTTATCCGATTTCATCATTCATATCATTCCGTCCAATGCAGTGGAAGCTTTCGCGAAGGGGGATATCTTGCAAGTTGTTTTCTTTGCGGTTTTGTTCGGGTTTGCCCTCGTTTTGCTGGGAGAGCCGGGAAAGCCTGTGATTGATTTGTTTGACCGGATTTCCAACGTATTCTTTAAAATCGTGAACATCGTGATGAAAGCGGCTCCGGCGGGGGCATTCGGGGCGATGGCTTTCACCATCGGAAATTATGGTTTGGCGACGTTGATTCCGCTTGGAAAATTGATGTTGTCGGTTTATGCAACCATGTTTTTGTTTGTGTTTGTGATCCTGAATTTGATTTGCAAAATGTACGGTTTCAGTCTCCTGAAATATTTAAAATATATCAAGGAAGAGTTGCTGATTGTGCTCGGCACCTCTTCGTCGGAATCGGTCTTGCCGCAAATGATGAAAAAAATGGAGAAGGCAGGGTGTTCGAAATCAGTGGTCGGCTTGGTCATTCCGACCGGCTATTCCTTTAATTTGGACGGAACCAGCATTTATTTGACCATGGCGGTTGTGTTTTTGGCACAGGTCAGCGGAGTGGATTTGACCCTGACCCAGGAGCTGACCATCCTGGCCATTTTGATGTTGACATCCAAAGGGGCCGCCACCGTAACCGGGGGAGGGTTCATTGTTTTGGCTTCCACCCTGAGCGCCATGCAAGTGATTCCCATGGAAGGCTTGGCGCTGTTGTTGGGAGTGGACCGGTTCATGTCTGAAGCACGGGCCATTGTCAATATGATCGGAAACGGGATTGCCACATTGGTGGTGGCCAAAAGTGAAAAAGAGTATCATCCGGACGGAGAAGATACGTTGAAATGAGAGAAAAACCACACCTTAAAAAAGTGTGGTTTCTTGTTACAACCCGTCAGCAGAGAGGGCATCCGGAGAGGTGGGATCGAATGTGCCGTTTTTGGCCCGGGACAATATCTCGATCCGGACGTTGATTTGTTTTTCGGCAAAGCGCCGGATTTTTTTCATATCCACTCCCAGCGGGCTGATTCCTTCCTGATAGCGGGATACAATTTCCATCCCGTATGGCGCCAGTTCTTCCATTTTTTTGACGAACCGGTCAAACAGGGAAGGTTTTTCGTGAATCAACCGTTGCAAGAGATAGGTGCCATAGCTGATATGGCGCGATTCGTCCAATTTCAAATAACCGATTCCTTCCATCAACCCCGGCATCAGACCGGATTTGTCCAGCCCTTCATGGAAACTGGCGTAACCGGTTTCCGCCAACACGCCTTCCACAAACATGTTGTAAGTGGTGGCGGCATCCACGATCGCTTCGGGTGAAGCATCATGCAACAAGCGGTTCATGGATTCCGGAAGCATTTCGTTGAAAATTTTGCGGTATGCAGGGGAATGGTACCGGGAAAGATCACCGGTTTCCCCGATTTCATTGAGAAACAGCCGGAAAAATTCCGTATGTTTGGCTTCATCGAATAAAAATGTCGTCAGATACATTTCCTCTTCCAGGCGCCCTTCTTTGGCGATGACCATGATCAGAGGCAGCAAATCAACGGTGACCGCCTCTTCTCCGGCCAAAAAACTGGAAGACCGTGCCCGGATTTCTTCTCTTTGTTGTTCGGTCATCCGTTCCCAATCTTTTTTGTCCTTCGAAAAGTCGATGGACCCCGGGTTCCATGTACCGGCACGTTTGGCTTTTTGATAAAGCTGATAAGGAAATGAATCAATCTGGAGACCTCCCGGACGGGTTGACTGGAATTCCTTGCGCATGTGTCGCATTACCTCCTTTGCATTTCAAGCGTTGATGGGTTGGTCAAAAACTTCACGAACGATCCTTAAGATGATCTCATCAGGAATCGGATAAATCCCTGCCGGATCCTGTTTTACCAGCGAAACCAATTCCTGCCCGAGTTCAGGGGTGAAATGCCAATCAGCAAATGTATCCGGCAATCCCACGTCTTTTCGGAATTCTCTCAGAAACCCGGTGACAGCATCGAGCGTCGGTGGAACGCCGATGATTTTGGAAAATGATTCGATTCGCGGCTGATAGAATGCGGGAAGGGCTTCCATGACAACAGGCAACAAGACTGCATTGGCCAGCCCGTGCGGAATCCCGAACCGGGCGCCGAGGGAGTGGGACAAATTGTGAACGGGGATGGCTGTCAACGTGTAACAAAAAGCGATAATGGCCAATGAACTGGCAATCAGCATTTGTTCACGGGCTTCGAGATGGTCTCCTTTTTCCACCGCCACCGGAAGGTGTTTTAAAATCATTTGCATGGATTGGATGGCGAATGCATCTGTGTACGGATGAGCGGTCGGTGAAAAAAAGGCTTCCACCGCATGGGTGAGTGCATCCATTCCGGTTGCAGCCGTCATTTTGGGCGGCAAACTGACGGTCAGCTCCGGATCGAGAATCGCAATATCGGCAGCGATATAGGGATGAAACAGATTGGCTTTTTTCTGATATTTCTCATGAAAGATGACAGCCACCGGAGAGACTTCGGAACCCGTGCCGGCCGTGGTCGGGATGGCAATATGCGGAACCGGGACGGGTTTTGCTTTCGGCGGGGTTATTTTTACAGCCGGTTTAAGGACTTCGTGAATTTCCTGCTTCCCCAAATGCAAAAGCCATTTGACTCCTTTGACGGTATCCAGGACACTCCCGCCTCCCAAAGCGATGAGTGCATCCGCTTGGCGGTCCCGGAAAAATTCAGCCGCGAGATTGATCTTTTCCCCTTTGGCGTCTTGTTCGATTTCATCGAATATTCCGACCAATTCAACAGGTTTTGCCGTCTGCTCCAGGATCTTTTTGATTTTTTCCGTGACGCCGGCTCGGGTCAAACCTTTGTCGGTGAAAAGGACCACCCGTTTTCCTCCCAGTCCGTACACGAATTCAGCCAAACGGGAACTAGTCCCTGCACCGATGTGGACTTGGGAATGGAGAAAAAATTGGAAGGAAGAAGAAGTCATTTTTTCACCCCTGTATGTGTTATATTGATAAAAACAAATGAATATTTAAAAGGATCGGTCGGCCTGTGGCTTATAAAAGTAACCTCCCTATTTTATTATACAATGTTTTCTTTTTTGAAAGCGATTAATATTTAATAAGATTCTAATTGTCTTACATTAATATTTGTAAGATATTTAGAAATATATTTGTTTAGATTATAATGTTTGTAATGGAGAGGTTAGACTTTTTTCGCGAAAGGAGTACAGGTATGAAGCATTTTTCGAAAGTTTTAGTAGCCAATCGTGGCGAAATTGCTACCCGGATTTTTCGCGCTTGCACCGAGCTGGGGATTCGCACGGTCGCTGTTTACACCGAGCAGGACAGCTTGTCCCTCCATCGTTACAAAGCGGATGAAGCTTATCTGATCGGCGAGGGAAAAGGCCCGATTGAAGCGTATTTGGATATTGATGCCATTTTGGAAGTAGCAAAACGCCATGATGTGGATGCTATTCATCCCGGTTACGGCTTTTTGGCGGAAAATACCGAATTTGCCAAACGATGCAAAGAAGAGGGGATTGTATTTATCGGTCCGTCCCCGGAGCATATCAAGATGTTTGGCGATAAGGTGGAAGCCCGTGAAATGGCTGTTAAAGCCGGGATTCCGGTCATTCCTGGTACCCCTGATCCGATTCAGTCACTGAAAGAAGCGCAAGAG
The DNA here is from genome assembly GCF_016055145.1 of Thermoactinomyces sp. CICC 23799. Taxonomy (NCBI): domain Bacteria; kingdom Bacillati; phylum Bacillota; class Bacilli; order Caryophanales; family Thermoactinomycetaceae; genus Thermoactinomyces; species Thermoactinomyces sp. CICC 23799. The sequence continues at coordinate 265,331 of NZ_JAECVV010000004.1, forward strand.
TTTACGGAAAAGCACGGATTTCCGGTCATCATCAAAGCAGCTTCCGGTGGAGGCGGCCGCGGGATGCGGATTGTCCGCAAGGCGGAGGAATTGAAAGACGCGGTCGAACGGGCCCGGTCCGAAGCGAAATCCGCTTTTGGCAATGCCGCGGTTTATATCGAGAAATATTTGGAAAATCCTAAACATATCGAAGTGCAAATTTTGGCAGACTCTTACGGGAATGTCGTACATCTGTATGACCGGGATTGTTCCATCCAACGCCGCCATCAAAAAGTGATTGAAGTGGCGCCGAGTGTGTCGCTGGATGAGGATTTGCGCGAACAGATTTGTGAAGCGGCTTTGAATCTGATGAAAAAAGCCCGTTACATCAACGCCGGAACGGTTGAATTTTTGGTCACCGGTGATCAAAAGTTTTACTTCATCGAAGTGAATCCGCGGGTGCAGGTGGAGCACACCATCACGGAATTAATCACCGGGGTGGACATCGTGCAATCCCAAATCCGGATTGCGGAAGGATATGCTTTAACCGATCCGGAAGTGGGCGTGCCGGCACAGTCGGAAATCACCACCCGCGGGTATGCGATTCAATGCCGTGTGACCACCGAGGACCCGGAGCGCGATTTCCTGCCGGAAACGGGGAAATTGCTTGCGTACCGCTCGGGCGGCGGATTCGGCATCCGGTTGGATTCCGGTAACGCTTATCCCGGGGCGGTCATTACACCGCACTACGATTCATTGTTGGTGAAAGTTTCTTCCTGGGCGATGACTTACGAACAAGCGGCCCAAAAAATGTTGCGTACGTTGAGGGAATTCCGGGTCCGCGGAGTGAAAACCAATATTCCGTTTATGGAAAATGTGGTGCAACATCCGGTGTTTTTAAGCGGGAAGTATGATACTTCGTTCATTGACACAACACCGGAATTGTTTGAGTTTCCAAAGCGGAGAGACCGTGGAACCAAACTGTTGAATTATATCGGTCAGACGGTCGTCAACGGTTATCCGGGATTGCCCAAAGACAAGAAGCCCAACTTTCCCAAACCACGTGTGCCCGTGGTTCCTTATGACCGGGAATATCCGCGCGGAACGAAGCAAATTTTGGACGAGCAGGGAGCCGAAGGGCTGATTGACTGGATTCGAAACAGCGAGCGCCTTTTAGTGACGGATACGACCTTTCGCGATGCCCATCAGTCTTTGTTTGCCACCAGAATGCGCACCTATGATTTATTAAAAATTGCTGAAGCGACGGGAAAACTGGCTCCGGGATTGTTCTCGCTGGAGATGTGGGGAGGAGCCACTTTTGATACGGCAATGCGCTTTTTAAATGAAGATCCTTGGGAAAGATTGCACTTACTTCGTGAACGGATTCCCAATATTTTGTTTCAAATGCTGTTCAGAGGCGCCAATGCGGTGGGTTACACCAATTATCCCGATAATGTGATCCGGAAGTTTGTGCAACTGGCTGCAAAGAGCGGCATTGACGTTTTCCGGATTTTTGACAGCTTAAACTGGATTGAAGGCATGCGGGTGGCGATCGATGCCGTGCGCGAAACCGGAAAAATTGCCGAAGCGACCATTTGTTACACCGGGGATATCACGGATCCGTCCCGCAACAAATACACGCTGAAATATTATGTGGAGCTGGCCAAAGAGTTGGAAAAAGCGGGGGCGCAAATCCTGGCGATAAAAGATATGGCCGGATTGTTGAAACCATTTGCGGCTTATCAGCTGGTGAAAGCTTTAAAAGAAGAGATCGGCATTCCGATTCATTTGCACACGCATGATACCAGCGGAGTGCAGATGTCGACGCTGATCAAGGCTTATGAAGCCGGAGTCGACATTGTGGATACCGCCATCAGTTCCATGTCCGGATTTACTTCACAGCCCAGCCTGAATGGGTTGGTTGCCGCATTGCGCGGTGATAAGAGAGAAACCGGATTGGATTTGCAGGAGATCCAAAAGCTTTCCGATTACTGGGAAGATGTGCGGGCTTATTATGCCGGCTTTGAAAGTGACATCAAATCACCGACCGCCGAAGTGTATGTCCATGAAATGCCGGGCGGACAATACACCAACTTGCGCCAGCAGGCGAATGCAGTCGGTCTGGGTGATCGCTGGGATGAAGTGAAAAAAGCTTATGCCACGGTAAACAAAATGTTTGGAGACATTGTCAAAGTCACTCCTTCTTCCAAAGTGGTCGGGGACATGGCCCTGTTTATGGTGCAAAACAACCTGTCGGAACAGGATGTTTATGAAAAAGGCCACCGTTATGACTTCCCGGAATCGGTCATTCAGTTTTTCCAAGGTTATTTGGGTCAACCGCCGGGGGGATTTCCGGAAAAACTGCGTGATATCATTTTAAAAGGACGCGAATATTTCACTTGCCGGCCGGGCGAGTTACTGGAGCCGGTGGATTTCGGGCAAGTCCAAAAAGAGCTGGAAGAAAAAACCGGGCGGGCGGTCAATGAGTACGATGTGATGAGTTACATCATGTATCCGAAGGTGTTCTTGGACAAAGAAGAAAAAACCAAAGAATTCGGGGATCTCTCCGTACTGGATACGCCCACGTTCTTCTACGGGCTCCGTTACGGGGAAGAGATCAAAGTGGAGATTGAAACGGGGAAAACCTTGATTGTCAAATTGATTACGGTCGGGCCGTTGGCTCCGGACGGTACACGGACGGTGTATTATGAATTAAACGGGCAACCGCGTGAAGTGACCGTTCGCGATTTGTCAGCCAAAGCAACGGTCGAATCGCGCCGCAAAGCGGATCCGGACGTGACAGGCCATGTGGGCGCCACGATGCCGGGGCATGTGGTGAAAATCTTGGTCGAGAAAGGGGACAAGGTGAAGAAAGGAGAACACCTTGCCGTCACCGAGGCCATGAAGATGGAAACGACGATTCAGGCGCCGTTTGACGGTGTGGTCAAGGAAATTCATGTGAAAAATGGAGATGCCATCGAGACAGGGGACTTGTTGATTGAAATGGAGTAAAGATTGACAAACCGGCCGGATGTCATGTATATAAATGTATAAAACTTGCATATCAAAGTGCGATGACAGAGTGAATCAATCCGGAGCGATGCACAGAGAGCGGGTTTCGCGGCTGGAAAAACCCGTCATTTAACCGGATTGTCCCGCCTCTGGAGCGATCCGTGAAAAGCGGATTCGGTGAGCATGGCCGTTATCCAGTAAAGGGGATGCGTCTTACGAATGGTGTGGGACGCATCAATGAAGGTGGTACCGCGAAATAGCCTTTCGTCCTTCAGGGATGAAAGGCTTTTTTTGTTTAGAGGGAGGAAGAAGGCATGGGAAAAAAGCGTGTTGTGGTGAAAGTCGGCTCCAGCAGCCTGACGGAAGCGGGCGGCGTCTTGTCAGAGAGAAAAATCAATCCGTTGGTCGGGCAAATTGCCGCCCTGATCCGGCAAGGAATGGAAGTGATCCTTGTGTCGTCCGGAGCGGTTGCCGCCGGGATCGGACGGTTGGGATGGACCCCGGCTTCGATCACTATTCCGGAAAAGCAGGCGGCTGCCGCGGTGGGCCAGAGTGCACTCATGGATACGTACCAGAAATACTTTCAACAACATGGTTTTCCGGTGGCCCAGTTATTGCTCACGCGCTTGGACCTGGAGGACCGGAAGCGGTTTATTCACATTCGCAATACCATCGAAACGTTGTTGAAAAAGGGGATTGTTCCCATTGTCAATGAAAATGACTCGGTGGCCGTCGATGAAATTCGCGTGGGGGATAACGATACTTTGAGCAGTCTGGTGGCCATTGTGGCCCAGGCAGACCTTTTGGTGATGTTGACAGACATTGACGGCTTGTATACCAAAGATCCCCGCAAAGATCCCGAAGCCAAAAAAATTGAGGAAGTGCATGTCATCACCAAGGAGTTGGAAGAGATAGCCGGGGGTTCCGGAAGCATCGTGGGAACCGGCGGAATGCGGACCAAAATGACTGCGGCCAAAATCGCGGTCCGATCCGGAATGCAGGTGGTGATTGCGTCCGGCAAAGAACCGGATGCATTAAGAAAAATTGTGCAAGGGGAAAAAGTGGGAACCTGTTTCCATCCGCACAGCCGTTTGCCGAGCAAAAAATCATGGCTGGCGTTCAGCACCCGGGTCAAGGGGAAAATCACGGTCGATTCCGGGGCAAAAGAGGCGCTGGTCCGGTTCAACAAAAGCCTGCTGTTGGGCGGAGTGGTCTGTGTCAGCGGAACTTTTTTGGAAGGAGCCGTCGTGGAAATTTGCGATTTGTCCGGCCGCTCCATCGGCAAAGGGATTTCCAGCTTTTCCAGTGCCGATCTCAATCTCTTGCTGGAACGAAAAGCTTGGGATCAGGGGAATGAACGGATTCATGAAGTGGTTCACCGGGATATGATGGTGATTTTGAAGGAGGAGGAGAAAGTCTTATGATGACGGTTGATTTGCAAGACATGGTGAAAAAGAAAACACGAAAAGCCAAACAAGCTTCACGGCAATTGACAATGGTTTCCGCCCGGGAAAAAAACGAAGCTTTGATGCGTATGGGCGAGAAATTGTGGCAGATGCGGGACCGGATTTTTGAAGCCAACCAGAAAGATTTGGAAGCCGCCATCCAAAACGGCTTGTCCAAAGCGAAACAGGACCGTCTGCTGTTGAATGAAAAGCGCCTTGCCGACATGATTGAGGGGCTGAAAGTATTGGCCCAAAGCCAGGACCCGGTCGGCGAGGTGATGGAAACCCATCTCCGCCCGAACGGATTGCAAGTGGATAAAGTGCGCGTTCCGTTCGGGGTGATTGCCATCATTTACGAATCACGGCCCAATGTCACCGTGGATGCCGCCGGTCTGGCATTGAAAGCCGGCAATGCCATTGTCCTTCGCGGAGGGAAAGAGGCGATCTTCTCCAATCAGGCGCTGGTTCGGGTCATGTGTGAAGGGCTGGCGGAAACAAAGATTCCGGTTGATTCCATTCAATTGATTGATCGGACCGGGCGGGATACGATTGATTATTTGATCCGGGACAAAGAGTCGGTCGACCTGGTGATTCCGCGCGGGGGAGCCGGATTGATTCAACGGGTTGTGCAAAATGCCCATGTGCCGGTCATTGAAACCGGTGTGGGAAATTGTCATATCTATGTGCATGCTTCCGCGGATTTCATGATGGCCCGGTCGGTGGTGGTCAATGCCAAAACCCAACGTCCTTCGGTTTGTAATGCCATGGAAACCCTTTTGGTTGATCAGAGCATTGCGGAGGAATTTTTGCCTTTTTTGGCCCGGGAGTTGGCCGACCGGGGAGTGCAGGTCAAAGGATGTGAACAAACCTGCCGCATTTTGCAAGATGAACCTTCGCTGAAGATCGAACCGGCCGCAGAAGAAGATTACGACACCGAGTTTTTGGATTTGATCCTGGCTGTGAAAGTGGTTCAGGGAACCGGGGAAGCGCTCCGGCACATTGAACGGTTTGGGACGGGCCATTCCGAAGCCATCATTGCCGAAGATCAAAAAGCGGCGGATGCCTTTTTGACACAAGTGGATGCGGCGGCCGTGTATCACAATGCTTCCACCCGTTTTACCGACGGGGCTGAGTTTGGATTCGGCGCCGAAATGGGGATTTCCACCCAGAAATTGCATGCACGGGGCCCCATGGGATTGAAAGAGCTCACCAGTTACAAATATGTGATCCGGGGAACCGGACAGATCCGGGAATAAATATAAAGAAAGGGAATAGCAAGCGTGGCCGCTTTTGCCATTCCCTTTTTGCTTACATACTAGGTAGCATCCAGTGATGGAGAAAACTCAGCTTTTCCCCATAGTGTTGTGTCGCCCAAAACAAAAGTCCGGTCAGAATCGAGATGAGCGGAATGATTTTGAACGAGAATTTGATGATGGGCATCAATTTTAAGTCGTTGAGCACTTTGTATATGATCAACATGGCGCCGATGCCCTGTTTTTTCATGTATTTGCGATAGCCGATGGCATAGAACCAAATAATATGTAAGGCAATCAACGCAATGATCCACCACATCACCGGCGCCCCGACTTGATTGTACAGCCAGCTGCCCACCAACGGCCCCCAACTCAATCCGATCTGTGCCAGATTGGCGGCTCCGTAATAGGCACCGCGAAACCGGTCATTGCTCAACTGGTCAATCATTTGGCTGCTTACCGGGAAAATGAAAATCTCCCCGATGGTGAATAAAATGGTTCCGCTGATAAAAATCAATTCCTGGTTTCCCAGCGAAAGCGAGGCATATCCCGCGGAAAACAGCAGGACCCCCAGCAAAATACTGCTCAACGGGTTTCTCTGTTCCGCCCAGTTGGTGATAAAGGGCTGGAACAAGATGACAATGGCTGCATTGATCATTAACAAGAAGGAATAGATTCGTTCCCCGTTCACGATTTCATTGGTCAGAAACATCGGCAAGCTTGTTTCCAATTGTGAATAAATGCCGTAAAAGATCATACTGCCTATGATGTAGTATCCCAATGTTTGGTCTTTTCTCATAAGATGCAAGCATTCGGACAACTGAACCTTGCCTTCATCCCTGGAATGTCGGATTTCCTTCTTGTATTTGAGCAGAAATCCGATTTGCATTAGGGAGTAAAAAGCATATAACAAACCGGTAAGGACAAAGGTGTAAGGTCCGATCGACTGGAACAAAAAAGTCCCCAGCAAAGGACCGATCACCATGCCGATATTGATGGCCATATAACGGTAACTGAATACTTTCAGTCGTTTTCTTTGTACGGTTAAGTCCGCCATTAACGCTTGGGAAGTGGGTTCAAAAAAAGCGCGGCACAAGCCGTGGGAAAAGCTTAACAGGATAAACGTGACATACTCTTGTGCCAACACGAACCCGAAAAAACAAAAGGTCCAGGCTGCCAAAGAAATGACGATAATAAACCCGCGACCAAACAAGTCAGACAAATAACCGCCAACAAATCCCCCTAATGCCGCACCCAATCCCATCACTCCGAGGATGATCCCGACTTGCATCGGGGTGAAATGAATGTGATGGGTTAAATAAAACACCAAAAATGGCAGGCTCATAAAAGAGGCAGTTCTGGTAAAACCGGTTCCAAAAAGAAGAAACAGAACCATTGGATGCATTCGTTCTTGTTGATGCCGTTCTCTTCTCGACATCAAAACGGGTTGATGGTTTGTAATGAGACACCACCTCTTTGACGGGGATCAATCGTTAAACAAAATAATGCTCATGCTACACTAGTAAAAACAAAAACAGGAAGAAAACATTCCCATCTCCATCTTAACGGTTATTTTGAAAATTACAATATATAAATTTTGAAGTTCCTTTTAAATAGCTCATCGATTTTTCTATTAACACCCTGTTTTGAAATATTTTAGGCGATTAGACTATAAAATATATAATATTATTATATAAAAACAATTTATTAATAAAATAGAATATTTTCAAACATGATACTCGGTGGAACGGAAATTTGGTGGTTTGGGATTTGGTTGAGTTTATATTCATTTTTTATTAGAATTTATTCATACAGTTTTTAAATTGTTGAGTTGATCAAAGAAGAGACAGGTGGTTGAGGAGAGTATGAGCAGAGAACCAGTCGGAGCGAAGGAAGATGTGTTGCAGAGAGAGTTGACGCCCGGGCAGTTGACGATGATCGGCCTGGGAAGTGCCATCGGAACCGGACTGTTTATCGGCTCCAGTTTGGCCATTCATTATGCCGGACCCGGTGTCATTGTCAGTTATGCTCTGATTTCTGTGATCGTGTTTATGATGGTGTTTTGTCTTGCCAAATTGACCATGGAACACCCGACGACGGGCTCATTCGGGATTCATGCGGAAAAATATCTCCATCCATGGTTGGGTTATCTGGTCCGGTATACGTATTGGGCAGCCAATGCCATTGCCATCGGAGGCGAAGCGACGGCTGTAGGGATCTACATGCAGTATTGGTTTCCCGAAGTGCCCCGGTGGATCTTTGTGGTGGCTTTTTCTTTGCTGATTATTTTGATCAATGCCTTGTCAGTCAAAAATTTCGGCATGTTTGAATTCGGGTTTTCCACGGTCAAGGTGACGGCATTGTCGGTCTTTATTGTTTTGGGGTTGCTACTCATTTTTGCTGAACCGGCTGAAAGCATAAACCGGCTGGCCGGTGACGGACAATTTGCCCCCCAGGGATGGTTCGGGATTTGGATGGGAATGGTGATGGCTTCTTTCAGTTTCATGGGAACAGAAATTGTTGCCGTCACGGCCGGAGAAGCCAAAGAACCCCGGCGGGCCTTGGCCAAAACCATGAAATGGATGGCCCTTCGTTTGATTCTTTTTTATCTGCTATCCATGGCCGTGATGCTGGCTTTGATTCCCTGGCAGCAAATTGGCGGGGAACAGTTGGAACAAAGCCCGTTTGTCAAGATGTTGCAGCTTTTGAACATCCCCTATGCGGCCGGCTTGATGAATTTTATTGTGTTGACCGCCGCTTTGTCGACCATGAATGCCAACTTGTATGCTTGTACGCGGATGATGTTTTCGTTGGCCAAAAGTGAGTTTGCGCCCGAAAAGTTGGGGAAGGTCACCCGAAAAGGAGTGCCGGTTCCGGCATTGATCGTTTCGTCCTTTGGACTGATGATTGCCATCCTGCTCAATGTGACGGATGAGAAAGCCTATCAAACCTTGTTTGGAATTGCGATTTTCGGCGGGATCTTCACTTGGATGATCATCTTTTTAACCTATTTCCGCTATCAGCGATTAAAAACGGCACGGTTTTCACCGGTTGCCATCATCGGGTTTGTCGTGCTGCTTTTGGTATTCATCACCATGTTTTTGCATCCGGCATGGAAATTCGCAATTTATATCGGGTTGGTTTGGGTGATGATTTTAAGCGTCTTTTACGGGCTGCAAAGATGACGGAAAGCGAAAAAAAGGGAATAAGCGAAATCAGGCTTTCATAATTTTATAGCGGGTGATGCCAAATTTTGGCATGACCTGCTCTTTTTGTTTGAAGCAGAAAATATAGGATCCGGAAGAACCGGCAGAGAATGGAATAAAAAGGGAAACAAAGATGGAGGTGAACCGATTGCCTGAGTCCCGAGTAATCCGGGAATCATCGGAAAATTGCTATCATTTGGGGGACTTTCCCCGCCTTCCCGATGAAACCGATGATATCGGGAGATTTCGGCGGGCCATTCAAGCAATGCCTTCCGGATCCCGGCTCATGGTTCCGCCCGGCCGTTATTTATTGGAGGGAATTTGCATTCGCAAACCGATCAGCATCTGTTTTGACAAAAAGGCGGTCGTGGAGCCTGTGCACGTCAATGTCCCTTATATTTTGAAATGGGAGGGCGGGACGGGTTACCATGAGTATTGCCTCGCCCATGACTTGAAAAGAGGGGACCGGAGTTTTTGGATTTTGCAAACCCCGTGGGACATAAAAGCCGGAGACATGATTGCGTTGACGGATGATTCCACAAGGTGGTCCGACGGCCAAAAAAATGTGAACGTGGAAGTCCATGAAATCGAAAGTATTCATCCGTCAGAACAAGAATTGCTCCAAGAAGGCCTGAATGAAAAAAGTTGGGCCGGTCCGGTTTGGAATCACCAAAGCACGTTGGGCAGGGAGGCTTCTTTTGCCTGGGATCCCGGGGAATCTGCTTTAAAAATGGAATTAAAACCGGTGACGGAGCCGGGATCTGCTTCCTTCGGACAAAAGGTTTCCGGGATCCGGGAAGGCGAACGGTATAATTTGCAGCTGACGTGCCGGGTGAAGACAAGCCGGTCGGTCACGGGAAGCTGTTATGTCGCTTGGTATGACAAGCGGGATCAATTTCTTTCCCGCTCAAAAGTGAAGGAATTTGACCCGCTGCATTGGCAGACAATCGTGAACGGGAATCTGAAGGCACCTTCCGGTGCGAGTGCGGCGCGGGTGATTGTTTCCGTCCATGCATTAAAGCCGGGGGATTGCGGTACGCTTTGGGTAAAAGGGGTATCCTTTACAAGCGCAGTGACCCGGATGGTCTTAAAAGACCGGGTCCGTCTCCCCAAGCGTGCTTCGGTCCAAAAAAATGTTTACAAGATCAACCCGCTCCGGTCCGTCTGTGTGGAAAATTTTTGTTACCACTTAAAAGAAGGATCCAGCAAAGGATTTGGCATTTTGGCTTTCAATATGCACGGGTTTTCCGTCCGGGGATTGAAAGGGGAAAGAGGGGCGGAATCGGCCATTCAAGTGCAGCGCAGCATGGATGTGACCGTGGAGGATTTTGATGTGCGGGATCCGCAGGTGGTGGGATCCGGTCAAGGATACGGGATCCAGTTCTACGGCGGAAACCGCAAGGTTGTGGTCCGGAACGGATATACCCGGCGGATGCGTCACAGTGTGGATTTCGAAGGGACTTTTGATGCATGGGTGGAGAATGTGGTGGACGAAAAAGGAAAAGGGGCTTCATTCATGATCTCGCATAACGGCTGGTGTTCGGATATCACGTTTACCCGCTGCCGGTCCGTTGACTCCGGTTCGTCGGGATTTGTTGCGGAAGCCCAGGGGGTGAAAGATCCTTACTCCTTGAAGCATTATAATATCCGGATTCTTCATTGCGAATGGCAACGCGCACGCCGTCTTGCCGATCCGGTTTGCTATGGATTCGGCATTTGGCTGAAAGCGCCGGTGACCGGGAAAATCATGCATTTTAAGGCGATGTGCGGAAATGGTGAAAGCCCCACGGCTCTTCAGGACAATGGGGCGATTCGGTTACTCCCTGCCGGCAATGACCTTTGGGTCGGGCACGTGACCGGCGAAGGGTTGAGACGGGGGGTGTTGATCGCTTGTCCGACGGCCGTTCCGGAGCAGGAATACCCGGGAAAAATGGCGTTTCACGATATCTGTTTGCGAAAATGCCGTACCGGCTTTTTGATCAATGACGGTGAGGGGAAAAGGGTGTTTCTTTATGATTTGAAGCTGGATCAAATCGATTCCTGGTTGTTTGAAGGAAACGGGCGGGGCAGTTACGAACAATTTGTTTTGGACGGACTGAAGGTGGTGCGTTCCGGCAACGCCGGCTTGATGCAGTTCAGGCCGCAGCCGGTCCAAGGTTCGGTGCTGAAGGGGAGGATTGCCCGCATTGTGTCGGATCAAAGAGGGGCGTTTTCTTCGCTGAAAAAAAATTGGTCCCTGACTTTAAGCGACTGTTTGTTGAAGGGAGACGGGGAGACCGTTTGGTTTTCGGGAAAAATCAAAAACTCCTGCGCCCGGGGGATTCCGGACGGGATTGTGGAGGGGCAGCGGTTAAAATTGGTTTCGTCCTCTCCGGACACGTTTACGGTGTTTTCGGACAACATCGCGGGTTGCAAGGGACGCGGAATCACCCTGTCTCCCGACAAGCCGTCCGTTCTGTTGGTCTGGCAGGAGAAAAAGTGGATTCCCGTTCAATAAAAATGAGAAAAAATATGTTAATATTTTATGGTGTCTGTATCGGATATTGATCAAAGAATCAGAAATTAGAAAGTGTGAGTGAAATCAAAACAAAGCAAAAAACCGTAGATTTGGACAAATTGGAAGAGACGAGCAAGAATCCCATGGTGAAGGAGTATGGTGTGACTTGGACGTTGTACAAATGTGAGACATGTAAATATTTAGAAGATCGTGGTAAAAGTTTTCGTTGCATTCACCACAAAGGACGTCACTATCCCAGTTGGGATGCTTGCGGCTTATATCGTTCGCGTTCTTAAAACTCTCGCTTTTGGCGAGAGTTTTTCCTTATAAGTAATCCATGACAATTTGTGCGCCGTCGATGGCGGAGCCGGGTTTCCCGACAAGGGTTGCATTGTTTTGCATCTCGTGGAGGGGATCCGGGTGTTCGATCAGATAGGTGAGTTGTTTGGGTAAATGTTGTGGCTGGTCTTCCCGGATGGCCACTTGCTTGTTCAACAAAAAGCGGCTGTTTTTTTCTTCCTGGCCGGGAATCGGTTGGCAGATGACCATGGGAAGCCCGGTTGCCAAGGCTTCCGAACTGGTCATTCCGCCCGGTTTGGTGACGATGAAATCCGATGCGCACATGAAATCGACCATGTTATGCACAAACGGGAAGAGATGAACATGGGAGAGGTTTTTCAGTTCCCGGGATAATTCATCATATAACGGTTGATTGTTTCCGGTGATGATGAGCAATTGATAATTTTGTTTCAAAGGCATGTGTTTTAATGCCTCCAGACAGGAGTAAAACGGCCCGATCCCGCTTCCGCCGCCCATCAGCAAGATCGTAAAGCGGTCGGGGGAGATCCCGATTTGTTTTCGCGCTTCCTTTTTCTCTTTTTGTTCCGTGAAAAAAGCCGGGTTGATGGGAATACCCGTGCTGTAAAGATCGGCCTGGCAACCTTTTTTCCGGATTTTCACCCCGATTTCTTCATGTGCGGTAATATAAAAATCAACAGCGGGATGAACCCAGAAGCTGTGAACGTCAAAGTCGGTCACCACGCCTCCCAACCGAAAGTGTTTGCAGGAAGTATGGCTTTTCAAGTAGGCACAGGCACTCAGGCAAAAGGCATGCGTGCAGATGATCACCCGTGGTTTCAATCCCTCAATGGAGGTCCGGAGTTTATGAGCCACAAATTTTCCCATCGGATCCCGAAACAGTTTGCTGAACCGGGAATCCCATTGATAGCAAGCGCCCCAGAGGTTTGGGGCATACCGCAACGTCTGCAAATAGCTTTTTTTGATCAGTGATTTCAACTGCTTGCTGATCATCGGCAGGATGGAAACGATTTGAACTTCACTGCCCGGATATTCAAGTTCAATCCCCTTTTTTAAAGAGATGGCGGCGCTGTAGTGACCATAACCGGCAACGGTTTCTGTTAAAATGAGGATTTTGTCCATGGCTCAGTCACGCTCCAAATCCGTTTTAATCCTTCTTTCAACATAAATACCCGCTGAGCAAGCAAAGTCCTTTCTGCCTGAAAAAATTTATCCGGTCCGGCAGGCGGTACCCGGGTTTGAATTCCGCATATGAAGCGACCGGATCCCGGAAGGGACGGGGGCGACATTGGTTCAATCCGTTTTCCGGCAAGGGTTCTTCCCGACGGAGTTGTCCGGACCCGAAATATGTTATTACCTTTCTTTGTATTCATTAAACCGGTGAATCATTGGCAAAAGCGGCCGGGGCGTGGCGGTGAATGCAAATCATGTGTTCTATTTTCTCTTTAACATAGAAAATTATTCAAATAGAAAGAAAGCCGGGGCATAAAAAAAGAACCCTGCAAGGTTCATGGATGCAGGGTTCTGATCGGGCTTTAATCCAACAAAAAGTTTTTGACCTTTTTCAAAAAGCCTTCTTCCTGTTCACTCAGGTTGAGTGCTTTCCATTTGGAAGGGGTGGCATATTTGACTTGCATTTGGAGCATCTTTTTGTTGGAGCCGTCTTTGTTCATGATGTAAAAAGAGCTGGAGTCTTTCTCTTTTTCATTTTTTTCGTTGACGGTGAACAAAATTTGTTTTCCGTCTTCCGACCAAACTGCCCCGGAAGCGGCTTTGTCAAGATCCGCCGTGATGTTTCGGGCTTGTTTGGTGGCCAGGTTCATGACATAAATGTCGGTTTGTCCGTTTTGGCTTTTTTCAAACAACACTGATTTTCCATCGGGCGAAAAATGCGGAGAATACTCAGAGGATTTTGGATCATGATGGCCGGTTAAGGGCGAAATCTGGCTGCCGTCGGCGTTCATGATGTAAAGGCCGGTATTCCCGTCTTTATCCGTGGAATGGAAAACGATTTTTTTCCCGTCCGGAGACCAGTCCGGGCTGGAATGGAAGACTCCGTCTTCGGCTTTGGTCAGCTGTGTCACTTTTTTGTTTTCCAAGTCGATGGTGTATAAGTTTCCGTCGCTCCTTGCGAAGACAATTTTTTCCCCGTCGGGAGAAAAGCGCGGGGAAGAATCAAAATGGGGAAAATGGCTGCGGGTGAGACGCACTGCGTTTTTCCCGCTGCTGTCGGCAACATAGACGCTGTCATGTTTAATATAGGTAATCATGTCACCGGAAGGAGAGACATCGACGGAATTTCCTGAAGTGATCCGTTTGGTTTGCAAAGTTTCAGGGTTGAATTGATAAATGCTCTGCGTATGTAAACCGCCACTGAACAAAATGGTGCCGGGTTGTTCTTGATTGGCATAAACAGGCAGAGCAAGTGAGGTGGAAAGAATGAGTGCCCCCATCATCCCTGTTACTTTTTTGGAAACTTTTTTCATGGATTCTCTCCTTTCTGGTACCGCATTTAAAAATTATTATATAGGATTTTTTTATGTTTGCGGATGTTTGTTGCAAAATTTACAAATATTTTTTCTCATATTTTCATTTTGTTTTCATAGAGAAAAATTTTGTTTGATTTCTGTTTATGCATTCGCTAGACTGTGTAAAGAAATTGGAAAGAAAAAGGAGGAAATGCATCGGAAACCGGATGCAGGATGAACATGAAAACGTTCGTGATTTCAGGTCTCAAACCGGAATTTTTCCGGGATATTGAACTGATTGCTCAATTGTTTTTTGAAAAAGTCCGTGTCATTGGCAAGGATGACGAACAAAACGGTGATTATTTTCTGGCTTTTTCCATCCATGAAGGAAAGCCGGTGGAAGTAAAGATCCGGCTCGAAGATTTAAAGAGCCGTCAATGCCATGAATCTTTCCACCAACGTGAAGTGGAAGCGGAAGTGGAAGGAAAGGAATATGTGAAACGGGTCCGGCAAGCGGTGAAATATGTTTTTTTGGAAGTCATGGAAAAAGCGACCGGGATTGATCAGCCTTGGGGAATCCTGACGGGCATCCGTCCGGTCAAATTGTTCCATTCTTTTTTGCAACAAGGCTTTTCCGAAGAAGAAGCGGCGCAAAAAATGCAAAAAGATTATTTGCTGCATCCGGAAAAGACGGAGATTCTGGCGGAAATTGCCCGGCGCCAAAAAAGTGTTTTGCCGGATTTATATGATCTGAACCGGGAAGTCAGCATATATATCGGCATCCCGTTTTGTCCGACCAAATGCGCGTATTGCACGTTTCCCGCTTATGCCATTCAAGGGAGGAACGGAACCGTCGAAGATTTTTTGGCAGGGCTTCATGAAGAAATCAAAGCGATTGGCAAGTGGTTGGAGGAAAAACAGTTGAAGGTGACCACCATTTATTTTGGCGGGGGGACGCCGACATCCATATCCGTCCCGCAAATGGATGGTCTCTTCCGGCTGTTGAAAAAGCACATCCCGCATTATGAAAACGTGCGTGAGTTGAATGTGGAAGCCGGGCGGCCGGACACGTTGGATGAAGCGATGCTGGATCTTTTGAAATCTTGGAACGTGGACCGGATCAGCATCAACCCGCAAAGTTTCAAAGAGGAAACCTTGAAATGGATCGGCCGGCACCACACGGTGAAAGAAACCCTGGACAAATACCGTCTCGCACGGGAGAAAGGATTTACAAACATCAATATGGACTTGATTATCGGGCTCCCGGGAGAAGATATCCAAACGTTCCGGGAAACCCTGAAGACCATGGGGGAATTGAAACCGGAATCGGTGACCGTTCACACTCTTTCTTTCAAAAGAGGTTCAGTGATGACGCAAAACAAAGACAAATATCAAGTGGCCGGGCGCGAAGAAACGAGAACCATGGTGAAGTTGGCGCGGGAGTGGGCCAAAGCCTCCGGATATGTTCCGTACTATTTGTACAGGCAAAAAAATATCCTGGGAAACCAGGAAAATGTCGGGTATGCATTGCCCGGGCAGGAAAACATGTACAACATTATCATTATGGAAGAACGGCAAACGATCATCGGATTGGGATGCGGGGCCGTCAGTAAAATCGTTTCTCCGCATACGGGACGGATCACGCGTTTTTCCAACCCCAAAGAACCCAAGGCCTATATTGATTCCTTTGCCCGCTATCTGGATCAAAAGATCCGTCACTTGGATGAAATCTACGGTCAAACCGGTTCCCTTTAATGGCGGAGGCGAAGAGGGTGTCCCGCCCTCTTTGGCCTTCTGAATCATTCGCAGATCAAACAGGAAAGCCAACGATAAACCCCTTGGCAGTCGGTACCCCGTTTAAATTCCAATTCATAGGTTTTTCCTTTGGTCCTGATTTCCAAGACATGTGCGCGGTTCCAGAACCCTTTGACATACAGCCCGATGCTGTCGATGCGTGAATACGGGATGGAAAGAATCCCTTTTTCCCTTCCGAAAAGGGTCCGGTCGATCAAGACGATCCGCCGGGTGGTCAGGACAACCATATCGAGCAGCAACCCGTAAGTATATATGGTTTCTTCGCCCTCATACAGCCATTTTTGTATTTGTTCCCAATGCTTTGCGGAATTTTCAACACGGTTTTTTTTCATCTTTCCAGCATCCTCCCCTTCATTCATCATAGCCGGAATTTTTCCGTTTCAACCGGTACGACGCCTGACAAAAAAAGATCCACCTTTTTCAAGATGGATCGGACTCTTCGGGTTTTCCGCGATTCATTCCTCTTTCCGGTTTAAACAGGTCACTTTGACACCCAGGACGGCCAACAGGATCCCGATGACGGGAACTGTATAATTGAAAATCGCGTAGGGAGCATATTGAAAGGTGTTCACTCCCAAGGTGGAGGTGATGAAAACACCGCAAGTGTTCCATGGCACCAGTGCGGATGTGACCGTGCCCCCGTCTTCCAGTGCGCGGGACAGGTTTTTGGAATGAAGGTTTCTCTTTTTGTAAGCGCTTGCAAACATACGGCTCGGAAGCAGAATGGAAATATATTGTTCCGCAGCGGTGACATTGGTGACAAAGCTTGAAAGAATGGTGGTTGGAATCAGGCTTTTTGCCGATTTGGCAAATTTCAGGATTTGGTTGACAAGGGCTTTTTGCATGCCGGTGGATTCCATGATTCCCCCGAAGGTCATGGCCACAATGGTCAGGGAGACGGTATACATCATGCTCTCGATTCCGCCGCGGTTAAACAATTCATCGACCCATGCCTGTCCGGATTCAATGGTGTAGCCGTCATGCATGGCACGGATCGCATCGCCGGCCGGATCTCCCTGCACAAAAATCTGGCAGATGAATCCCGCCAAAACCCCTACCGCCAAAGCAGGCAACGCCGGAACTTTTTTGGCCACCAGAAAAATGACCAGCACGGGAACCAATAAGAGCCAGGGCGAAATGACAAAATTTTTTTCCAAAGAGGAAATCATGGTCTGGATATGTTCATCCTGGATGTTGTGGGCGCTGAACCGCATTCCTGCAAAAAAATAGAAGGACAGTGCGATGACAAGTCCCGGAATGGTGGTGTAAAACATGTGCCGGATATGTTCAAACAAATCGGTTTCCGTCACCCCTGAAGCCAAATTGGTTGTATCGGAAAGAGGGGACATTTTATCGCCGAAATAGGCTCCGGATATGATGGCTCCCGCCACGAAAGGAGCCGGAATACCCATGCTGATGCCGATTCCCATGCCGGCGACGCCGATGGTTCCCATCGTGGACCAGGAACTGCCGATCGCAAGGGACACGACACAACAGATCAAACAGATGCTGACCAGAAAGAGGGAAGGGGTGATGATCTTCAATCCGTAATAAATCAAAGAGGCGATAATTCCTCCGCCGATCCAAGTGGCGATGATCAGTCCGACCAGAATGATAATTAACATGGCGGGCAAAGCCAGGCGGATGCCTTGATACATCCCTTCTTCCATATTCTTCCACGAATGGCCGTGGAAGTGTGCGACCCAACCGGCTGTGATGGTGCCGACGATCAGCGGAATGTGGGGGGGTCTTCAAACCGGATGATCGTAACGGCCATGGTGACGATCATCACCAGAAGCGGGAACAATGCCCAAAGAAACGGAATATCCTGTTGCTTGGAATGCTTCATAATTTTCCTCCTTTTTTTCGCTTTGGATAAATGTTGATTTTTGGGTAATATCTATTAGTTTATAATAAATTAATTCAGAAATAAAATTTAGTTACGATCATTTTGCTAAGTTGTTTTTCCGGGAAAACAGAAAATATTGGAACAATATGATATAAACAAAAAAGAGGGCGGTTGCCCTCTCGTGTCGGATGGAAGCACAGTTGCGCCGGTTACAACAGGTTGCTGGTGGAGTTGCCGCTTCCACCGCAGATGGTTTGTGCGTCTCCCAAGTTAATCGGGATTTGCAGGTTCAAGTTGATGAGACCGGCACTTTGCGCTCCGGTGGTGGCTCCGTTATTCACCCGGGCTTGGCATCCGCCGCGGCGGCGTCTGCGACGGTGTGGCACAACCACGATGACTTTCTTTCTTCTCGTGCAGCAGGACATACCGCGTCACCCCCTTTCACAAGGATTGCCGGACAAAGACGGGTCGGGAGAAGTGGATGTCAAATCGGGAAGGGAAGGGGGAGAAGACCTCCCCCGGCATCACTCATCAGAGGAGATTGCTGGTCGAGTTACCTCTGCCGCCGCTGAAGGCCTGAGCATCTCCTAAGTTAATGGGTACTTGCACGTTCAGGTTGAGCAAGCCGGCACTTTGTGCACCGGTCCGGGGAGCGTTGTTGACGGATGCACGTGCGCTGAAGGACCGGCGGCGTCTGCGGCGGGCCACAACGACCACGACTTTCTTTCTTGCATGGCAATGCATAAGCCTTGCACCTCCTTTCAGGGGGAATGATCACATTGGATTCGGATTACTCTTTCTTTTCAGAATCCGCAGCGGATTGCTTGGAGGAGAATTGTTGTTTGATTTGCTGTTCAATTTGCTTTTTTTGTTCTTCCGTCACCGGAACTTTTTTCGCGATGACATTGACCAGATTGGGAGCCAGGGATTGCATCAGGGATGCGCCGGTTGTTGTTCCTCCGTTTCCGTTGCCGATGAGGATCGACATCAACAGGTTGACGAGTGCCGTGATGAAATCAGTGAGGATGCCGGTTACATTGCCGACGGCTGCTCTGGCAGAACCGGTGAGGGCTGCGGGCAAAGTCAGGATATAATTGAGAAAATCAATCGCGGTTTGTTGCGCTTCCACTTGTTGGGATTGCGGGACATTTTCCCGGATGGCTTCGTCCAAAATGGCGCGGATTTGTTCCAACTCTTCGGGGGTAAAGGAGTTTTTGCTCATCCTGTTTCACCTCCTTTCAATGGGGTTCACAGAACTTACACGGCATTGGATACCGAGTTTTGGTCGCTTTCATTCAATGATGTGGAATCACCAATATTTACGGGAATTTGGACGATGATATTAATCAGACCGCTGATCGCGCCATCGATGGTCGCGGCGTTGTTGACGGAGCTGTCTGCAGAGGAAGGGCGTGTCGGACGTCTTCGTTTTTTGCGGGGGGAAACGTTTTTTAGCAGAAGCAGTCTGCGGCAGTGCTTGCACAAAGTCGGTTTTTTCTTCCTTTTCCGGAGTTTCCTTCGCCGTCTATAACAGGTCATTGTTTGCGCCTCCTCTCGTCCGGGAGGGCGCCGATTTGTTCCGGTGCAAGACGTCCTGTTGGATAAGTTGCTTAATCTTGTTTTTGGTCCCTGGTTGGAACACTTCTGCCAAATTGATTAAATTCTGCAGTTTTGGGGGGAGTTTTTCATCATCCAGACTTTTGATCAATAAGTTGTATATTTTCATTCTTATGATTTGTTCCATTTGTCCTGAAAGATGATCGAGGTGTTTCCGGTTGCCATTCAATGACGACACCTCCTTGTTTTCAACTGGCATTCTTTGAAGTTAATATAGTATATTATTTGCTCGCAAAAAGGTGATTATATATTTTATAAATAGTTTAGTATCTTGGTAGAAAATAAAGCCGCCTTCCATTCGGAAAGCGGCTTTTCATCAGCCGGGGGTTTCCGTGAAATATTCCGGAAATTCCCGCATAAATGTTTGTACGACTTCAGGATATTCGTTTTCGCTGATTTCGAAGATTTCCTCCCCTGAATATTCAAAAAAGAAAAGGGATTTGTCGGGATGATCCGGGTCATAATACATGGCCATGGTTCGCTGTTGATGGGTGAAGGTGGCGCCCAAAACCGCCAGGAAAGTCCTTCCGTCCATTTCCAGCTGTTGAAAGAAAAGCGGTTCCAGTTCTTGCAAAATCAGATCACTGTAGGTTTCCCCCGGATAACGCAAAACCATTACCTCTTCTTTTTCTTCTTCAATAATATAGATTTCTCTTTTTCGTTCCTTTTTCCACAACAGCAATAAATGCTTGATCCCTTGATGGATGAAGACATATTGATAAGGCGTTTGAAAGCGGATGTTCAATGATTTTCTCCCCTGTTTTTAAAATCGGACTCTTTTTATATTAAAACATGGACGTGCCGGAAACAATGAACCGGCTTGAAGAAAAGGCTTGCGGAAATCCGGTTGCTAGAATCCGGCGGGCAACAGTATAATACCAACGTAAGGATTTATGAAAGGGATCATGATTGGGAAAAATGGTGGGAGAAGGAGGGAAATCCATGAACACGTCCGGCAAGGAAACGCCCCGCAATCAGGAAAATGATTTTATTGATGCCGTGAAAGGTGCATTGGGAGCCGCCGGGGTATTCTTGTTGATCTTTATTATTTTAACGGCAATCGATGTAATGCGGTAAAATTTTTAAAACGGGAGGGCCTGAGGCGGAATCCTCTCGTTTTTTTGTCGGGACCCGGAAGGGCTCGGTTTGCTTCCGGTTGGCAAAAGCAAAACCGTGAGATATACTTCAGAATGTGGCCAAACATGAAAAAAAGATTTTCTGTCTGACTGATACCTGGTTTTGTAAGGGGATACAGAAGGATGGAATACATAAATCATGAATCAGGGTTTGGCGTGTTTTTTGTGGTTATGACCAAGGATTGGGGGATTGCGGAATGAATGTTCATGAGTATCAAGGAAAGCAAATCCTGAAAAAATTTGGCGTTCAGGTTCCGAACGGCTTTGTCGCGTTCACTGCCGATGAAGCGGTGGAAGCTGCGAAAAAACTGGAAGGAGACCTGTGGGTTGTCAAAGCGCAAATTCATGCCGGGGGCCGCGGAAAAGCCGGTGGCGTGAAATTGGCAAAAAGTTTGGAAGAAGTCCGTCAATATGCAGATGAATTGCTCGGGAAGACGCTGGTGACCCATCAAACCGGCCCGGAAGGAAAAGAAGTCAAACGATTGTTAATTGAAGAAGGACTCCCAATTGAAAAAGAATACTATGTCGGAGTGGTGATTGACCGGTCCACCCAACGTGTCGTCATGATGGCTTCCGAAGAAGGAGGCACGGAGATCGAAGAAGTGGCCGCCAAAACACCGGAAAAAATCTTTAAGGAAGTGATTGATCCGGCGGTTGGGATGATGCCGTTCCAAGCGCGTCGTTTGGCTTATTCCATCAACATCCCGCAAGAGAAAGTCAATCAAGCCGTGAAATTTATGCTGGGCCTTTATCAGGCATTTGTCGACAATGATTGTTCCCTGGCGGAAATCAACCCGCTTATTACCACGAAGGACGGACGCGTCATGGCATTGGATGCGAAATTGAATTTTGATTCGAATGCATTGTTCCGCCATCCTGATATTTTAGAAATGCGCGACTTGGATGAAGAAGATCCGAAAGAAGTTGAAGCTTCCAAATATGATCTGAACTATATTGCGCTCGATGGAAATATCGGCTGCATGGTGAATGGAGCCGGCTTAGCCATGGCCACCATGGACATCATCAAACATTATGACGGCGAACCGGCCAACTTCCTGGATGTCGGTGGCGGCGCAACCGCGGACAAAGTGCGGGAAGCTTTTAAAATTATTTTGTCGGATGAAAATGTCAAAGGAATTTTTGTAAATATTTTCGGCGGAATCATGAAATGTGACGTGATCGCCAGCGGAGTGGTGGAAGCGGCAAAACAAATCAAACTGGACCGGCCGTTGGTGGTTCGTCTGGAAGGCACCAACGTCGAACTCGGCAAGAAAATTCTGCAAGAATCCGGTCTGGAAATTGTGGCAGCCGATTCTTTGGCGGATGGCGCGCAAAAAATTGTGGAACTGGTGAAGTAAGAATTTGAATGACAGATCGCCCGAGAAAGGTGGGAGTTTAGGTGAGTATTTTTGTAAATAAGGATACCAAAGTGATCATCCAGGGGATTACAGGGTCAACCGGATTGTTTCATACCAAACAGGCGATTGAGTACGGGACACAAGTCGTCGGCGGTGTCACTCCGGGCAAAGGGGGACAGGAGATCGAAGGAGTTCCCGTTTTCAACACGGTGCAGGAAGCCGTGGAAGTGACCGGGGCCAATGCTTCTGCGATTTATGTGCCTCCGGCCTTTGCAGCCGATGCCATCATGGAAGCGGTGGATGCCGGATTGGAATTGGTCGTGTGCATCACTGAAGGCATCCCGGTATTGGACATGGTGAAAGTAAGACGGTACATGGAAGGGAAAAAGACACGCCTGATCGGCCCGAACTGTCCGGGTGTCATCACTCCGGGCGAGTGCAAAATCGGAATCATGCCGGGATATATTCATGTTCCCGGACATGTCGGGATCGTGTCGCGGAGCGGAACGCTCACCTATGAGGCCGTCCATCAATTGAGCACACGCGGGATCGGCCAATCGACGGCAGTCGGCATCGGGGGCGATCCGATCAACGGAACCAACTTCATCGATTGTTTGAAAGCTTTTGAAGAAGATCCGGACACCAAAGCGGTGATCATGATCGGGGAAATCGGTGGTACGGCAGAAGAGGAAGCGGCCGAATGGATCAAAAACCATATGACAAAACCGGTGGTCGGTTTTATCGGCGGACAAACCGCACCTCCCGGAAAACGCATGGGACACGCGGGCGCGATTATCTCCGGAGGAAAAGGAACCGCTGCCGAAAAAATTGCCACGTTGGAACGCTGTGGCGTAAAAGTGGCGGAAACACCGGCTGTCATCGGCGAAACCTTGGTGAAAGTTCTGGAAGAAAAAGGGTTGTTGGACGAAGTGACGGTGAAGTGATGAATGAAGGGAACCTTTCGGGTTCCCTTTTTTTATTGGTACGGGCCGCGGCGGTGATGGTTTTGGGAAAATCAGGATCCGGCGGAAGGAGAAAGGGCGGGGAAATGGTACTTTGTAATATTGGAAATAGGAACCAATCGCATCACGGGTGTCGACTCTTATAAGCTGTTCATTTTCTTGCAAAAGAGGTGTTGACCGTTGCATGCTTATTCTTGGTTGATTGCATTGGATCACATTCCGTCGGTGGGATGGCACACCATTCATTCATTGATTCAAGCGGGATGGAAACCGAAAGGGCCCGTGCCGGACGATTTATTGGACCGGTTAACGCTTTCCCGGGTGAGGCCAAAAGCGATCGGGAAGGTGAAATGCGAATTGACTTCCGCGTTGGTTGAAAAAGTGATGCAAAATCTGGAAAAAATGCAGATTCAGACCGTGACGTTTTTTGATCCGGCCTATCCTTCCCTGTTGAAAGAGATTGCCCAACCGCCATGGGTGTTATATATTCGGGGGGATTCATCCTTATTGACGCAAAAGTCGCTCGCCGTGGTGGGAACCCGAAAACCGACGCCTTACGGACTCCGGGCAACGCGGGAGCTGGTGACGCCGTTGGCGGAACGCGGGTGGACCATCATCAGCGGGATGGCCAACGGAATCGACGGGGAGGCACACCGGTCCGCGCTGCGGGTGGGAGGCAAAACCATAGCCGTTTTGGGAACGGGGGTGGATGTCATTTATCCCAAAAATCATCGCCGCCTTTATGAGCAGTTGGTGGAGCACGGGGCGGTGATTTCCGAAATGCCGCCCGGCACCCCGCCCCATCCAGGGGTCTTTCCCAGACGGAACCGGATTATCAGCGGTCTTTCGCACGGAACGCTGGTGGTGGAAGCCGCGGAAAAATCGGGTTCTTTGATCACTGCCGGGTTCAGCATGGAGCAGGGAAGGGAAGTTTTTGCCGTTCCGGGGATGATGACCTCCGCCCTAAGCCAGGGAACATTAAAACTGATCCAGGACGGGGCAAAATGCGTGCGCCAGCCGTCAGACATCCTGGAAGAGCTGGAGGGGCTCCCTTTGACCGGTTCCCTTCCGGACGATTTGCATAATTTGAGCCCGATTGACTTAAATGATATAGAAGAGCAAATCTACGGACAAATTCCGATGGATGAACCGATCCACATCAATCAGTTGTTGGAGCGGTTTGATCAACAAAGGGCCCCGGGGGAAGTTCATCAGGCACTGGTCACGTTGGAGATGAAACAGGTGATTGCCTCGCTTCCCGGAGCCCGGTATATCCGCAAGTGACGCATCAAAGCATCTTCAAACCAAGTGTCCGGAAGTTGAACACTTTGGTCACAATTTGGTATTGTATCAAATACGAGTGCAAATAAGAGAAGTGGCAAGAATGAGGGGAGGGCCGTAGATGGCCGATTCACTAGTGATTGTTGAATCACCGGCTAAAGCCAAAACCATAAAAAAATACCTGGGAAGCAAATACATCGTGAAAGCTTCCATGGGACATGTGCGGGATTTGCCCAAAAGCCAGATGGGCGTCAATGTGGAAAACCGGTTTGAACCCAAATATATCACCGTCCGGGGAAAAGGGGATATTTTAAAAGAATTGCGTGACGCCAAGAAAAAAGTAAAAAATGTCTATCTGGCGGCGGACCCGGACCGGGAAGGGGAAGCGATTGCCTGGCATCTGGCGCACAGTTTGAATGTTCCCCTGGAGCAAAAATGCCGGGTCGTTTTCAATGAAATCACCAAACAAGCCGTCAAAGAAGCATTCAAGCATCCCCGGGAAATCAACATGGATTTGGTGAATGCCCAACAGGCAAGGCGGATTTTGGACCGGTTGGTGGGGTATAACATCAGCCCGCTGTTGTGGAAGAAAGTGAAAAAAGGCTTGAGTGCCGGACGGGTTCAGTCGGTGGCGGTCAAGTTGATCATCGACCGGGAAAATGAAATCCGAAAGTTCAAACCCGAAGAGTACTGGACCGTGACGGCGGTGCTGCTAAGCGGTGAAGAGCCTTTTGAAGCCAAATTTTATGGTTACGGGAAAAAGAAAACGCAGTTGGGTTCCAAAGAAGATGTGGATCAACTCCTTGAAGCCATCAAGGGAAAGCGCTTTGTTGTCGAAGAGGTGAAAACCAGCGAACGCAGACGAAATCCGGCCGGTCCGTTTATCACGAGCACGTTGCAGCAGGAAGCCGCCCGGAAGCTCGGTTTCCGCGCGCAGAAGACGATGGCGGTCGCCCAGCAGTTATATGAAGGGGTGGACATCGGCAAACAAGGAACGGTGGGGCTCATTACCTATATGCGGACGGATTCCACCCGGATTTCCAAAACGGCCCAAAGCGAAGCGCGTGAATACATCGCCGGAAAGTTCGGGGCGGAATACTTGCCAAAAACACCACACTCGCACAAACAGAAATCGGGCGCGCAAGATGCCCACGAAGCGATTCGTCCGACCTCCGTCTTCCGGGTTCCGTCCGAAATCAAAAGTTATTTGTCCGGGGACCAATACCGGTTGTACAAATTGATTTGGGACCGGTTTGTGGCTTCTCAAATGGCACCGGCCGTGTTTGATGCGGTTTCGGCGAATATCCGGGTCGGGGAAGCGCTGTTTAAGGCCAGCGGTTCCAAAATCAAGTTCCCGGGATTCATGAAAGTGTATGTGGAAGGCGAGGATCAGAAGAAAAAGGAAGAAGACAAGTTTTTACCGGAGCTTTCCGAGGGGCAGGTATTAAAGCGGAAGTCCGTCGAGCCCAAACAACATTTCACCCAGCCCCCGCCCCGTTATACCGAAGCCAGCCTTGTCAAAGAGCTGGAAGACAAAGGAATCGGGCGCCCGAGTACTTACGCCCCGATTTTGGACACCATCCAGAAACGGGGATATGTCCTTCTGGAAGAGAAACGTTTTGTTCCTTCCGAGTTGGGGGAAATTGTGATTGATTTAATGCAGCAGTTTTTCCCGGAAATCTTAAATGTGGAGTTTACGGCCAATCTGGAAGAAGACCTGGATAAGGTGGAGGAAGGAAAAGCCGATTGGATCGAAATTTTGGACCGGTTTTATCATCCGTTTCAAAAACAGTTGTCCGTCGCGGAAAAAGAGATGGAAGAAGTGGAAATCCAAGACGAGGTGTCCGGGGAAGTCTGTGAAAAGTGCGGCAGCCCGATGGTATACAAGTTCGGTCGTTACGGAAAGTTTTTGGCTTGTTCCGCTTTTCCGGATTGCCGCAACACCAAACCGATTGTCAAATCGACCGGGGTTTCGTGCCCCAAATGCAAAGAAGGGGAAATCGTTGAACGAAAGAGCAAAAAATCCCGCCTGTTTTACGGATGCAGCCGATACCCGGAATGCGACTTTGTTTCGTGGGACCGGCCGGTTCTCCGTCCATGCCCGAAATGCGGGAACCTGATGGTGGAGAAAAAAGCAAAGAAAAAGCCGACCATGATTCGTTGTACTGTTTGTGATTATGAAGAAGAAAAAAATTGACGGAGGGGACGGAAAAAGATGACACACGTGACTGTTGTGGGAGCGGGGTTGGCAGGAAGCGAAGCCGCCTGGCAAATCGCCGGGCGCGGAATCAAAGTGAAATTGTATGAAATGAGGCCGGTAAAAATGACACCCGCCCATCGCGGGGGACAATTTGCCGAATTGGTGTGCAGCAACTCATTGCGAAGCGCAGCGTTGACCAATGCGGTGGGCGTGTTAAAAGAAGAAATGCGCCGCCTCGATTCCATTGTGATGAAAGCGGCGGACCGGCATGCGGTTCCGGCCGGCGGGGCGCTTGCCGTGGACCGGGAAAGTTTTTCGGAGGAAATCACTCAAACGCTTTCCCGCCATCCCAACATCGAAATTTATCATGAAGAAATCACCGAATTGCCCGAGGGGCCGGCCGTGATCGCCACCGGACCGCTCACATCCAAGGCGCTGTCCGAAAAACTGAGAGCTTTGACCGGCGAGGAATATTTGTATTTTTATGATGCAGCGGCTCCCATTGTCGAAAAAGATTCAATCGATATGGAAAAAGTTTTTGTCCAGTCCCGTTATGATAAAGGGGAAGCCGCTTATATCAATTGTCCCATGACGGAAGAAGAGTTTGACCGTTTTTATGAGGCATTGATTCAAGCGGAGACAGCGCCCTTGAAAGATTTTGAAAAAGAAATTTTCTTTGAGGGATGCATGCCGGTTGAAGTGCTCGCCAAAAGAGGGAAAAAAACATTGTTGTTCGGTCCCATGAAGCCGGTCGGGTTAACCGATCCGCGGACCGGAAAACAGCCGTTTGCCGTCGTGCAATTGCGGCAGGACAACAGTGCCGGCACCCTTTACAATATTGTCGGCTTCCAAACCCATTTGAAATGGGGGCCGCAAAAAGAAGTCATACGGATGATTCCCGGTTTGGAAAACGCCGAGATTGTCCGGTACGGGGTGATGCACCGGAACACCTTTATCAATTCACCCAAACTTCTGCTTCCCACCTATCAATTCAGAAAAAATGACCAACTGTTCTTTGCCGGCCAAATGACCGGAGTGGAAGGATATGTGGAGTCAGCGGCGTCCGGTCTCATTGCGGGCATCAATGCCGCCCGTCTGGTGAAGGGGGAAGAACCAGTGGTTCCGCCCCAAACGACCGCCATTGGAAGCCTGGCTCATTACATCACCCATACCGATCCGAAACATTTTCAGCCGATGAATGCAAACTTCGGATTATTTGAAGCTTTGCCCAAACGGATCCGCAACAAGAAAGAGCGGGCGGAAAAATACGCCGAACGCGCTTTGGACAGTATTGAGGAATTTCGCAAACAAGTCACTGTCTCTTCTTGATGCGGGATTTTCAAGCGATCATACATGATTGACGGGAAATTTTCGATTGGCCCGAAAAAGGGGGAACAAAGATTGGGAGATTTTCATGCAACGACCATCTTTGCCATACAGCATGAAGGAAAAGCGGCCATGGCCGGAGACGGTCAGGTGACTTTTGGCAATCAAATGATCATGAAACACGGCGCGAAAAAAGTGCGCCGGCTGTATCACGGAAAAGTGGTGGCCGGTTTTGCCGGATCCGTCGCGGATGCGATGACGCTGTTTGAGAAGTTTGAAAGGAAGCTGGAAGAATACCACGGGAACCTGGCGAGGGCAGCGGTGGAGCTGGCCAAGGAATGGCGTTCCGATAAGGTTTTGCGGAAACTGGAAGCCATGATGATCGTGATGAACGCGGAGAAATTGTTCCTGATCTCCGGTACCGGTGAAGTGATCGAGCCGGATGACGGGATGTTGGCGATCGGTTCGGGAGGAAGTTTTGCATTGTCTGCCGGCAGGGCGTTGAAACGGTATGCGCCCCATCTTTCCGCCAAAGAAATCGCTGAAGCCGCATTAACCATTGCCAGCGAAGTTTGTGTGTTTACCAACAATCAGATTGTAGTTGAGGAGGTTTCATGATGGCGCCCGTGTACAACCCTCGAGAAAAATGGACTCCCCGGCAAATTGTTGCAGAATTGGATAAGTACATCATCGGGCAGAATGAAGCAAAACGCGCCGTTGCGATCGCTCTTCGAAACCGTTACCGCCGCACGCTGTTGCCGGATGAACTGAAAGAGGAAGTGGTTCCCAAAAACATTTTGATGATCGGTCCGACAGGGGTGGGAAAAACCGAGATTGCCCGCAGGCTGGCGAAGCTGGTCGGTGCACCTTTCGTCAAACTGGAAGCCACCAAATTCACCGAAGTGGGTTATGTCGGCCGGGATGTGGAATCCATGGTCCGTGATTTGGTGGAGACCGGGGTTCGCATGGTGAAAAAAGAAAAGTTGGAAAGCGTGAAGGATGAGGCGCGCGCCATGGCTAATGACCGGATTGTCGAAATTCTGGCCCCCGGCAAAAAGGCCGCACCAACTTTTAAAAATCCGATTGAGTTTCTGTTCCAGCAAAATCAATCCTCCCCTCCGGCCAGTCAGACGCAACAGGATGAAAGCAAGCTGAAAGAAGACCGGCGAATCTTAAAAGAGAAGTTATTGCGCGGAGAACTGGAGGATCGCGTGATCGAAATCGAAGTGGAAGAGCAGGCTCCGGCCATGTTTGACATGTTTGCCGGAACCGGCGTCGAACAAATGGGAATGAACATGCAGGAGATGCTCGGGCATTTGATGCCGAAGAAAACCAAAAAGCGGAGAGTCACCGTGAAAGAGGCCCGCGAAATATTAACCCAGCAGGAAGGGCAAAAATTAATCGACATGGACCAGGTCACCCAGGAAGCTCTGGAAAGGGTGGAACAATCGGGGATCATTTTTTTGGATGAAATCGATAAAGTGGCCGGGAAGGACGGACATGGTCCGGATGTCTCCCGGGAAGGGGTGCAGCGCGATATTTTGCCGATCGTGGAAGGCTCGACGGTGATGACCAAATACGGGCCGGTGAAAACCGATCACATTTTGTTTATCGCTGCCGGGGCATTTCATGTGTCCAAACCGTCGGATCTGATTCCCGAACTTCAAGGCCGCTTTCCGATCCGTGTCGAACTGAGTGATTTGACGGCCGATGATTTTGTAAGGATTTTAACCGAGCCCAAAAGCGCGCTGATCAAACAGTACACGGCGTTGTTGGAAACAGAGGGCATCCAGGTGACCTTCACCGATGAAGCTATCCGCGAGATTGCCCGCTTGTCGGCGGAAGTGAACAGCGCGACGGAAAATATCGGTGCCCGCCGCCTCCATACGGTTTTGGAGCGGTTGCTGGAGGAATTGTCCTTTGAGGCGCCTGAGATCGGAGCCGGTGAAATCAAGATCACACCGGAATATGTGAGAGAACGATTGCAAGATATAGTGAAAGACCGTGATTTGAGCCAGTATATATTATAAAGAAGGAAATTCGGCGTTTTTTTCGAATTGACGTTTCACGGGAGTTTTTTCTTGCGAGGGCTTTAATGAATATGGTATATTCATCAATGGTGTAAAACACACGTCAAGGAAAGCAGGCAGTGGTGCCATGGGAAAATTGGTTTCTGCTTGCGATGACTTTGGCGGAGGAATAACCAATAAGGAGGATTTTTTAATGGCAGTTGTATCAATGAAACAATTATTGGAAGCAGGGGTTCATTTCGGTCATCAAACACGTCGTTGGAACCCGAAAATGAAAAAGTACATTTTCACGGAACGTAACGGCATTTATATCATCGATTTGCAAAAAACCGTGAAAATGATGGAACAGGCTTACAATTTCGTTCGTGACCTGGCTGCAAATGACGGAAACATTTTGTTTGTCGGAACGAAAAAACAAGCACAAGAAGCCGTCAAAGAAGAAGCCACCCGTTCCAACATGTTTTATGTCAACCACCGTTGGTTGGGAGGAACCCTGACGAACTTCCAAACCATCCGCAAACGCATCGAACGTCTTCATGAATTGGAACGCATGGAAGAAGACGGCACCTTTGATGTATTGCCGAAAAAAGAAGTGGTTCTGCTGAAAAAAGAGCAGGCAAAATTGGAAAAATTCCTCGGCGGGATCAAATACATGAAAAAATTGCCGGATGCCATCTTTGTGATTGATCCGCGCAAAGAACGGATTGCGGTTGCCGAAGCCCGCAAGTTGAACATCCCGATCATTGCCATTGTGGATACCAACTGTGATCCGGATGAAATCGACTATGTCATTCCGGGGAACGACGATGCCATCCGTGCGGTTCGTCTCTTCACCGGAAAAATCGCCGATGCCATTCTGGAAGGAAAACAAGGGGAGCAACAGCAACAAGAGCAACCGAGCGAAACCACAACAGCTTCCTGACCGGAAAATGAAGAGGGTGGCATGACGGGACTCATGCCGGCCCCCTCTTTTTATACGCTATATCAAAAAAGGAGGAGCATTCATGGCAATCAGCGCACAACAAGTAAAAGAACTGCGTCAAAAAACAGGCGCGGGAATGATGGATTGTAAAAAAGCTTTAACCGAAACCAACGGAGACATGGAAAAAGCGATCGAATATCTCCGTGAGAAAGGTATCGCCAAAGCAGCCAAAAAATCAGACCGCATTGCAGCGGAAGGGATTGTTGAATCCTACATACATGCCGGAGGCCGGATCGGTGTTCTGGTGGAAGTAAACTGTGAAACCGATTTCGTTGCGAAAAACGAAGAGTTCAAAAGCTTTGTCCGGGATATCGCCATGCAAATTGCCGCAATGAATCCGCAATATGTTCGCAGTGAAGAAATTCCGGAAAGCGTTGTGGAAAAAGAACGGGAAATTTTAAAACAACAAGCGCTTCAAGAAGGAAAACCGGAACACATTGTTGACAAAATGGTGGAAGGACGTTTGCAAAAACATTTCAAAGACATTTGCCTTTTGGATCAACCTTTTGTCAAAGACCCGGATAAAACCATCGATCAACTGGTGAAAGAAATGATCGCCAAGATCGGTGAAAACATCAATATCCGTCGTTTTGTCCGTTACGAAATGGGCGAGGGTCTCGAAAAACGTGAAGATAACTTTGCGGAAGAGGTTATGTCCCAAGTCAAGAAAGGTTGACAAATTACATGGGAACACGAACTTGGTGTTCCCATTTTTTTAGAAGTTCTTTGAACAAACTGGACAAGTTGTATGATTTGAAGGAAAATTCATCTATATTGATTTTGTACGAACGGAGGAAAACGATGAGTACTCCCAAATATAAGCGAGTTATCTTAAAATTAAGTGGTGAAGCCTTGGCCGGAGACCGGGGTTATGGAATTGACGCAAATGTGATCCAATCGCTGGCCAAACAAATCAAAGAAGTGGTTGAACTCGGTGTGGAAGTGGCTGTGGTTGTGGGAGGCGGCAACATTTGGCGCGGCATTCAGGGATCATCCCGCGGAATTGACCGTGCCACTGCCGATTACATGGGAATGCTTGCCACGGTGATGAACTCGTTGGCGTTGCAAGATGCGCTGGAAAGTATCGATGTGCCGACCCGGGTGCAAACCGCCATTGAAATGCGGCAAGTCGCCGAGCCGTATATCCGCCGGCGTGCCATTCGCCACTTGGAAAAAGGCCGGGTTGTGATCTTTGCCGGCGGAAACGGCAATCCGTTTTTCTCGACGGATACGACCTCGGCGCTCAGAGCGGCTGAGATTGAAGCAGAAGTCATTTTGATGGCCAAAAACAATGTGGATGGCGTTTACACTGCAGATCCCAAGAAAGAGCCGACCGCCAAAAAATATGACACGCTGACTTATCTGGAAATCTTGAACAAAGGTTTGAAAGTAATGGATTCCACAGCTTCGTCCTTGTGTATGGATAACAACATTCCGCTCATTGTTTTTAATATCTCCGAAGAAGGAAACATTCGGCGCGTGCTTTTGGGAGAGCAAATCGGAACATTGGTAAAAGGGAGTGTGTAAGCATATGGATGAAGTAAAAAAGCAAGCTCAGGAGAAGATGGAAAAGGCACTGCAAGTTTTAAAGAAAGATTTGATTTCGATTCGTGCCGGACGGGCCAACCCTTCGTTGTTGGATAAAGTGGTCGTGGAGTATTACGGTTCGGAAATGCCCGTCAACCAGGTCGCCAACATTTCCACTCCGGATCCCCGCACCTTGCTGATCCAACCGTGGGACAAATCGGTATTGCCCGAGATTGAACGCGGGATTTTAAAATCCGAGCTCGGGTTGAACCCCAACAATGACGGTTCCGTGATCCGTATCACCATCCCGGCTTTGACGGAAGAACGGCGCAACGAATTGGTAAAACTGGTCCGGAAAACCGGCGAAGATGCCAAAGTGGCGATTCGCAACATCCGTCGTGATGCCAACGACACATTGAAAAAGATGGAGAAAAACGGGGAGATTCCGGAAGACACCCTGCGCCGCGGCCAGGATGAAGTCCAAAAGCTGACGGATCAATACATCAAAAAAGTGGATGATGTGGTTGCGGACAAAGAGAAAGAAATTCTGGAAATCTGAGGAATGATCTCATCGGGTGAAAACCCCTTCTTTACAGAGGGGGTTTTCTGGCTAAATCAGGAAATTGTTGGAGGAAAAAGGTTGATTCGTACCTAAGATATTTTGAGACCTATTTGCGGAGGAATGTTCTATGATCAAATCCATGAAGCGTTTGATGGGATCCATGGGGAACGATACATCATCCGCCGAAGATTTGTTAGAAAAGATCAAAAAAGCGCCCATGCCCAAGCATGTGGCGATTATCACCGACGGAAACGGACGTTGGGCCAAAAAAAGGGGAATGCCTCGCACGGCCGGTCATGCCGCGGGAATGAAACGGATCCGTGAAATTATCCGGGCCGCCGATGATTTGGGGATTGAAGTGTTAACCTTTTACTCCTTCTCAACGGAAAACTGGAAAAGACCCAAAGACGAAGTGGAGTATCTGATGAAGCTGCCCATGGAGTTTTTGAAAACCGATTTGCAAGAGTTGATGAAGCGAAATGTCAAGGTCCGGATTTTGGGCGGGATCAGCAGGACACCGGATTACACGCAAAAAGCGTTGATGGAGTTTCAGAAAAAAACCAAAGACAATACCGGCTTGATACTGAATTTTGCCATTAACTACGGGGCAAGAAGCGAGATTATAGAGGCTGTTCACCGGATTATAGAAGACATTGAAAATGGTCATATTGATAAAGGAGAAGTCAACGAAGAGCTGATGAGTGAGTATTTGTTGACCAAAGGATTGCCAGATCCCGATCTGGTCATCCGGACAAGTGGTGAAATACGGGTGAGCAACTTCTTGTTGTGGCAACTTGCGTACAGTGAGTTGTGGTTTACGGATGTGTTGTGGCCTGATTTCTCGTCGGAATGTTTTTACCAGGCGATCGAAGATTTCCAGCATCGTTCAAGACGCTTTGGGGCGGTGTAAAGAGACAGGGGAAATAGCGATGAAACAGAGAATTATTACAGGTACATTGGGCGCTGTGATTTTTCTGGGATTGATGAGCCAAGCCTGGTTATATACAATTTGCTTGTTTGTTTTGGGAATTGTGGCCTTTATTGAATATGCAAAAATGAAAAACATTTCGCTTCGCACCCCGCAAATTTTTATCGGGGTTGCCGTGATCTTGATGGTGTTTTTGAGTGTGCTTGCCAATCAACCCAACTTCTCCGGATTTTCTTTTTTGCAAGGAACCACACCGGTCATCCTGGGGCTGATTCTGTATTTTTTGTGGATGGTCTTCAGCCGGAACCAATTTGATCTGTTTCAAATGGCTTATTTGTTTGTGGGTGCCATATACATAGGATATGGATTTTCCTATATGACGGTGACGATTTGGCAAGAGAACGGTTTGGCTTGGTCCTTGTTGATCATTTTGGCCACTTGGGCAAATGATACCGGCGCTTATTTTGTCGGCAAGCGATGGGGAAAGCAGAAGCTGATGCCGGAAATCAGCCCGAATAAAACCATTGAAGGATCTCTTGGCGGAATTTTGTGTGGAACTCTTTTGAGCATCATCATCTTTTTCATATTTCCCGATCTGGGCAATCCGTTGTTTGCCGTGGCCATTGGCGTATTGATCACCGTCGTCGGTCAAATCGGGGACCTCATTGAATCGGCATGGAAACGAAGCACAGGCGTCAAAGACTCAGGATCCCTTTTGCCGGGGCATGGCGGATTTTTGGATCGTTTTGACAGTTTGCTGTTCACGTTTATCATTTTACACTTTGTCCAACTTTTGTGATGACTGAAAGGGGCTATGGAATGTTAGAAAAGGTGGCTATTCTCGGTTCCACTGGGTCCATTGGAACAAGCACACTGGCGGTAATCAAAGAACACCCTGAACAATTTGAAGTTGTCGCTTTGGCGGCCGGGAACAATGCAAAATTGATGATACAACAAGTGAAGGAATTTCAGCCCCGGTTGGTGTCCATGGCCACCCGGGAAGCGGCTGAAGCCGTGAAACGGGAAGTGGGGGACGAGGTTCGTGTCCTGTGGGGGGACGAAGGCTTGAAAGAGGTTGCTGCCAGTCCGGACTCCACCTACCTTGTCTCTGCTTTGGTCGGAAGCAAAGGCTTGGTCCCGACCCTGGAAGCCATTCGGGCAGGGAAAAAGATCGGGTTGGCAAATAAAGAGACCCTGGTCACAGCCGGCCATATTGTGACGGCGGAAGCCAAAAAACATCAAGTGCCGTTGTTGCCGATTGACAGCGAGCATTCTGCACTTTTTCAATGTCTTCATGGTGAGCGGATGGACGATGTGGAACGGGTGATCATCACGGCATCCGGAGGGGCGTTTCGTGATTGGAGCCGGGAAGAATTGGTGAATGCAACCGTGGAACAAGCGTTAAACCATCCGAACTGGGCAATGGGAAACAAGATCACCATTGACAGTGCAACGATGATGAACAAAGGATTTGAAGTGATTGAAGCGCACTGGTTATTTGATTTTCCTTATGAGAAAATAGATGTAGTCCTTCATCCGCAAAGTGTCATCCATTCGATGGTTGAATTTCAAGACGGTGCCGTGATGGCACAATTGGGCACCCCGGACATGAGGGTTCCGATTCAATATGCATTGACTTACCCCAAACGGATGCAACTGACGACAAAACGCCTGGATTTTGTTCAGTTATCCCGGCTCGATTTCAAAGCAATGGATTTCAAACGGTATCCCTGTTTGAAAATGGCTTATGATGCCGGGAAAGCCGGGGGAACGGTGCCGGCTGTGTTAAATGCGGCGAATGAAGTGGCGGTACAAACCTTTTTACAAGGAAAATGCACTTTTTTGGCCATTGAAGAGATCATCGAACGGACGCTGGAGGCACATCAGGCGGTCAGCAATCCGTCGTTGGAAGAAATTGAAGAAGCAGACAGATGGGCCCGCCGATTTGCACAAGACGGTCTTGTTCCGTCGGCTTAGATTTAAGGTGTGTGATCAACCAGGGTGGTGATGAATAGTCCATGCAAACCGTAGTGATATTTGTTTTGGTCCTGAGTTTACTTGTCTTTGTTCATGAATTGGGGCATTTTATCTTCGCAAAACGTGCAGGGATACTGGTGCGGGAATTTGCCATCGGTTTCGGACCGAAGCTTTTTGCCACCAAACGGGGGGAAACGCTCTATTCCCTCCGGATTTTGCCCTTGGGCGGTTATGTCCGCATGGCCGGTGAAGATGCGGAAATGGTGGAAATCAAAACGGGTACGATGGTTTATGCAACCCAAACTCCGGAGGGGAAATTGAACCATTTGTACCTGTTTGATCCGCAAGGGTTGGAGGCGGAGTCTCTGGTCGTCGGAAGGCTTGTGGAAGCGGATTTGGAAAGACAGCTGTATGTGGTGCTGGAAGATGCGGATGGACATGAAGCAAAATATTTCCTGGATCCGCAAGCCAATATTCATTACACCGAAAAAACGGAACTGCAAATCGCGCCGTATGACCGTCAGTTCGGCTCCAAAACCGCCGGGCAAAAGGCGATGACCATTTTTGCCGGCCCCCTGTTTAATATTGTGTTGACCATTATTCTGTTTGCCATCTACACATTTGTAACCGGAATCGAAGACCGGTTGCCGGTCGATCAGGCCATTCCGGATTCACCGGCAGCCAAGGCCGGGATCCGGGAAAATGATATGATTGTGGCCATCAACGGCAAAAAAGTGAATACCATGGATTCGTTGCGGTATGAGTTGTTGGAATCCAAAGGGAAAACGGTGACCATTACGGTGGACAGAAACGGACAAAAACTGGATTTTCCGGTTACACCGCAAAAAAGCGGGGAAGTCTACCAAATCGGGGTTTATTTTAATGTCAATGAGATGAAAAGAGACGCCACCCTTTGGGAAGCAGCCATTGACGGGTTCAGGCAGACGTATGATTGGTCTGTCATGATCATGGACGGATTCGGGAAGTTGGTGACCGGACAGCTGGGGCTGAAAAGTTTGGGTGGGCCTGTTCAGATGGGTTCCATCACCGGCGAGGCGGCCAAGGCCGGATATGAGTCACTCATCCGTTGGACCGCACTTTTGAGCCTGAATCTGGGGATTTTTAATCTGTTGCCGATTCCGGCTTTGGATGGAAGCCGTCTGGTTTTCATCGGGATCGAGGCGGTTCGCGGCCGTCCGATCAGCCCGAACAAGGAAAGTCTGGTTCACTTTATTGGGTTCGCTTTACTGATGATGTTGATGCTTGTGGTGACGTTTAATGACATAAAAAAAGTGTTCTTCACTTGATAAAGCGGAAACCCGGCTCTGATCGATGGGCCGGTTTTCCTTTTTTATGGCGATAGATCTTTTTTCTTTTAATGGTTTTATGTATGATAAAAAACAATGGCATTTTTTGAAAAGAGAGGGATGAATATGCGGCAAAACAATATGATGGCTCCGACACTCCGGACGGTCGGGGAAGCAGAAATGATCAGTCACCAGCTGTTGCTGCGCGGAGGATTCATCCGGCAATTGGCTGCGGGGATATATACTTTCTTGCCTTTGGGATACCGCGTTTTACATAAGGTGGAACAAATTGTGCGCGAAGAGATGGATCGCATCGGAGGTCAAGAGTTGCTGTTGCCGACATTGCATCCGGCCGAATTATGGCAGGAGTCCGGCCGTTGGGACACTTACGGGCCTGATTTGTTTAAGATGCAAGACCGGCATGACCGGCCTTTTGCGATCGGGCCCACCCATGAAGAAGTGATTACCGATTTGTTGCGGGGTGAAATCAATTCTTACAAAAAACTCCCGATGATTTTATACCAGATTCAAAACAAATTCCGGGATGAAAAGCGCCCGCGCTCCGGTTTGTTGAGAGGGCGGGAGTTTATCATGAAAGATGCCTATTCGTTTCATTCGGATCGGGATTCGCTGAATGAAACCTATGAAAAGATGTATCAGGCATACCAAAACATTTTTACCCGCATCGGTCTGGAATTTCGGGCGGTTGAAGCCGACTCCGGTTCCATCGGCGGAAAAGGCACCCATGAGTTTATGGCTCTGGCGGATGCCGGGGAAGATACGGTGGTTATCTGTGAATCCTGCGATTACTCGGCCAATGTGGAAATGGCCGAAGTGGCCGGGGAAGAAAATACATCCGGTGTAGCTTCCGTGGAAAAAATGGAAAAAGTGCACACTCCGCAAAAACGCACCATTGAAGAGGTGGCAAAATATTTGGATGTGCCGGTTTCCAAGCTGGCCAAAAGCCTTGTCTTTTTGGTGGACGGGGAACCTGTGCTCGTTTTGGTGCGGGGAGATCATGAAGTGAATGATGTCAAGGTGAAAAATCTGTTGAATGCCACGGTTTGTGAGCTGGCCGATGATCAAACCGTGCAGGAAATCGCAGGGGCTCCTGCCGGATTTGTGGGGCCGGTGGGCTTGAAGAAAAAAGTGAAAGTGTTGGCGGATCAGGCTGTGATGAATCAGAGAGAACTGATTGTCGGAGCCAATGAAGTCGATCATCATTTCATTCATGTTCAACCCGGGCGTGATTTTGGAGTGGATGTGACCGGCGACCTGAGAAATATCCAGGAAGGCGACAGATGTCCCCGTTGCGGTGGTGTGATTTCTCTGCGCCGCGGGATTGAAGTGGGGCATGTGTTCAAATTGGGAACCCGTTACAGCGTGGAGATGAAAGCCAGATTTTTGGATGAAAACGGCAAAGAGCAGCCGTTTATCATGGGATGTTACGGCATCGGCATTTCCCGCGCGGTAGCATCCGTTGTGGAGCAGAATCATGATGAGCACGGAATTATTTGGCCCGTTTCCATTGCCCCCTATACCGTTCACCTGATTGCGGTGAATATGAAAAATGAGGTACAGGCCAAAACTGCGGAAAAATTGTACCAAGAGTTATTGGAAGCCGGATATGAAGTATTGTTTGATGACCGTAAAGAACGGGCGGGTGTGAAATTTAAAGACGCGGATTTGTTCGGGATTCCGGTCCGGATTACCGTCGGAGCCAAAGCCGGAGATGGTCTGGTGGAGATGAAACTGCGCCGCTCGGGTGATGCACAGGATGTAGCCGTTGAAAATGTGATCCGCGATTTGCCGGAGTGGATCAAACGGGCGGACAACCCATCGTAATGCCGCCAAGCATTTTACAACCCTTCTTTTCTGCATGAGAAGAAGGGTTTTTTGGTTGTTGATTATGGAAATAAGTGGTTTTATAAAAAAGGGTTGCATTTTGTTTATGACCGTGATATATTATTCCTTGTCGCCGCAAGGCGGTGGACAAAAGGAAAACGACGCACCTTGAAAATGAGATATGGAAGAAGCATGACGAGGTTGAAGAGACTCGTATGACGAGAATCTTCACACGTCGCTTGTCAAGTTGCAATCACCGGGAGAAGTAATCTCCAAGAGAGTCAGTAGGGTAAGCTACTAAGGGCACACGGTGGATGCCTTGGCGCCAGGAGCCGATGAAGGACGGG